>JAEEML010000008.1 GCA_016283195.1 Deltaproteobacteria bacterium | reverse complement strand
TACAAAACGCTCAAATATTACACCGGAGAGCTGCTCCCTATAGGCAAAATCGGCAATAGCGCCAATGCTTTTGTAATTATGCGCCGAAAGGGTAACCATGAGAACAATGGGTATATCTTCCGCTTTAAGCGCTTCTATGGCTCTTAAGAGCTTTTGCCAATGGCCGGCCCCGCGAATGGCGTCATTTTCAGCGGCGCCCCCTCCTTCGAGGGATATTTTGATGGCCGATATTTGCGGCAAAGAGGCCAGGTGGCGGGCCATAGCTCGGTCTATCAGGGTGCCATTGGTGATAATATTGAGCTCAGTAAGGCGCGGATAGGCGGCGAGCCGCTCCAAAAGGTCAAAAATCTCCGGATAAAAGAGCGGCTCGCCGCCGGTGAGATTGATCTCTATTTCACTCTCTGGCAAAGTATGAAAGATCTTTTGCACCATCGCCATAAGAGCCGCCGCCGGGAGCTCACTTTCCGGCGAATAGCTATCCTGGTAACAGTGCTTACAGCGCAAATTGCATCTATCGGTAATATGCCATTGAAAGCCAAAATAGCGCCGGCTGCCAGCGGGCTCATCCAGCCAATTATTATCTTGCATCTAACACCTTAAAGAGCCTGCCGCTCATAGCTGCACTAACACTAAAAAAAAGGCCGGCAGCTAAGGCAGCGCATTAATTTTGGGGCTCTAATTTGCGGGCAAATTCTTGCTCCTAAAAAAAGTTAGTTGGCCTTAAAGATATCTGGCCACTTCGCGGGGGAAGTATAAAAAGCAACATATTTATTAATCAAGCTCAAAAATGCTGAAAGTCTGCGCTCACATCTTCTGCATCATATTGGGCAAAAATTGCCATTTGCACTCTCCATTTTGCCCCCACTTGCTCACTACGGCACTTTTCTGCTATGAGATGGCAAAGATATGCGGCTATTAAATAATTATTAGCCAAAGAGCAAGCACAGGTAGGGAGCTTAATATGCCCAAAACAGATAGAAAGAAAATACTCACCTTTATTTTAAAAAGCACCTTTGGCCAAATGGTTACACTCATTACTTTGCTGGCTTTTTCCTCGGTAACCACGGCCGGCTGCTCGCGCAAGAAGCCGGCGGAAAGTAACCAGGCAGCAGAAGCGGCTTCCGGCGAAAAAAAGCTGGAACTCGGCATCGGTAGCCTGAAAATTTCGCTGAGCGGCGAGGTGCCGGATGTGGGCCAAATGGTGGATAGCGCCAAAGAGAGTGCCAAGAAGGCTATAGATTCCGCGGCGGCCATAAAAAATAACCTGGACGGCAGCAGCGAAGCAGCTATGGCTAAGGCGCAAAATCTTAAGCAAAAAGCCCTAAATATGGCCGAAAAGCTGCCGGAGGAAGATTTGGGCCAAGTGGCTGCTATTTTGGAAACCATTAAAAAGACTTTGGGCGATTTGGCTGATAGCGCCAGCGATAGCCTGGCGGGGGAAGATAGCGCTACCGATGCCATGTATCAAAAAACGGCAGAATTATTACAAAAGAACAAAGTGTTAGCGGTAAAGAAAAAAACGCTTGGCCAAAAAGATGAGCTCCTTAAAAGCCTTAGTGATTCGCAAGATGAGCTGGGAAATAAATTCTCCGCCCTCTCCCAAAAGATGAGCGTGGAGAAGCTAAGCAGCGTTGTCAAAGGGATATTTGATTTTAGCGCTAAAGAGGCCGGAGTATCGGAGAAAGAGCAGAAAGAAGCGGTATTAAAGGCGGTAAAAATGGTGAGTACCAATGCGGAGGCGGAAACAGTTAAACCCGCTGATGATAAATTGCTGGCCACGCCGGCTGACACTGTGACAGAGCCTACTACGCAAGGAGACGGCACAACTGATAAAGATGGTGGAGTAGTAGGCACTATTCTTTGCATAGTAGCCTTCTGTTTGGTAGGTTTAATTATTGCGCTCGGTATTTATGCGGTAGATTTTGTTATTATGATACTCACTGGCTATTCGTTTACCCATCCGGAATCACGTACCGAACACGGCCTTATTTATTATCTCTTCCATCCTAACGAGCACTTTGGCCAACAAGATAGCAGTAGTGATGATTATAGAAATAGTGATGGTACCTTGACCCCCGGCGATATTATGTTATTGAAAGCCGGCGAAAAAGTGCACCGGCACCGCAGTAAGCATCACGGCCACGGCCATCGCGGGCTGTTTCATTAAGCTGGCAAAAGTGGCCAGGTACTCCAGATAATAACGCCATAAAATCACAATTAACAACTAGCTACCGATGCCCCGCTTTTCCCTAGTGCCAATGCCTTCCGCTTGTGCTGTCCGATCACCAGGCTTTTAATGGCCAGCCATACCCCGCAAAGCAGGGGCAATTATTTTTTAACTATTTGCAAAAAGGCGGGGATAATTTCGTCGGCTTTAGTTACATCGCTGCCGCCGGCCTGCGCCAAATCCGGCTTACCGCCGCCGCGGCCGCCCACAATAGCCGCCAGCTCGCCCACTATCTTGCCGCTATTATACTCTTTGGTGAGAGCGGCGCTTAATGCCACTAGAATATTCACCTTATCGGCTTTGCGCACCAGGCAGAGAATAACTTTATCGTTCTTGGAACGAATTTGATCGGCCAAATTGCGCAGCTCTCCGGCCCCGATTTGGTCAACGCGGCCGGAAACAATAGTAATATCGCCAACTTTTTCGGCCTTTGCCAAAAGGTCATCGGCCAGGTTATCGGCAGCGGCGGCGGCTTTTTGCTTTAAAAGCTCTTCGCCGGTATTTACCAGCTTGCGCAAAGTAACCAGCACTTTTAAGAGAGATTTAGCCAGCGGGTTGTCATTTTCTAAAGCATCGAGTGCGCTATCCAGCTCATTTACTTTGCCATTTAAAATTTGCTGTAATTCTTGCAAGAGCTGGCGATCGGCGCGCCATATTTTTAGCACTTCGTCCGGCGCGGCGGCGCTCATTTTTTCGGCCGAGAGCACTGCCACTTCCTGGTCAATCAGGCCCGCTAAGTTGCCGGAAAGCTCTTCGCCCCGTTGGCGCAGCTTTTCCACAGCGGCTCTAATGGCGCTAAGTTGCCCTTCGCCGCCATCTACCTCTTTGGGCTGGCTGGCGCCGCCCATGGCTTTTACCAGCACGTTATAGAGCCAGTCATGGTAAAAGGCCACCTTGTCGCGCGCCGCCGCGCCGGCGAGAGCCTCAATACGGCGCACTCCGGCCGAAAGAGCCTCGTCCTTTATAATAATGAGCGGAGCCACCTCCTTGGTGGAAGCCACATGGGTACCGCCGCAAAATTCCATGGAATCGGCCATAGTTACCACGCGCACCACATCGCCATACTTTTCGCCAAAAAGCATCATGGCGCCCTTTTTGGCCGCTTCATCGTATGGCAGCACCTCGGTCACCACCTCGTGCGGGGTGGCGGCACGAGCCATGACAAAATCTTCCACAGCGGCGAGCTGCTCATTGGTAGGCTGCGAGAAGTGGCTGTAATCAAAGCGCAATCTCTCATCTGAAACCATAGAACCGGACTGGCGCACATGGTCGCCCAAAATGTGCTGCAAGCCGCCTTGCAAAAGGTGCGTGCCGCTGTGATGAGCGCGAATTCTCAGGCGCCGATCTTCATCATAAGCGGCAAAAACCGCCGTGCCGACAGTTAGTTCACAAGCAGTAAGCGCTTCCACCTGGGCGATAATAAGCCCTTCCACCGGCTTAATGGTATTAATTACTTTCAAAGTCGGCTCGGCCGCCTCTTTTAGCCAAATGTAGCCAATATCGCCCACCTGGCCGCCGCTTTCGCCATAAAAGGGCGCCGGGGAGACAACCACTTCAAAGCGCTCACCGGCACTAATAGCCGCATCCTGCGAGAGCTGGCTCTCGTGCAAAATGGCGGCAATTTGGCTTTTTGAGCCGATATAGCTTTTATCCGAAACAGTGCGCCGCTCCCACTGCTCCTTTCTCTCGTTTAAGGGCTTACTCTCATGAGGATAGCCGATAAATTCGATTTTGCCGAGAGCGCGGGAGAGTGCCTGATAAATCTCGGCGGTCGCCTGAGTGGATTTAAAAGCGCCGGCCCGTTTGCGCTGCGCCTCCATCTCTTTTTCAAAACCGGCTTCATCAAGGTGCATCTTCTCTTCAGCGGCAATAACGCGGGTCAAATCCATGGGGAAGCCGTAAGTATCGTAGAGTTTAAAAATAGTGGCTCCGTCCAGGATGTCGCGCCCAGAGGCCCGCGCCTCTTCTACCGCTTTGCCCAAAAGTTTCAGGCCGTTATCAATAGTCTTTCTAAAAGCCTTTTCTTCGGCATTTACCACCTCTTTGACAAAAGAGAGGTTTTTGGTGAGTTCTTCATAAACATCGCCCATTTGCCGCGCCACTTCTTCGGCCATAACCGCCATAAAGAGCTCTTTTATGCCTAGGCGGTGGGCATGGCGGATAGCGCGGCGCATAATGCGGCGCAAGACATAACCGCGCCCCTCGTTGGAGGGCAAAACGCCGTCGGCAATGAGGAAAGTGGTAGCCCTTGAGTGGTCGGCAATGACGCGCATGGAAATATCGTCGGCACTTTGCGAGCGGCCATAGCTCTTACCGGCCAGCTCGGCCACCTTGTTAATGAGCGGCATAAAAATATCGCTATGGAAATTACTGTGCTCGCCTTGCAAAATAGCGGCAATGCGCTCCAGGCCCAGGCCGGTATCAATAGAGGGGCGCGGCAGCGGCTGCATCTCGCCCTTTTCATTGCGGTTAAATTGCATAAAGACGAGATTCCAAATCTCCAGATAGCGCCCGCAATCACAAGTTGGGTCGCAGTGTGGATTATTACAGGGCACCACGCCCGGCCCCTGGTCATAGAGGATTTCCGAGCAGGGGCCACAGGGGCCGGTCTCGCCCATAGACCAAAAGTTGTCTTTGGCACCAAAAAAGAGCACCCGCTCGGCGGGCAGGCCAATGACATCGCGCCAAATATGCTCGGCTTCGGTATCGCGCGGAATATCGCCTTCACCGGCAAAAACGGTGGCATAGAGGCGATTGGGATCGAGTTTATAGCGCTCGGTCAAAAGCTCCCAGGCCCAGGGAATAACTTCATTTTTAAAATAATCGCCAAAGGAAAAGTTGCCCAGCATTTCAAACATGGTGTGATGGCGGGTGGTTACGCCCACCTCTTCCAGGTCGTTGTGTTTACCGGCCACTCTCAGGCACTTTTGGGCCGTTGTTGCCCGCTTAAAATCCAGCACTTTAGCCCCGGTAAAGACATCTTTAAACTGCACCATGCCGGCATTGGTAAAATAGAGGGTGGGGTCACCCGGCGGCACCAGCGGGTAAGAACGGCAGCGGCGGTGGCCCTTTTCTTCAAAGAAAGAGAGAAACATTTCGCGGATTTCATTAGCGGTAAACGACATATAACACTCCTAAAACGCGGCACAAAAGCCGTGGCCCCTTTAATAATTCTCTTAGCTTTTAGGGTCAAGCGGGAATAGACAAAAGGAAGAATAAACCAAAGAAAGATGAGCACGGTGGCAGCTGGCTTGTTTTCTCCTTGCTATCCCTTCCCCACTATGCTACTCTTCTCCTTGTTTTTGTTTGTGTTTTAAGGGTAGATACATGAAGTGCAGTTTTGTCCACTTGGCTATTCATCTCCAAATGTGCTATAATTCCTCTGCAAGTCGGAGGCAACCATGACCTTGCAAAAAGAGTATAAAGATCGCCTATTTACTTTTATTTTTGGCTCAAATGAAAATAGAGCTTGGACGCTATCTCTTTATAATGCTGTTAACGGCTCTAATTATACTGACCCAAGCAAAATTGAAATTACCACCATCAAAGAAGTCCTTTACCTGGGTATGCACAACGATGTTTCCTTCATCATCGATAACCAGCTGAGTCTTTACGAGCAGCAATCAAGCTACAACCCCAATATGCCGCTCAGGCTTTTGCAATATGTTGGCAATATTTTTGAAGCCTATGTAAAAAAAGAGCGCCTTAATAAATACGGCGCAACGCTCATCAAATTACCGGTGCCCAAGTTTGTGGTCTTTTATAATGGCAAAGATGAAGAGCCGGACGAAAAATTCTTAAAACTTTCCGATGCTTTTCCGGAAGGGGCCAAGGCCGATATTGAAGTCACCGTAAAAATGCTGAATATCAACTTTGGCCACAATAAAGACTTGGCCCGTGCTTGCAAACCGCTTATGGAATATTCTTGGATTATCGAGAAAATTCGGGAAAATAGCAAAAGTATGAGCGCCGAAGAGGCAGTTAATAAAGTTATAAGTGAAATGCCAAGTGATTTTATTTTAAAACCATTTTTAGAGATTCACCAAGCGGAGGTAAAAGGCATGTTACTCACCGAATATAATGAAACAGAAGCCATGAACTTGTTTAAAGAAGAAGGGAGAGTTGAAGGGAGAAAGGAAGGGAGAAAGGAAGGTATTTTTGATACTCTTTTCGGTCTTGTCAAAAAAGGCCTACTTTCCATTGATGATGCTGCCGAGCAGGCCGGGGTGAGCAAAGCCAAGTTCCAGAAACTCATGGCCGGCGCATAATAACTTTAACCACATTTTCATCTTGCTATCCCTTTCCCACTATGCTACTCTTCTCCTTGTTTTTGTTTGGGTTTTAAGGTGAAGCACATGGAGAAATATTATGAAAAAATGTAAACATCTCTTTCTTTTTGCCGGGCTAGTCATTTTTTTGGCCATAGGCTGCGGTAACCATGAAGAGGAAAAACCGGCCCCCGGTAATGAGCCGCAAAAGCCGAGTGATAGCAAAACAGACGAGGCCAAAGATGCGAGTAGCGATGGTGATAAAATTGATTCGGTAAATATAAACGGCCAAGTATGGATGGCCAAAAATATGGCCACCGACCAGGCTACAGACGGCACTTCTGTTACCTGCTATGCCGATACCAATACCGATGCTGACTTTGTTAAACATTATGGCTGCCTTTATACCTTTGCAGATGCCATAAAAGTGTGCCCCCAAGGCTGGCATTTGCCCACCAAAACAGATTTTATCAATTTACTAGCTTATGCAGGTTATGAAGATATTACCGATCCTGTAGCCCCTGATCCGGCTTTTTTAGCTTTAGCTGCCAAAAACCCGGTGTGGGCCGATTACGGTGAGCTGATTACCAATAATACCGGCTTTGGCGCCCTGCCCGCCGGCTACTACGTCGATGGCCTTCACCTAAATTTCGGATCTGATGCCTACTTTTGGGCGGCCACGGAGTATGAGCGCGATACCAATAGCGCCGACAATCTAAGCCTGACAGGCGCAACAGGCGGTGGCGATGCCTACGTGGACAACTCCCCAAAGAGTTACGCCTTCTCCGTGCGCTGCATTAAGAACGCTCCGTAAGCCAGGCGCGGGGGCAGCTAGCCCCAGCCCTTCAATCAATCTGACCAATTCAAATACACCCTGCCGCTTTCCGGTATAATTGTTCACAGCAAAGAATAAGCCTGGCATTATCTTATCCGCCCTGCTAAAGTCGCCCCCGAAAGCGCCGGCCCGGCCCGGGCGGTGCCAAGGAGGAGTCACTAAATGGATATTCCGGCAAGAAAAGAGAGCGATAGCGCTTTCCACTGGCAGGTAGAGCACCTTTACGCTGGTAAAGAGGCTTGGGAAAAAGATATTGCCATTTTTAAAGAAGAAGTAGCCAAAATTGGCAAATTATTACCGCAATTTACCGCTTCTCCGGCCAAAGTGGCCGCCATGTTTGAGACGCTCTTTGCCGCCGAAAAACGGCTGCAACGCCTGCATTCTTATGCTGAGCGCCTGGCCCATCAGGATTTAAAAGATAATGAAAACCAGGCACTTGAAAGCACCGCCACCGAGCTCTTTACCATTTTGGCCGGCGCCACTTCAGCCATCGAACCGGCCCTGCTCGCTCTTCCGGAGCCCAAATTTAACGAGCTTTTGAGCGCCCCGGAAACGGCACCCTACCGCCACTATTTAGAAAATATCGGCCGCCACCGCCCGCATGTGGGCACCGCCGGCGAAGAGGCCATTTTGGCCGAAGCCAGCCGCCTGGCTCAAGGGCCATATAAAATTTACAGCACCTTTAGCGATAGCGAAATGCCCTTCCCCAATATCACCGTCGATGGCCGGGAAATGCCCTTTAGCAAGCCGCTCTTTGCCCAGCTGCGCCTGCATCAAAGCCAGGAGGTGCGTCAAAAGGCTTTTGAAACTATCTTTGGCACTTACGGGCGCTATGCCAATACCATGGCCGCCATGCTGGTGAGCCAGTTACAAACCAACATCTTTTTTGCCAAAACCCACCATTATGAAAGCGCCATTGCCGCCGCTCTCGATAGCGACAACATCAGCCCCAAACTTTATAAAGAGCTGATAGCAGCCATCGGGCGCCATTTGCCGCTTTTAAAGCGCTATTTAAAAATCAGAAAGCGCCTTTTAAAACTTAATACGCTAAATTATCACGATTTGTACCTGCCCATCGCCACCCCGCCGCAGGGCCATTATTCTTATGCCGAAGGCTGCAAAATTATACTGGAAGCCTTAAAACCATTGGGCGAAGAATATGGGGCCGAACTGGCCAAAGGGCTGGATCCCAAAAACGGCTGGGTAGATGTTTACCCCAACCAGGGCAAAATAAGCGGCGCTTATATGAGCGGCTCGGCTTACGATGTGCACCCCTATGTGCTCTTAAATTATATTGGCGATTACGATGCCGTCTCCACCGTAGCTCACGAATTCGGCCATGCCATGCACAGCTTTTATTCTAACCGCGAGCGGCCCTATCACGAGAGCCAATATTCTATTTTTATTGCAGAAATAGCCTCCACTTTTAATGAGCTCATGCTGATAAAGCATCTTCTAAAGAAGGCCAGCGCCCCGGCCGAACGCCTCGCCCTTTTGGGTGAAGTTTTGGAATCGTTCCGCACCACCGTCTTCCGCCAGGCCATGTTTGCCGAATTTGAGCTCAGTATCCACGAAAAAGCCGAAGCCGGTGAGCCGCTGACTGCCGAGGTGCTTGATGATACCTATTATCAGCTGGTCTCGCGCTACTACGGCGCCGGTGAGGGCCTTACGGCCATTGATAAGGTCATCAGCCACGAGTGGGCCTATATACCGCATTTTTATTATGATTTTTATGTGTATCAATATGCCACCGGTTTTCTCTCGGCCGTAGTATTAAATGAAATGGTGGAAGAGGAAGGATCAGAAGGCCGCGACCGCTACCTCACCCTCCTAAAGAGCGGCGACAGCGATTATCCGCAAAAACTTTTGGAAAAAGCCGGAGTTGACCTCACCCTCCCGGCCACTTATGACAAAGCTATGGCTTATTTTGCTTCCTGCCTGGATGAAGTG
>JAEEML010000070.1 GCA_016283195.1 Deltaproteobacteria bacterium | reverse complement strand
ATTGGTGAGCGTGGCCGCGAAGTTCGTGATTTTATAGAAGAATCTTTGGGCGAAGAGGGTATGAAAAAGTCGGTGGTTGTTGTGGCTACCTCCAATACCCCCTCGCTGGTGCGTTTAAAGAGCGCCTTTGTCAGCACGGCTATTGCCGAATGGTTCCGCGATAGAGGCCACAAAGTGCTCTTTATGATGGATTCTTCCACCCGTTTTGCCCGTGCCCAGCGTGAAATCGGCTTGGCTCTCGGCGAGCCGCCGGCTAGACAGGGTTATCCGCCCAGTGTTTTTGCCCAGATTCCCCGCCTGATGGAGCGCACCGGCAACAGCGATACCGGCTCTATTACCGCTCTTTATACCATTCTGGTGCAGGGCGGTGATATGGAAGAGCCTATCGCCGATGAAGTGCGCGGTATTTTGGATGGTCACATTATTTTAAACCGTGCTTTAGGTGCCCGTAACCACTGGCCGGCTATTGATGTTTTGCCTTCACTCTCCCGTGTTATGAGCGGCATTGTCACCAAAGAGCACAAAAAGGCGGCCGGTAAACTGCGCGAAGTTTTAGCCACTTATGAAAAACAGCGCGATTTGATTTTGCTCGGTGCTTACCAATACGGTACCGACCCGCAAACTGATTATGCCATTGATAAAATTGAAGAAGTTGAGTCGTTTTTGAAGCAGGGCACCGATGAATGTGACAGCTTTGACGACACAGTGCGCAAGATGATAGATATGTTTAAGGATGCCGCTTAGGAAGAATACTAATAGATGCAGTTTGGTAATTATGTACTTTTAAAAAAACTGGGCACCGGAGGCATGGCCGAAGTCTTTTTGGCCAGGCAAACCGGTTTGGCCGGTTTTGAGCGGCTGGTTTGCATTAAGCGCATTTTGCCTCACCTTACGGAACATTCCGAATTTATTACCATGTTTCAGGATGAGGCCCGCATTGCCGCTAATCTCAATCACCCAAATATTGTGCAAATTTATGAGCTGGGGGAAATAGAAGGCTCCTATTTTATCGCCATGGAGCTTATTAAAGGCGAAGATGTGCGGCAAATCTATAATGCCGAAGTGGCCAAAGGGCATATTATCCCTTATGTCAATGCCGCACAGATGATTTACGGAGCCTGCAACGGTCTCGGTTTTGCTCATGCCAGCTGTGATGCCATGGGTAAGCCGCTGGGTTTGGTGCACCGCGATATAAGTCCGCAAAATATTTTGGTAACTTATAATGGTTTCCCCAAAATTGTGGATTTTGGCGTGGCTAAAGCACGTGGCAAAATGACCGAAACGCGTTCCGGTGTGCTTAAGGGCAAATATAGTTATATGTCCCCGGAACAGGCCAAAGGTAAGCCGATAGACGGGCGCAGTGATATTTTCGCTACCGGTATTGTGCTTTATGAAATCACTACCGGCCAGCGCCTTTTTAAGCGTGAAAATGAGATAGAGACGCTCCATGCGGTGATGAATTGTAGGGTGCCGCCGCCCAGCAAAATTATTCCCGGTTACCCCAAAGATCTGGAAGAAATTGTTATGCATAGCCTGGCGGCCAAAGCCGATGACCGCTATGCCACAGCTTATGATTTTGCTAATGATCTTGAGCAGTTTATTTTAGATCAAGGCAGCAGCACCTCGCCGCAGGCTCTGGGCTCTTATATGCAGGAGCTCTTTGCCGATAAATTAAAAGACGACCCTTATAGCCCGGAAAAGCTGGAAGAAATGGCCAAACAAGCTTCTACAATTAGCCTGGCCGGCCACACTCCCTCTCCCAGGCGTTCTGCCGATGACACGGTGCCCAGCGGCTTAAGTGCTCAGCGCCGTGCCGGAGCCACCGCTACCCGGGTTATTACTCCAGAGGGCAGCGAAGTTATTATTGAGGAAGAAGAGGTTGTTGATCCCAAAATGCGCATGATTCTCTGGATCAGCGCAGTTGTGATGGCACTTATTACCGTTTGCGTGCTCTTTTTGGCTTTTGGCACTTTAAAAAAGCCTGCTCAGCCGCTGCCGGAGGAGCCGAAAACAGCGGTAGCTAAAACCGTAGATCAAACAGCCCGGCCGGAGGAAAAACCAATACCTCCGGCAGCTATTCCGGCACCACCGATGGCTGAGCCCCAAGAGGGCGCCAAAGCGGAAATTCCGGCCGCCGGAGAAGCGGCTCATAAAGCTCATGCCGAAAGTCCCAAAGGCTATTTGACTATTAGTGCCGATAAACAATGGCGCCTAAGTATTAACGGCCGCGAGCGCGGCAATGTGCCGGTGCGTAATCTGGAACTTAGTCCCGGTAATTATAAATTGCGCTTTTATCGGCCGGATACAGGTACCAGCCACACTGCTCAGGTAACTGTTAAAAACGGTAAAGACGCTACATATACTTTGCCGCAAGGCCAGGGAACTCTCTTTGTTAATGCCAATCCCTGGGCCAAGATTTCCCTTGGTACCGGGAGCAAAGATGATACCCCAACGAACTATCAAAATCTGCCGGCCGGTGATTATCAGGTAAAAGCCGAATGTGAAAACGGGCGCAAAATAACTAAAAATATCACAGTGACCTCCGGGCAAAAAGCCAAGGTTGCTTTTGATTGCACTAAATAAGAAAAGCCATGACGATATTCAGTGGCCCGGATTTTCACCAAGAAAAACGTGAGGTTAGCTTCCCGGAGAGAGCGCTTGAAGCCGAGGAGATGTGGCAGCGTATCCAGCCGGTTTTGCCGCTGGCCGGCATTACCAGAGTGGCTGACCTTACCGGTCTTGATTGGGTGGGTATTCCGGTTTGGATGGCGGTGCGCCCAAATTCTTATTCGCTCACGGTGAGCCAGGGCAAGGGCGTATTAAGTGCGGAAGCGCGCATCGGGGCGGCTATGGAATCGCTTGAGGCTTATGTGGCCGAACGCGCGCCGCTCACCACTCTTAGAGCCAGTTATAACGAGCTTTCGGCGCGCGGGGAAATGGCCATAAATCCCTTGGAATTACCGCGCCTTAAAGAGGCTCTTTTGAGCCCTGATAAAGTTATGCTCTGGGCCCGGGGGGAAGAGCTTTTTAGCGGTAAAAGCATTTGGGCGCCTCTTGAGACGGTGAATCTTGATTTTCGGATTTTAGAGGGAGAAACAGCAACTTTTATGCGCTCTTCCAACGGCCTCGCCAGCGGCTCAAAACTGCCGGAAGCCACTTATCACGCTCTTTGCGAGCTCATTGAGCGCGATGCCTGGACTATTTTCATGGATACTGTGCCCCTTAATGAGTGGCCAAAATATCAACTCGATTTAGATACTTTGGCATATCCGCCCTTAAGGGCCTTACTGGACAAAATTGTTGCCGCCGGGCTCAAGGTGGTTATTGTCAATGTCAGCCGCGATATTAATCTTTATACGATGACAGCTCTCCTTTTTGAAGAAGATAGCTGTTTTCGGCCTCTGAGTCAGCGCAGCTGTTTTTTTGGCTCCGGCACTCATCATAATCCCTACCATGCCATGTGCCGGGCGGTTACCGAGGCCATTCAGGGGCGGCTGACGCTCATCAGCGGCGTGCGCGATGATATTACGCGCAGTAAATATGAGAATAATTTCACCGCTTTTTTCTGGAAAGCTTTAGATGAATATTTTGTCCCCGGCGGGCAGGGGTGCCTGGATGGGCGCAGTTTAAAACAGCTTGGAAAGCCGACAGTGGAGGAGGATATTGCCTACGCTCTTTGCGAGCTCAAAAAAGCCAAAATAGATCAAGTGGCCGGTTTCAGGCTCACTATGCCCGCTTGGCCTTTAGAAGTGGTGCGCCTGGTGATTCCTAAGCTGGAAACCGCCTTTCATATTCCCGGGGTGACGCGCGGTGAACGCGAAGCCTCTTTTAAACAAGCGAGGGAAGAGAGCGGTGCGGCAGGATAACGATCTTATAAACCACACATTTGTTTTTTTAGGGCCCTCTTTAGAGCAAGGCGAGGCCGAAAAAATATTAAAAGCCCACTACTTAGGGCCGGTATCTCAAGGTGATATAGCCGGCCTTCTCTGGCAAAAGCCGCGCCTTGTCGTTATTATCGACGGCTATTTTAACCGTGTGCCGGCAGTGTGGCATAAAGAGCTGCTGCTTGCGCTTTCTCAAGGTGTTAAAATATTCGGCGCTGCCAGTATGGGCGCTCTTAGAGCAGCGGAACTTCACCCGTTTGGTATGGTCGGGGTGGGGCAAATTTATGATTGGTATAAGAGCGGCGAGCTCACCCGCGATGACGAAGTGGCCGTGCTCCATGCTCCCAAAGAAGAGTCTTTTCGCCCACTCTCTTGGCCGCTTGTCAATGTGCGGGCTACTCTGGCGGCGGCGCTGGAGCAGAATATTATCACTAAAGAAAGCGCCGCCGCCCTGCTTAATATAGCGCAAAATGATTATTACCCGGAGCGCACTGTGGCGTCCCTGCTCGCTGCCGGCAAAACTGCCGGTGTGGAAATAACTCCGGAATTCAGGCAGTTTTGCGCGGCCGGCGGGGTGGATAGAAAGCGCCTTGATGCCATAGAATGTTTAAAAAAAGCCGCATCTTGGCAGAAAAACCCCGCCCGGCCGTCCTCCCCGGATTTTGTGCTTTCCGATACTATTTATTTAGAACGCTTAATCGGTGAAGATATCTCCCTGGAACCGGGGAGCGGCAGCGGAGTCACACCGCGGCTCTTATTGGAATATGGCCGGCTGAGTAGGGGCTTTATGGCTAGGGAGCTTTCTGCTCAGCTGGATATGCTGGCCGAGAGCGCCGCTAGGCTCCTGAATCTTACTGTTTCGCCTGCGGAACTGGAGGCCGAAGCGCAGCTCTTTTGGCGGGAACGCGCCATTAATTCGCCCATTGGCATAAATAACTGGCTTAAACAAAATAATTGTCATATTAACCACTTAGAGCAAATACTGCGTCGGCGATTGCTCTTGCGGCAACTTTTATTCAGCGGTGATTTGCCGCTTTCTTATTATTATATGGATATGTTAAGGGCCCGCGGCACTTTAAGGCTGGAAATAGCCAGAGTTCGCGAGCTGGAAGAAAAGTGGCAAAGTGTTAAACATTTGCTCGCGCCGGAAAATTTAAGCGAGGATGATTGGGCGCTTATTTTGCAAAGAGCGCGAGCCGCTATAGGTGACGAAGAGGGGCGCTTTTCGCTGGAACAAATTGCTACTTTGCTCGGTTTTAATGATGTTTTGCAACTTGTCCGCCAGCTGCTCAAAGAGGAGTGTAGCCAGCTCCTTAAAAAGGACGATGAGCCATGAGTGCATATCACGAATATCTTATCCACATGAAAGACGGCACTATCAAGCAGGTAAACCCCATTACCGAGACTGAGGTTTGGTCGGTGCCCGGCCGCGATAATCGCCCCTTGCGCCCCGGCTATAATAACGAAGCCCGTGAGCGCCATGAGCCGGAAGATTATTGCGATTTTTGTGTCAGCCAGCTGGACTCTACCCCGCCGGAAAAAAACCGCCTGGTGCTGGAAAACGGTCAATATGTGATGAAACCGCGCCTTAGCTATCATGAAGCCAGGCAGAATAGCTGGGTTTTTAGGCGCGTTTCCAACCTCTTTGAAATAGTGAGTTTAAACTATTGGAGCAAAAACTATAATTATCACTTAGACGAAAATATCGCCCAGTGGAAAAGAAGCTATCTTGATGACCCGGCCGGGCGGCAGCATGTCTTAAAAATAGTTGATTATAAACTAAAAATGGCGGGTAAACGCCCGGAGGAGATAGAGGCCATCAGCGAGCAGGAAAAGCTCCACCAGGTGGATCCTTTTTTTGCCGGCACCCATGAGCTCATTATTTGCCATCGCCACTTTGTGCCCGGGGAAGGGCCGGCGAGCGAACTTTTTGCTTCCGGTGACTTAACGCCTGATGAGCACTTTGCTTATATGAATTTTACTATTGCCGCCATGAAGGATATTTATAGCCACAATCGCTATGTGCGTTATGTCACCACCTTCCAGAACTGGCTCTCGCCGGCCGGGGCCTCTTTCGATCACTTGCACCGCCAATTGGTGGGCCTTGATGAGTGGGGCACCGCCCTTGAATGGGCCTCGCGCAAAGTGCGGGATAATCCCAATATTTATAATGAGTTATTGGTGAATTTTGCTGCCCATACCAATAGAGTGGTGGCCGAAAATGACCATGCTATTGCCTTTGTGGATATCGGTCACCGCTATCCCTCTCTCGCCATTTATTCCAAGAGCGCCAAGACGCGCCCACACGAGCTTTTGCCAGAAGAGCTCAAAGATATGAGCGATTTAGTGCACGCTATGCACGCCGCTTTAGGCCGCAAAATATCCTGCAATGAGGAGTGGTATTATACGCCAAAAGATTCCATGGATAAAATACCATTCCATATTCTTATTAAATTACGCGTAAATACGCCGGCCGGCTTTGAGGGCGGTACCCGTATTTACATTAACCCCATCACCCCCTACCGCCTGCGCGATACCATTGTGCCGGCCCTT
>JAEEML010000069.1 GCA_016283195.1 Deltaproteobacteria bacterium | reverse complement strand
TGTCTATTTTATCATATTCTTTTAACTTTGTGAGCTCCAGAAAATGGAGGCCCAAGTCATGGGTCAAAACTTTTTTGCTTTCTATTTCCATTATCTGCCCAAAATGGTGCGGGCGGGTATCCTCGGTAAAGAGATTAAAGGCCAGCACATTTATGCCGATTACCGGATGAATAATGGAATAATGATCGCCTTTTTTAAGCTGCGAGCTGATATTGTGCTCGGCATAGTAAAGTGTGCGCTTTATATAATCGCCTTCTTTGAGCACCTGCATCTCTATGTCAAAAATCTCTCCATCGGCAGTCACCGCTTTTACATCGGTTATCGATTCTTTATCATCAAAAGTTTTCTTGTAATTAAAAGGAGTTGTAACGCTAACCGAGCGCACTTCCGGCTGATGACTGTCACGCTGGACGGCATTTATGAGCGAAAGTAAAAGGCTCTCGTTTTTGCTGTCGCCAAAAAGGCAGCGAAAGACATAATCATTGGTTACCTTAATAGTAGCGCGTTCTTCAGGTGTGAGGTGGATAATTTCTTCTTCTGCCAAATATTCTTCTTCATTAGCCATAATAATCTCCTGGTGGCTTTTTTAAATTATGGCCAGCCTTTAACATGGCTTTATGGAAAATGGCAAGGGAAATTTGGAACATATTTGTTATGGAATCGAGGCGAAAGCCCCCTTTTTTGTCTTACTGGCCTCACCGCGCAAAATATTTGTAAATTCATTGAGTTAGGCCACTTTCTGCAGCAAGAAGGAGCGATTTAGCTAAAAATTCAATAACTTAGGAGGAGAGGTCGGGCTGGCTTTAGCATAACTTTCAGGAAGTGGCTAGCGGAAATTGGCGGCCAATATTGCCAATACAATCGCCTACGCTTTGAGCTCTTAGGCAGTGCCGCACAAAATATTGAGGTTTAGAAATTTATAAGTTACCGGTTGCTAAAGTAACATGGCCTAAAGCAAAATACCATTAGGCATTGGTCACAGCAGCGTTACTTCGGCTTTAGAGAAGAAGAAAGCGCCTTCAATAGCGGCATTTTCCGGGCTGTCGCTGCCGTGGACGGCATTGGCGGTCATGCTGTCGGCAAAATCTTTGCGGATAGTACCTTCCGCCGCTTTGGCCGGATCGGTAGCGCCCATAGTCTCACGGGCCAGTTTAACGGCGTTATCCCCCTCGAGCAGCATGGCCACAATAGTACCGGAAGTCATAAAATCAACCAAATCGGCAAAAAATGGCTTACCATGATGCACGGCATAAAAGGCTTCGGCCTGGGTTTTGGTTAGGCGCAGCATTTTAAGCCCGCGCACGGCAAGCCCCTTCTTTTCAAAACGGGCGATAATCTCGCCAATGTGGTTTTTGGCTGTGGCATTGGGTTTAACTAAGCAGAGTGTACGTTCCATTTTTATTCCTCTATCGTTATATCGAGCCGACGCTGTGTCGGCTAAAATCCGGCGCATAGTACTAAAAGCGCGGACACTTGGCAAGTGTCAGAAAAAGCGCCTAACGTGACAAATAAATATTAATCGCTTTTTACGGCCTTTTCTCCTATAATGTCAGCCAGACTTTTAGGGCCCTGCCCTGTTTACCAAGAGGATATGCCATGCGTTTTTCCCATCGCTTTTTGTTTGTAGCCTCTCTGGCTCTCTGCACTGCTGCCTGCGAAGAAGAAGAATATGTCATCTGCCCGGGAAGCGGCTCGGTAAGAGGCCATGTTTGCAATGCCGCCAGTGAAAATTTTGTACCCAATGCCACAGTAACATTTACCCCAAAAACCATCAGAGGTAACTGCTTTGCCCCGGTAACCGTAAAAGCTGCTGAATCCGGCTACTATGTGGTGGAACACATTGCCGCCTCGGATTACACCGTAACTTATACCACCGACGGTTTTAACGACACCCGCGAAATCAAGGTTGACGAAAATGTCAAAAAAAGCGTGGAATGGCCGGAGTGTGTAGAACCTACCGGCACCGTCAAAGGGCGCCTATGTGATGAGCGCACCGGCCTTTGGGTCAACGGTGGAGAGGTGTCGGTGAGCACCAAAGCCGGCAAACTTACTACCACCACCGATGGCGAAGGCAAATTTTCTTTTGAGGCTCCCAGAGGCGAGCGAGTTATTCATGTGAAAAACAAAGATTACGAAAAAGATTATAATGTCACCGTCGCCGAGGGCCAGGAAATTATTATTGGCGAAGAGGCCTGCGAGCCAGTACAACATGGCGATATTACAGGACAAATTTGTTCATATTACGACGGAGAGAGTGATAATTATATGCTGGCCGGCTCTCAGGTTTTCGTAGAAATGGGCAATTTTTATCAATCGGCAGAAACCGGCGCCCAGGGCAAATTCATCTTAAGAGGTATTCCCGTCGGCGAAAGTATTACCGTCCATGCCAAGCATAACCGCTACAGTACCTCTTTTACCGCCAAAGTAAACGCCAATGTGGAAACCCCACTTGACACTCCAAAATGTGTAGATACCAGCAAAATTAAAATTGCCGTCGTCACCGGCTACCATGATAAATTTGAAGAAAATGTATTACCGGCTTTGAAATTCGATATTTACCAAAAATATAACCATGGCGACGACCGCAACCTGCCGCCAATACTTAATCCAAGCGGCAACGTTACCGTGATAGACGGCCGAAATCAGGATCAGCATTATATTACCGATACATTTTTGGGCAATCTCGCTTGGATGCAAGACTTTGATATAATCATCTTTAACAGCTCGGCTTTTCAGCGCCTCGATGGAGCCAACAGCTCTGTTGCCGCTAATATTAACCTCTACTTGCAAGGCGGCGGCTCTATTTACGCCTCTGACTATGCTTATGAAATCTTGCGTATCAGCCTGCGGGGCTATATCGATTGGGTGGGCAGTGAAGATGTTCCCTCCGGAGACAAAAATGGAAACAGTGCTAATCAAGGCGGCACAGGCCATGGCTACGACGCCCAAGCTATTAAAGCACCCTTAGCCGCAGCTCTTGGAGCAGCCGCCGGGGAAACCACAAAAGCCATCAAGATGAATTATAATAATAGCAACTGGGCAGTCATGGAGAGTTCCCAACCTGCAAAAACCACCGTCTGGATAAAAGGCGATGCGCCCTTAACTAACGGCAACAATCTGAGCAATGCGGCTCTCCTCGTGAGTTTTAAGCCCCATGAAAATGGAGGCACCGTTGTCCACAGCAGTATCACCATTAAAAGCCTTGACCAATCCACTCCCGATATGCTGGAAGCTCTAAAATACATCTTCTTTGAGCTCTAAACCGAAAAAGCCACTCACGTCTAAGCAGCCTCTTTTAAAGAAGAAAATAATTGTAGGGGAAAAAAAGAAGTGGTACTGCCTGCAGGCTTCGAACCTACGACCTCCTGAGCCACAGTCAGGCGCTCTACCAGCTGAGCTAAGGCAGCACCGAGCGAAAAAGCTTCTACAATAGTGGCCAGGGCTTGTCAAGGGAAAAAATTATTTGTTTTTCATGGCACCAATATTTTTCTGCATATTTAAGTAGCCATAGCGCGCCTTGCATGATAAAAGCCGCCATTGTTTGGTTAAGGCAATAACCGAACAATATGAGGAGAACAGCAAATAATGGCCGAAATTACTATAAACAGCGCTTTGTTTCAGGCTGACTCCTGGTGCTTAAGCTCTGCCCTAGCCTTGTCACTTGTCACCGGCCGGGCATTTAACTTTAGTGATTATAAAGTCGGCGGTCAAAGCGGCTTTTCCTCCGCTGATGCCGCCTTAATAAAGGCTGCGGCCGATATAAGCAATGCCGCCATAATAGGTGGGGCCATCGGGCAGGACAGTCTCACCTTTACCCCCGGAGAAATAAAAAGCGGCCTTGTTATGTTCACCAGCCAGAATTCCAATAATATAGGCCAGACTCTCACCACTGTTTTTCCAGCTCTGGCCCGGCAAAAAAGCCCTTCATTATTAAAACTGCAAGGAGTAACCCATTTGGCCGGTATGCCCACAGTGGACTATTTAGCCGAATGTTATTTTCCACTTTTGAGCCAAATGGGCGGCCATTATGATTTTCATACCGGGCAACGTGGTTTTTATCCCGTCGGTGGCGGTAAAATTCAGCTGGATATTCACCCGGCAGTACAGCATAAGCCGCTAAAACTTCTGGAGCGCGGCGCTCTTATAAAGCGCAAACTAACAGTTATTAATGCCAATTTGCCGGGCCATATCGCCGAGCGTGAATTAGCCGTGGCCCATAGTCGCCTGGGCTGGCCGGCCAAAGAGTGCCATATTGTGTTTGATAATTCGCCAACAACAGGCAATGTCATCAATCTGGCTCTCTATTATGAAAACCTTAATATGCTGGTTTCAGGAGTGGGCCAGCGCGGTGTGCGGGCCGAAAAAGTAGCCGAGGATGCCACTGCCGAACTTATAGAATATATGCAAAGTGTTTTTCCCGTTTCGGAAAAACTCACTTATCAGCTGATTATTCCCATGTTAGCTCTTGGAGGCGGCGAATTTTTGGCTCCTCCCCTCTCTCAAGAATGTCAAGTTCTCCTCAATCTGGCTGAGGCTTTTGCCCCGGGCCATGTCGCAGCCAGGCCGCAAAATGATGGTACTGTAGTGACTGTGCGGGCATTGTAGAGGCGTAATATTTTACGCCTCTACAATTTCTGCAATTTTACGCCGCTACAATGCCCGAAACAATTTTGGAACAAATGTCAACACAATTGGAAAAAGGCAAAAAAAAAAGGGCCCCTTTCGGGGCCCTTCTAGCTGGCTATAACCTGCGCTTAGTTTTGACTATCAAGTGCGGTCATCAACATCGGTATCGGCATCGGAATTGGAGTCGTCGCTATTGGCATCACTATCACTGCTAGCATCAGCTACCTTGCAAATAGCATCGAGATTCTCAGCATCGGTAACGCAGTCTTCATTAGCCTTGCAAATAATATCATCGGCCGGGCAATCAGGATCATAGTATTTGTTGGAAGCCACTTGTGTACCGGTAACGGTTTTGGTGCATTTGGCGGTACCGGCTCTTACAGACTTGTGTTGACAAACGTTATCTTTCTTTAAGAAGAGACATTCGGCATCGGTAGTACCGACACATCCGCCGAGGTTGGAACAATCAACAGCGTCATCCGCAAAATCGGTGCAGGCATCAGGATAATCAATAATCATAGAAGAGCCGTCACAGGAATAAGTGGGGCTGGCGCAGGGGCCCAAAAGGCTGGCATCTTCTTCGCAAATACCTTTTTGTTTGTTACAAACTTCGGTAGTTGTACAGCTTGTGCTCTTGTATTCAACATAAAAATACTTGTTACTCACCACGAGCTCACAGGTGAGAGTTTGAGCAAACTCTTTGGCGCCTTCAACAGAGGCCACACATTGACGCTTCACATAATTAGCGCTATCGGTCGCAGCATCGGCAGCAGTACAGGTACCGCAAACCAGGAAGTTTTTCGTTTCAACAGAGCATTTCACGCATGAGTTTTTAACGTCATCTGCGCTAATTTCTGAGCAGGCTTTAATAGCCTCAGGTTTGTTATTGTCTTCTGGTTTTTCGTCTTCGTGTTTACAAGCGGCTAAATTCAGGGCAGCCATGAGTCCCATGACTAAAAAAAGGTTCTTTTTCATTTTTTTATCTCCTATATAAGGTTGTTAAATTTTATTGCGGGTGAACCGTACCCGCAAATTCTGTCGGCCTTATATACCAAGTAAAAACCATTTGCAACAATTTTTAACATTTTTTTAATGGACATGTCAAAAAGCTGGAAGTAAGTTAAAATCCGAGCGCATTTTTAGCTGCAGGCTGCTTTTCATCTTTGGCCGAAAGTATTGGCCGGCCGGCAAGCGGCCACTTAATGCCAATGTCAGCATCATTCCAAATTATCCCCGCATCGGCCTCCGGGTGATATTCATTTGTTACCTTGTAGATTAAATCGGCACTTTCCGAAAGTGTTAAAAAGCCGTGAGCAAAACCGGCCGGGATATAGAGTTGGCGGCGATTTTCCGCACTCAGTTCCACCCCCACCCACTGCAAAAAAGTGGGTGAAGCCGGGCGAATATCCACCGCCACATCAAAAATGGCCCCCTCAGCCACCCGCACCAATTTGGCCTGCGCAAATGGCTCTTTTTGATAATGCAGCCCTCTAAGAACGTTTTTGGCTGAGCGCGAATGGTTATCCTGTACAAAGGGGCCGCTTATTCCCGCCTCTTTAAAGGCCGATTCCTTAAATGTCTCCATAAAAAAGCCGCGGTCATCGCCAAAAAGCTGCGGGGTGACCAAAATCACCTCTTTTATGGCTGTTTTCTGAAAATTAAAAGACATATCAACTCCTCACCGGCTAAGAGCCAAAACCTACTTAGCAGATATTTGTTAAAGATTAAAGCCTTTGAACTTTACCCAAAGTATAAAACCATGTAATATCATTTTCACGCTGCTGGAAAGTCGGCCTTGTACCCGGCGCTCCAAGATGGCCCGCACAAAGGAGAAGACTATGAAACGCTCTTTTTTAACCGCTGTTATCACTATTATCGCTATGTTTTTCATCTTTACCGGCGAGGCTAAGGCCCAATACAAAAATACCATGTTTGGCCTTGGTGTGGCCTCACACTCCATTTTCGCCAGCAAAGATGTGCCCAGTTTACAATTTTTCCCCAGTGGAGCCATAGGCGGCGAGTCGCTCTTTAAGATGGGCCATGACCACTGGTGGTTTGGTGTAAAATTGCATGTTGGCTTTACCGCTCATCGCGATCCGCTCGTGCGCGAGCAACTGGGTGTCCTCATGATGCTACGCGCCGGCCTCGGTATTCGCTACGTCATTTTGACCGACCGCATCAGGCCATTTATCCAACTCGGCGGTACTTATAACCGTATCTTTTACTTTACTGATGATAAAAAAGCTAGCGTAGCCGCTGCTGCCGATGTTTATTTAAAACACCGCAACCTTGGCTCTTTAAGCCTTACTCCCGGCGTGGAATTTGTCTATAAACGCAATATGTCCATTCAAGTAGCCATAGATGGCGAGTGGGTTATTGTTTATAACGACAAACAGGCTTTTGGCCTCTTTCCCAGCATAACTTTTATGTTCTATATGTAAAAAACTAATGTTTAAAGTCACTCTCCCTCTTAGGTAATAAATAGATAAAAAGCCGTGGCTGGCTTTTTCAGGGCTGTATTTTAGTGAAAACTCTCGATCGTTATCTCTTAAAAGAAATGCTTTTGCCCTTTTTTCGCACCATACTCTTTCTCACCGTACTCATGGTATTTGGCCAAATGCTCAAGCTGGCAGAGCAATTTTCGGCCATGGGCCTTAGTGCTATGGCTATTTTAAAAGCCATTTGTTACTCCTTTGCCCCGGCTATGAGTATGATTTTACCGCTTGCGGTACTTCTCGCCGCCATTTTAGCTTATGGGCGCCTGGCTGCCGATGGAGAAATTACAGCTTTCGCTGCCGCCGGCTATCCGTTTAGCCGCCTTTTGTTTACTCCGCTTTTTTTTGGTCTCCTGGTGAGCACAGCTTCGCTCTTCTTTTCGGTTTACGGCGAACCATGGGGCATTCGCTCGCTGCAAAAACTGCTTTCCGATTCGGTTAAAGAGAGTTTAAGCCGCGAAATAAGACCGGACACTTTTTATAATTGGCTGCCGGGCATTATGCTCTATACCGGCGGGCGTTCTACCAATTCCACTTTAGAAAAATTACTCTTTGTCGATACTCGTAACAGCGAAGGTATTTTGGCCGTCACCGCCCAAAAAGGCCAGCTTCTCCCCCTCTCGGACAGCTCAGCCATACTCTTTCATTTAAGCCAGGGAGCAGTATATTTGGGGCAAGATGAAAAGCTCACCAAAGTGGCCTACAGAACCAATGATTACCGCTTGGATTTGGGCAAACTTTCCGGCAAAGGCGAAGGGCTTTTTGTAGAGCGTCAGGGCATGACGCTCGGAGAACTCACCAAAGCGGCGGCCGATACCAACCTATCAAACCGCACGCGTCAGCGCTATCTCACCGCTTTTCATAAAAAACTGGCCTTGCCTCTAGCTGGCATCATCTTTTCACTTTTGGGCGCTCTTTTAGCCAGTAGCCGTCAAAGAAACAGCTTGGCCAAGGGGCTCATTATCGGCGTGGCCGTCGTCGGCATTTACTACTATATTATGCGCACCGGCGAGCTGGCGGCCATTCGCGGCGATATGCCAGCTTGGCTGGCCATGTGGTTACCAAATATGATTTTTATTGTTTTTACCACCAGTTACGCCTTGGTAAAGAATCTGAGAAAGGGCTAAAAATGCTTTTCGGCGTATTCAGGCGCTACATTGTAAGTGGCTATTTGGCCGCCACGGCTGTATTGCTCTTAGCCCTCATCATTGTTATTTCCATTGCCATGATGGTTGAAGATGCGCAGATGTTAAGCCAAACCGATGACTCCTTCGCCTACCTAATGGAAGTTATCTTTCTGCGCGCTTTTACTTATGGATATCAGCTTTTACCAATTGCCGCCTTCCTGGGCGCTCTCGTCTTTGGAGCCCTAATAGCCAAAAGGGGCGAGCTAACAGCACTTTATGTAGGCGGCTACAGCACTTGGCAGATCGGCCGCCCCATTATCGGCACTGCCCTTTTCATGGCTCTTTTTACCCTCTGGGCCGGCCAGGTATCCATCCCCTGGGCCACCAACCGTCTGGTAGCTATGCGCGGCCTTGACAGTGCCGTGCGCCAACAAGCCGGTCCCAGTTTGGAACAGTGGTTTAAAAACGGCCCCTACATTCTCCACCTGCCAGGTGTCAATATAGAGGAAAAAAAGCTCATAGATGTCCTGGTATTCAAACAGGATAGCGCCGGCGAAATCAGAGAGTGGTTTAGCGCAGCCGCTTTGCAATATCTGCCAAAATCCGCCGGGCAAAAAACATGGCTTTTAAAAGACGGCCGCCATTTTTTGCTGGCTACAGACGGCAGCATAACCGCTTATAATTTTGCGGAAGAAGCTATAGATTTATCTGTACATCTGCCCGATCTTCTGGATAGCTCCGGTCGGCCGTCGCAACTGACTCTTGGCGAATTAGAAGAGAGCATAGCCAGAAGAGAGCGCACCGGCCGCCTCACTCGCTATCATCTTTACGAATATCATCAGCGTTTTGTGTACCCTTTAAGCCTTTTGGTACTGGTACTCATTTCCATTCCACTGGCTCTGGTGCCGGATAAAAACCGCTCTATTTCCGGAGCGCTTGGCAGCGGCACCATTGTTGCTGCCTGGGCTTACGGCATCACTTATTTATCAAGATCGATGATGTCTTCCGGTTCTATCTCGCCCATTGCCGCTTCCTGGGGCGCACTTTTAGTTACCTTTTTCGGCGCCATGCTTTTTTACCTCTTTTTAAAAAGATTTCTGCGGCTATAACACCTGCCGGCTTTGCTGGCAAAACAAGGCTTATACTTCCCACTCTTCAATCACACACTCATGCTTTTTAGGCTCATCGGCCTTGGCACTGGTATTGTAATTTACTCCGCAAAGCAGCACTTTACCTTTATAATCCGCAAAAACATTGGGGTAACGATGTGACTTAATTTGCGCAATAGCACCCTCCGCCGATTTATCCCATTTGAGCTCAAAAATAATAGCCGGATTTCCAGCTTTAACTGGAATCAGCACAATATCGGCAAAACCGCTGCCAGAAGGCAGCTCGCGCACAAAGATATAATCTTTGCGTCCGGCTGAGCAGGCATACATAACAACAAGAGCCAAATCGGACTCGCGGTTATAAGTGAGCACCAAGGAGAGGTCATCATGCACCTTTTGCACTTCATCAGCTACAGTTGGTGCATCTTTGGCAAGGAGCGCTTTCATCAGCTTTTTGGAGCGCTGATAAGAATCATAAAAGCCCGTCCAACCACAAGCGCGGGTAGCCTGAATAAATTCCAAATATATCTCATGGTTAGGAATATAACACTCTTCGTTTTCTACATCATAAGCCAAATAACCCAAATGAATTAAAAGCGTCAGCGCATCATCACGGTTATTTATTTCATCCAGTCTATTGCGAAAGCTGGATGTATCAACCGGAACATGCCGGCCTTCCAAAAGGTCTTTGACATTATCTTTAAGTCCATCAAAATTCATGGAAATATGGTCGGAAATCTGCTCATAAGTACCGGTTTTTGTCCAGTAACTGCCAAACTCGCCGCTGGTTACGCAATTGTAAATAGAATTTGGATTATAAATATGGCCAAAATTTCTAAGCTTATAACCGTCATACCAGCGCTGACACTCGGCAAAAGAGACATTATACCTGGCACATAGCCCTTTTACTTCGCTCTCGGTAAATCCCACAAAGCGTGACAACGTTTTGGCATCAACCATGGTATATTCTTTAAAAAGATTCATGGCTGATTCGGTATTGTATTTAATGATGGGAAAAATACCTGTTAAGTAGGCCAAGGCACAAAAAGAATCGGTGTTGCCGCTTTTAAAAAGCTGGCGCAAAAAAGAGACGTAACTCTCCTGATAGCCGGCCGGAGCTTTATGGCGAAAGAGTGCGTCCCACTCATCGACAATAATGACAAATTGCTCGCCGTCTTTTTTATAAATGGCATCAAGAGATTCATATAAGGTCTTATTCTTGGTATTAAGGCAGTAAGGCCAGTTTTCCAAAAGTTCTTCCTGAATACTTTCGGTAATAGTGGCTACATAATTTTTATCGCGCTCATCACCCAAAAAAAAGGACTGGGCATCAAAATAGAGCACATTAAACTTATTAAGTCCCTTCTCAAAAGAGGGATCTTTGGCAATTTCAAAGGGGGCAAATAAGGCCCGCGAGTCACAGGTTTTGTCATAATAAGCGGCCACCATGTTGGCGGCAATGGATTTACCAAAGCGCCGCGCTCTGGAAACGCAAACATAACGTTCTGGCGAAAAAAGCCAATTGTTAAGCACTGCCAGCATAGAAGTTTTATCAATATAAAATGCTGCATTTTCAACAACTTGTCTGAATTTCAAATTTCCTGGATTAAGCCATCTGCCCATATAGTTCTCCAAACGGCGCACGCGGCGCGGCGCAACATAGGCATATTTTAATAAAATTGAGGTGCCATAGCAATAAGAGAGACTTTTTAGTTGACTCAAGAAGGAAAAGCTAAGCTAAGCTAACAACTTTCCTTGCTCCCTCAGCGAATATACCCCAGGCTTTTCAGCATGGCTTCGGTCTCTTTATTGATGGTCGGCTCACCGGCGTGAATATTTAGTTTATGACGCCTTTTTTCCCGCATAATACGGCGGTACTTTTCGGCAATTTCAGGATATTCGGTAATAATATCATGGCGTTCCAAAGGGTCTTTTTCCAAATCATAGAGTTCTTCGCGGCCGCGAGTTAAATTATAAGCTGGCACAACCGAACTCATTTTTAAATGGCGTATATATTTATAGCGGCTGTCGCGCACCATAGCGAGAGAAGCACCGGCATGTTCGCTATAAGCCACTCCAGCTCCGTCAGTGAGCTCACCGCGAATAACCGGCAGCAGACTTTTACCACGAATATTAGGAGGATTAGGAATAGCGAAATATTCCAAAATTGTCGGCATGATATCAATAGTTTCCACAACTTGGTCCACTACCACCCCGCTTCTCTCCGCTCCCGGCAAGTACATAATAAGCGGCACTCTCAAAGTGGGCTCATAAAGGCCAAAGTGAATAAAATACATATCATGCTCGCCTAGAGACTCACCGTGGTCGGAGGCAAAAATAATAGCTGTATCATCAAGGCGTCCCCTAGCTTCCAGCTCTTTAAAAAGCTCACCCATCTCATCATCGAGATAGCTCACTGCTCCCTTATATTGAGCCAAAACATAGGAAAGATCGGTTATGCCCTCCAGCCATCTTTTAAAGAAAGGATGGTCCGACATGTGAGTAGGCAAAAGCGGCCAGATATTTTGCAAAGAGTGATTTTGCGGATCGTTTTCATCGCCGGCATAGTAAAAACGGTTATACGGAGCCGGGGGGCGATACGGCGTATGGACATCAACCAGGTGGAGCCAGGCCAAAAAAGGTTCATCGGCACTAAGACCATCCAGCCAATTTAGAAAAATTTTCATGGTATCATGAGCGCGGCGCGGGCGATTTCCGGAATAAAAAGTTTCCACTCCCTGCACAATATTGGAAACTTCCGGGTTCAAATGAGGCATATTCACAATGGCAAAAGTGCGAAATCCCCGGCCGTGCACTTGTTCAAAAAGTGTAATAACATCATCGGCTATGGCTTCATAATTAGAATAAGCATTATGATCTTGCAAATAGAGGCTGGTAAACATGGAGGCATGCGACGGCGTGGTAGTGGTAGCCGCAGTTATAGCTTGGCGAAAAAGCACCCCGCTTCCGGCCAGACGGTCGAGATAGGGTGTAAGTATCTCCTCATTGCCATAGCAAGAAAGATAATCAGCCCTTAAAGTATCGGCGGTGATCATAATCAGGCCTGTAGCCTTGTCGGCGCTTTTTATGCGCTCTTTGCTGGTTTTAGCGTGTTCTTTGGGAGTTACCTTGTGCGGCGGCGGATCTTTGGACTTATTTTCCTGTAATTTCACAAAATTATCCACTAGGTCAAAGAGCTCTTTATCCTTTTTGCAGCCGCTAAAACACGCCAGGAACGAAAAAATCAATAATATATGCCAGCTATTTTTTAGCATTTTAACCTCAATTTTTGTTTTTCAAGCCATTTCATAGCTAGCCAATTTAAGATCACCATTCTATAATTCGTAGCCGGAACGTGCTACCGACGCTTATTTAAGCAGGTTACCCGATGAAAGTAAAAAAAACAGTATTTATTATAGTGATTTTTCTCTTGGCACTCTTGCTTTGCACTCCCCAAAATGCCGACGCTACGGAAAAGCCTCTTTTTGCCGGCGGAATGTTTTTTGCCCTGGAGCCTGTTAGCATGACAAGTAGCCCTCTAAATTCTTTTTTAGGCCTGGGGCTGGGCGGGCGCCTTTATTTTTATGTGAATAAACACCTCCGCCTCGGTGGGATGGGTTCGGTGATTAAACGCACAGTCGGCACAAACGAGCACCGTTTTCAGCAAGGTGGCGGCGGGCTTTTGGTGCATTTTGCACAGCGTTTTAAATTTTTTGAACTGGCCGGCGGCCTCTTTATCGGCGGCCAGGCTATAAGGCTGGAAGAAGTACAGGAGGTAACCAGTGAGGGGTATTTTACCGAAAAAAGAACTCACACGGCTTCACTGCTCATAACTCCGCAAATTGATTTTACTTTTTGGGTAACAAAAAAGCTGCAGTTATTTATTCTGGCGGAATATAGGCATCCTTATTTTGCCAAATATCTTCTGGGCCACACGGCTCAAATATATTTAGGTCTGCATTTTGCGCACTAAAACGGGAGTTTAATATGGAAACAAGAGAAGATCTTATCAAATTACTGCCTGAACAAATACAGCGTCTCTTTTCTCCGTCAACGCCGGTGCAGCCGCGCTTGATGGCCGCCAAAGGTCTTTTGCCCACTTCGCCGGAAAACCTGGTACTGACCATGCTGCTTTTACAAAGCGATAGCGAAGCCATAGTAGCTCAGGCGGCCAGAGAGACTTTGGCCAAAATGCCGGCCAATATTATGGTTAGCGCCATAAAACACGAAAAAACACCGGCCGTTGTTTTGAGTGCCATTGCCCCACTCGCCAAGGTGAGCAAAGAAATAGCCGAAGCCCTGCTCTTAAATCCCAAATCCGGCGATGACATTCTTGTGACCATTGCCAGTGTAGGTGATGAAAATAGCTGTGAAATCATTGCCTTAAATCAGGCGCGCATTTTAAAAAATCCAGCTATTGCCAAAGCTCTGGCCAAAAATCCCAAAGCGTTAAAATCCTCCATTGACCGCCTCTTTGATTTTTTGGTGCGCAGCGGTGCCGCTTTGGAGGATTCACCGGAATATGCCGAGGCTTTAGAGCGCCTCTCCCCCAGTGAGCGCGTGGAAATGGCCAATAAAGTTGAGCTGCCGCCGGAAGCCATGGCCCTTTTGGAAAAACCGGAGGTTCAGACGGCGGCGGCGACCCAGGTTGCACCACAGGCACCTCAAGCGCAAGCAGCTCCGGCACCGGCCGCTCAACCGGCAGAAGCGGTCACTTTTGCCAAAAAAGAGGAGGCACCGGCTGAAGAAGAACAAAAGCGCATGCCTATGATGAAGCTCATCGGCACTTTAAATACCGCCCAGAAAGTGGCTCTCGCCACTAAAGGCAATAAAGAGGCACGGGCCATTTTAATCAAAGATGCCAATAAGATGGTGGCTACTTCGGTTATCAAATCACCGGGCATTACCGAACAGGAAATTGCCGCTGCCGCCGCCAGCCGTTCGGTAAATGAAGATGTCATCCGCATTATTTGCAAATCGGCTTCCATGATGCGCGGCTATTCGGTAAAAGTAGCCCTCGTCAATAATCCGCGCACTCCTCTGCCTCTAGCTATGAAATTACTCACCCAGCTTAGAAAAAACGACGTAAAGATGGTCTCCAAAAGCAAGGGGCTCCCCGCAGCACTCGTTAATTTGGCCAAGAAGCTGGCCACTTCATAAAAAACGAAGGAAAAACAGGAAGATAAAGCAAGAATACTTTAATTTATATCATATACCGATTGCACGGTGGTCTCAAAAACGTAATCGTCAACACACCATATTTTGCCTTCATCCATATAGCGATAATAGCCGTTTTCGTCCGGCTCAATTTGGAAAAAGACGGCATTTTTCAGCGAGCCGCTGAATGTTTCACCCTTATTGCCCCACTTGTCAATTTCAAAATCGCCCTCACCGGCAAAATAAAGTTCTTTGCAAATACCGGCAACACAATTGGTGGAAATAACCAAACAAGTGCCGCAATTATTGGGATCGACATCAATAGTAAATTTGCCAGTTTTGCCCAGTTTCGGCCGCGAACCGTAATCTTTATAAAACTGCATATCGAGATAAGTTACCGCTTCATTATTACTATTACTGGGAATTCCGGACATAAGAATAAAGTCGTACCAAGGATGGTCCCAAAAAGCCAGCTTTGTCTCCGGCTCAAAACCGTTGTAAGTACAATAACTTTTAGGCTCTTTATTATTACAGGAGGCAACCAAAAGCCCGATAATTAACGCCAGGCAACAAAGGCAGCTTTTTTTCATATTAATTCTCCCCAGCGACTGATGCATGAGAAACCTCAGCCGACTGCTCAGGCGGAGATTCTACACCTTTTACAAAAACTCTGCTACAGTTTTTACCGGCCTCCTTGGCCGCATATAACGCCTGATCGGCCATAGAGATCAATTCCGCACAGTCTTTTGGGGCGTTTTCCGGCGTGGAAGCCACCCCGATGGAGGCTGTTATGGAAAAAACATTGCCATCATACTCAATGCGCTCGGCAGCAATGCGCTTTACAATGCGATCGGCCACACCCATAGCCGCTTTTAGCGGCGTATGCGGCAAAATAAAGGCAAACTCCTCCCCGCCGTAGCGAGCCACCACATCATCGGATCTAAGTCCCCTTATAACCAGCTCGGCACTCTTTTTTATCACTATATCACCGGCTTGGTGGCCATAATTATCATTAAAAGATTTAAAATTATCCAAATCCATCATAAGCAGAGAAAGCGGAGTATCGTTATGGCGCGAGCGGTACCATTCGTCGCTGATACGCTGATCAAAATAGCGGCGCACATAGAGCTTGGAGAGGCCGTCTTTGGTAGCCAGTTGATAGAGTTTGGCATTTTGCACGGCAATGGCCGTCTGACGAGCAATGGTGGAAAAGGCGGTCATGGTGCCGGCATCATAGGCTCCGCGTTGCTCGGTTTGCAAAATAATAATTCCCAGCACTTCCTCGTGGGCTAAAAGCGGCACACCCAGCCAAGAGTGGAAGCGAAAATCGGCTTTTTCAACGGAAATATTGTAATTTTTGGCTTCATTAGGCAAGTCTTTAAGCAGCAAAGGCTGCTTATTATTTATCACCACAGCGGGGAAATCGCCGCCAAGTTCGACCTGGTATTGCGAGCTGATTTGTCCATTACTCTCACTAAAGAGGGTATAGTCAACCAAAGTGTGATCATGCTCATTTAAGAGGCCGAAAATGAATTTTGAAGGCGTCCTGCGCACTAAGTTCTGGCTATATTCCGCTACAATAGCAATGAGCTCATCCATTTGCAATTTAGCGGATATATACTGGCCTACATCGTTAAGAGTGGCCAGCTGAGAGGCGCGCTGGCGGCTCAAAATATTTTGATCGGCCAGGCGGCGGCAGAGATAATTACAAATGAGATAAGCCACGGTGAGAGTAATAAAGAACCACACTCCCTGGTGCACATAGCCCAAAAGTAAGCCGGCACCCAGGGGAATCATCGCCAGCTCATAGCCGACAACACCTATATAAAAATGGGTAAAAACGCCCTTTAAAGTGCGCCCCTGGACCAAACTGGCAATAGAAGCAATAGCATAATGGATGAGCAAAAAAAGCGTGGTAAACAGGCTAAATTTAAAAGCAATATGCCAATCATCAAGGCCGGTTATATCAGTGCCGACAATAGCATTTACCAAAACGGCGGCAATAACCGGCACACCGCCGTTAAAGACAGTCTGCCCGGAAAGATAGCTGAGTTTCAGGGGCTCTTCGTCACTATAAAAGCGGCGCCACACAAAACGAAAGATTGTATCAAAAAAAAGCGCGAAAGCGGCAATGGCGGCGGCCACAATAGGGCCGATTATAAAAGCCACCGACATATAATAAGCGGTATCTATGGCAATTTTTACATGATCATAAACATTGAAAGTGAGCACACGGCACAAAATAGCCACTAGAACCGCAGCGCTGAGAACTCCATATTTCTCGCTGCTTAGCGGAGAAAACTCCTGGGTGCAAAGTTCATAGATGAGTAAAATCCAACCGCTAAGGCCAATCAGCCATAAATAGCCTATATGGAGCGGGCTGTATCTCTGACGAAATTTATGAAGCAGCGGCACCATGCAAGACTCCCTCTGCACCGCCTGGGCACAAAACCGCTCGGCGCAAAAAGTGCGGCGCGCTTTTATAATAAAAGTTTACTGACTTATTGGCAATCAGTTAGCTGCTTCGGTAGTAGTGGTAGAGGCCTTATTGAAGGCTTTTACCAAACGTGATACCCGCCGTGAAGCCTGGTTATTGTGGATAACCCCGGCTGATGCTGTTTTACGAATAACTTTAACTGCTTCCGGCAAAATTTTGGCAGCTTCTTCCATATTGCCGGCGGCAATGGCATCGTGAACGCGGCGCACAGCGGTTTTGAGCTGTGATTTACGCGCCCGATTGCGCTCTTGGTGCTTTTGATTTTGACGATATCTCTTCAGTGCTTGTACGTGATTGGCCATAAAATTCTCCTCAAATTCCTTACTTAAAGGCCCTATTCCACAAAGCCATAAAACACTTTAATCACCGGCAGACAATCCGCCGGCAAAAGAACTAGCGCATAGTAGCAAAAGGCAAAAAAAAGTCAAGGTGTATTTATAGGCCCGGGGTAAAGAAATTTTTACTATGCAAAAATTACCTACTTTGCTATGCAAAAAAGTTACTACTTTTGGCCGGCGGCGCGCTAAAACCGGCCAAATGGCCCTTCTGCTTTTGGCACGCTTTTTGCTTAAAATACTGGGCCTCGATCCCGGGAGTGGGTTATGAAGATAAAAGCTCGCAAAAAAGAAGAAGGTTATGTTTTAGTGATGGTGATGGGTGTTTTGCTCGTTCTCACCTCTTTAGGCATGGGCGCTCTCATGATGGCCGGCACCGAAATAGAAAGTTCGGCTTATGATGTGCAGCGCACCGGTGCCCGCTTTTGTGCCGACCAGGCCATGGCCATTATGCTCTCCAAATTTGCCGACAGTTCCTCTATGGTCAACGACTATGTCGCCGTGAGCACCGATGATAACCACGGTACCATGGAACTGCCGGTGGACAAAGCCGGCACCACAGCCACTTATAATTACTGGCTGGGCCATTTTGGCCAAAAAGACGAGCCGCAACAAATTGTTTATGCCGCTTCCACCGCCCAATCTGACGCTCTTTCGGCCTTAAACACCGTCGGCGTGAATCTCACCAACCAGTTGAGCCGTAGCGGGAGCGGCGCCAACAGCGTCACCAAATATTACAGCTTTGTGGTTACCTGCGCCGCCCCAAGCGGAGCCGAGGTGGAAGTACAAACGCTCTTAAAGAGAGGGCTATAATGGTTAAATGCACCAATAAAAACGCCGGTTTTACTCTACTTGAGCTCATGGCTGTAGTGGCTATTGTCGGCATTATGGCGGCCATTGCCGCTCCTAATTTTAGCAAAATGATTAAAAATGCCGACACCAGGCACAGCGCCGAGCAATTCTTCAGCATGGCCGCCACAGCGCAAACCAAAGCAGCTAAAAGCGGCCGCCTGCACTTTATCCATGTTGATACCGCAAACGATAAAATCGTGCTTTTTGAAGATACCGATAACAATTCGCAACTTGATGAGGATAACGACACTATAATATCGCAAATCGATTTGCCGCATAACGTAAAAATGGGGCCGGCAGACGGCTATCAAAACAAAGCGCTCGACGCGCCTTACCAGTTTATTATCCCCAAAACCCCCTGCTCTTTTTGCACAACAAGCGCCTCAAAACAAAAGGGTACTCTGGCCGTCGGCCCCGACCGCGAGCTCTACAAAGTAACCAATGATTCTCTTTCCAAAGTGGAATATGCTTATATAACCCTTGTGCCCGAAGATGATTACGATGCCGATGATCCCAGTACCAGGCTGGTGGTAATAACCACCATAGGAGAGGTGCGTTCATGGTACAAATAGCAGCAAGAAGAAACAAATATAATCGCGGTCTTACCCTGATTGAAGCCATGGTTAGCGCTTTTGTCTTTACCGTTGGTTCTCTGGGGCTGCTCTCCATGATGAACTACTCGGCCAAAGCCAACCATAATAGCCAAAAGATGATTGAAGCCAATGTTATTGCCAGCTCAACTCTATCGGCCAAATTACAACTCCCCAATGACGAGCTGGAGAGCGGACATAATCTCAAAAATATCACCGCTACCGGCGAGAATGCCGGAAATTATGAAGCCAAAGATGGCAATTTTGCCGTCAGCTGGACAGTAGATGAAGTAAATGCGCTTATTCCTTATGTTACCGTTACCGTCATTGTGCGCTGGTGGGATCCTTTGAGATCAAGCCAGGATAATCAAGGCAACGATGTTCATGGTGATTGGCGTACTTATTCTTTACAATCGGGGCGGGCGCTATGAAGAATACGGAGCATAGTAATAATCGCCGCCGCTCTGAACGCGGCTTTACTCTGGTGGAACTTATGGTAGCCGGCGTGGTCGGCGTAATCGTCGTGGGCGGGGCTGCCGGCATTTTGCTCTCTCAGGGGCGTTTTCACGATAAGCAAGTACAATTTATGCAATCTAATCGCTCACTTAGACAAGCTATTTCCTATATGCGCCCAAAAATAGCCATGGCCGGTTACGGCATACCGCGCACTTTGCTCACCTCATCCTACTCTGTTTCCAACTACGCGACAAATAGCGACGGCCAAAGTTTTGGCGACCGTTTGCACATCGGTTATCGCAATGTTCTAGGGGAATGGCAAGCCAGCCGCACCTCGGCCACTAACCTTTCGCTCACCATGCCGACAGCCGATGATTTAGACCCCGATTGGCCTAAAGGACAGGCTCTGTTTGTTTTTAATAATCCCGGCAGTTTCGGCACTGTAGTTTCCACCAACGCCCGCGTGGACGGCAGCAACAACATTTTGGTAAAGGCTGATAATCATTGGGGATTCGCTCTGCCGCCGCAAGATAACGATCACCTAAAAGTGGCTCTGCTTGAGAGCTATGTTTTTTATGTGCGTGCCGGAGTCAACAGCCAGGGTGAGAACTCCAATATTTTAGTGGTGGAACCGGGCATAGATTTAAATAACGATGGCAAAGTCGATGGCGATGACTATATGCCTCTGGCCGAAGATATACAGGAATTTAAAGTAAAATATTTTAGCGACAGCAACCACGACGGCTTTTTATCAGCTGACGAACTTACGGGCCTCACCGCCGAGGGCGTGCCCACAACCGACGAATTTGCCGTTGCCGATATTAAAGCTATTGAAATCACCATCACCGGTTATCAAATAAACAAAAACACCGGCGATAAAGAGCTTACCTCTATTTCCGAATATATTTCTCTGAATAATATGATGACCCAAAAAGGCGTGGTAGCTTCAGAAGCCGATGTAACCAATTTTGTGTGGATGGGCAGCGAAATTTTCCGCACCCAGCTTTAAGCCGGGCCGCAAGAAGAGGTAGCTATGTTAAAACAAAGCGTAAACAAACAAATTGAGGATAAAGTCATGAAAAAAGCAACCTTTAACGGAAGATGGGTGTTTTTATCGTTAATGGCGCTTTTGCTCCTGCCGAGCAATGCCAAAGCCGATGATATCGATCTCTTTTCGGTAGGCGGCAAAGCAGCAGCCAGCAACTGGCCTATCACCGTCACTTTTCTTATTGATACTTCCGGTTCCATGCTCTCTCACAACTGCGAAGATTGCTATAAAGATGGTTGGTATGAAAAGCAAGCACCAAACAATTCAAAAATTTGCGCTAATAGCAATTTTGATGAGCTTTTAGGGCCGGATATAAATGGCGATGGGGAGCGTGATAAGTATGTCGGTGTCTATGACACTGACGGCATAACTTGGCTAGGACCACATTACAAACCACTTGTAACCAAAGGCCCGGAAGCGACCGACTATTACAAAAGCTGCAGTATCTGGTACACTGCTGCCCCTTATTCTAATCGACCTGACGTATATGAAGCTCCTTCTATGAAAGGCACCGTTAATTCCTGCGGACGCGGGTCATCAAACGAAAAAGAAACATTTGATGCTACAGTATATAGATATTGCTCAAAGTATTCATCATGTGAAGAAATCAACCGCTGTGTCTATAGTATGCGTACTCAGGGTTACTATTCCACACTATGCGGTAGCGGTAGCGGTGACCCATATAATTCATGTAATTGTGGCCAAAATACCTCTGGCTCACAAGTTAATTTACCTTCTACAGATGATAATATCCATATTGAAGCCGAAGATATGACTAGAAGTAGTAGCTCATCTTGTGGAGGAGGTAATGCCAACTGTCTAACCCCGCGAATAGAAAGCAATAATGGGCGCACTTATATACGCGCCGATGTAGCGACCAGTACCTCAAGAACTTATGCCTACCAACTCTCTACAACCTTTACCGGTGCAACTGGCAGTTACATTATCACCCCGACTTTTAACCGTACTCCAGATGATGGCTCTGCCACACTTCGTGTCGAAAGTGTTAGAGGCAATACCGTACATGCTTCCGCCGTCATAGAACTCAACAGCGGCGCCATTACCGATCGCGATGATGGCTCGCTTGCAAATGCTTGGTGTAGCTATAAAAACAGTTGGCAAACAAACAATTCGCTAAAGCCGGATAGTCAAAATCAAGCTTGGGTAAGTCAGCCAATTACTATTGACCTAACTAACGGCGATACATTACGGTTAACCATCAAATATGGTAAAGGCAATGTCGAGCGTGTTTATGATTCTTGGTTCTGGCAATACAGCGATGAGCGAACGTGTAGTGGAGTAGCTATTGATGCCATTGATATCTCAAGCTTAAGGCGCTGCGATTTCAACACCCAGGGTCTAGCTACTATTGAATCTGTTCCCGGCACAGCCACCAGTAACTCTTGCCCAGTAAATCTCTCGGAACCTAATATCTCTGCTTCCAACAATTGTACCTTCACCAAAAAACACGCTTACCTTGGTGATTGGATGAATTTTAACCCCCGTCGCGATGTCCAAGTTTCGGCTGCTCTTTATTCACTCTTTGATCGCAGCGAATTGGAAGATGATATCCGCATCGGCATTACTACTTATCTTGATATTCCGTCAGCCAAACCTGGAAACAGTTCATCTAACGCCAATAAAAATCTACATTATACAGCCACAAAAAGCACAACAAAAGACATCCAGCCATCATGCGCAACTGTAAAAACCAAAACAGCATGTAGAGATAATAAGAAGGATACTCCTTGCCTTGAGGATGACATCAGAGAAGATATGAAAGAGGAAGTATATGGCATGATTGGAAAATTTGCAACTGGTACACCAATAGCCGAATCCATTGATCACGTAGGCTATTTTGCAAGAAAAACCGATGCTACTCAGGCTCAATTTTGTGACAAATGCCAATCTAATTCCTTTTTGATTGTTCTTACCGATGGTGAACCGACCGGAACCTATGATGCACCAAGCGGCGGGAGAGGTGGTTCATGCAGCGCTACAGGTTTGCCAACTGCCGATAATCTTTACGGAAGTGTTTTCAAAGATGATGGCGTACTAGCATTCAAAAACAATGCTTGTATGGACGAAGTGGCTTATATTTTACGAAACAAAGATCTTATGGATGAGCGGGATGGAGTGCGAAATATTATTACTACCTACGCAATTTCGTTTGCTTTGCCTAATATCGCGGATCCTGACAAATGTCCTGATGTCCTTGAGCAAACAGCTAAAGCCGGCGATGGTATTTGTATTCCGGCATATGATGTTGACTCGTTAAAAAACGCTCTCACCACCATCATTAAAGATATCAAGCCGCGGGCCATGACCTATACGGCGCCATCTGTCGCCGGTGTGCGCGGCAGCGGCGAAAATACTGTTGTTTCAACTACTTTTGTGCCAACAAACAGCTTCCCTTATTGGGAAGCCCACATGTATAAGTTTGAACTCTGTGATGAACTTGATACTGAAAGCACCTGCACCTGCGCCGATCCCGATAATAACAGCGAGATGTGCATTGTTGGCGCCGATGGCACTATTGTGGAATATAAAGACGGCCTTTTAGCCAGCAAGCCCTTCTGGGATGCTCAGCTCTGCCTTTCCGGCGATTACCAAAATAAAAACACCGGCTCCCTGGCTCAGGATCCTTTCCACTTAAACGTGGGCAGCTGTTACCGCTATGCCGACGAAAGTAAGCCTGCAGGCTCGCGCCGCAATATTCAAACCGTGGTAGCCGCCAATACCGATGGCAAATTTGATGCGAGCGATACACAAATAGAATTTTTATCAACCGATACCACCAATCTGGCCAAGCTCAAAACAGCTTTTGGCTACTCCTCTAACGAAGAGGCTATAAGGCTCATTAAATTCTTGCGCGGCATTGATGTTGACGATTTGGATTTTGATAACGATACCACCGAAGAGCGCAGCCTCTCTACTTTGTTAAACAGTAAAGGCGAGGCAGTTGACGGCTGGTGGAAGCTGGGTGATATATTCCACTCTTCACCACTTTTAATCAGCAATCTTTCCGATAGCTTTGCCCAAAAATCCTATCGCCAGGTGGGCCAGGAAAATGCCGGTTTTGCCGGTATTATTAAAAACCGCCCGGCTATATATGTGGTGGGTTCCAACGATGGCATGATTCACGCTTTCCATGCCGGCACTTATAACAACAAAGGCGAGCTGGTAGATTCCACCGGTGAAGAGCTCTGGGCCTTTATTCCGCCCAGCGTGTTACCGCGCCTTAAAGACATGTGCAAAGTAAACGGCTCCGGCTGTGGCTATGATAACAAAGCCTACTTTATTGACGCTTCACCGACTTACCGCGATGTGTGGATCGGCAGCGCCAACGATGATCTCAATAAATTATCCAATAAAGACAAATGGAAAACAGTGCTCATAGGCGGTATGCGCCAAGGTGGCCACAGCTATTATGCTCTGGATGTCACCGATACAACCAGCCCCAAATTCCTCTGGGAATTTCCGCCGGAGAGTGCCACCACCCGCACCACCTGGGGGATTACCGAACAGTTCGGCGAAACCTGGATGGAAATGAGCGCCAGTCCGTCGGCTGTGGGCGCCATTCAGCTTAATACCAATGTGCCCAAGTGGGTAGCTCTTTTGGGCGGCGGTTTTGACAGCCTGGATCAAAAAGGGCGCGGCTATTATATTGTTGACCCTTATACCGGCGAGCTCCTCTATGCCGCTCAATATAAGAATAGCGACAGCAACCTCAAAAACATGAAATACAGTTTTGCCGCGCCGCCGGTTTTCACTTGGCCGAAATCCTTTAGAAACGCGCAAAACGACACCATTCCCATGTACACCAAAATTGTGGCTATGGATCACGGCGGGCAAGTGTGGTTGCAAAATTTACCGGCCATGGGCACAAAGTTAAGCAGCGGCAAAATCAGCAACTGGGATAGCCCCAAAGTGGTCTTTAGAACGCAATACCCCTTAATTGAGCCATATTCCGAACCGCGGGCGCAAAATTATCAAAAGAAACAAATTTTCTTCCTGCCGGTAACTATTTCCACTGGTGACAACAAGCTTAGAGCCATCTTTGGCACCGGCGACCGCGATCAGCTCTTAAAGCAAGCCGAGGGCTATGCCTGGAATGACCTCATTTGCGAAAACCCAGGCTATATATATTCCGTCGTTTTAGAAGACGGGCTTTGCTCATCCACCGGCCCCTGCACCGAAAGCGATATAGACATTACCTTAAAAGCAGCTAATGCCAGAGTGGGTGTGGGCGCCACCAGCGCCAAGGCAGCTAAAGGCTGGCGTTTGGAATTAAGGCCGGGTGAGAGAGTTGTCAACCCGCCGAGTGTTATTACTTATCGCAAGAACAACGGCCAAAATGGCGGCATGGTAGTTATTACCACCTACGAGCCAACTGTCTCCTGCGGCCGCGGTGACGTCGGCGTAGCCTCCAGCTGCGGCGAATCTACCGGCAGCAACGGCAATAGCCGCCTCTATATGCTGGATGCCGAAACAGGGGCTTTAATTAAAGATGTACAAAATCTGGGCGGCGAATTGCCGGCCGATCCGCGTCTTACCACCAAAGTTGGCGCTACGGTAGAAAGCGCTATATTGCTCCCCGGCACCAAAGAGAACCCCACGCCCACAGTGCAACGCACCGTGAGCGACCAAAAGGCCATGGAGCAGCTCTTGCAACTGGAAGTTCCGCGCTCTCTGCACTCTGTCATGCACAATATGACAAACGAATAACCTTTACACTATCTCTTCCCAGCGCCTCTCCATTTTTATAATTGAAAAGGGAAAACCATTTAGCCTAAAAGAGCTCTTGATCTTTCTCCAAAATGAGCATAGGGGTAAAGGGCCTTTAACCGTTGGAGGTGTGTTATGGCAAATATTGTAAAACAAAAAGCGTTTTCCTTAATCGAAGAATTCAAAACTTTTGCCTTTAAGGGCAATATTATCGATATGGCCATCGGTGTTATTATCGGTGGCGCTTTCGGTAAAATTGTCACCTCTTTTGTTAACGATATTGTCATGCCCTGCATCACCGCCATCATCGCTATGGGCGGGGCCAAAGATGCCGGCGAGGGGCTCAAAAAACTGGCTTACACCACCGATGCCGGGGTTGTCATCCCTTATGGTAACTTCATCGGCGGGGTTGTGGATTTCCTCATTGTGGCCATAGTTGTCTTTCTCGTTATGAAAAAATTCCTCGGCTTTATGTCGAATATGCGCCAAAAAGTGGCTGATGCGGCTACAGCTAAAGCCGAAGCGGATGCCGCTGCTGCCGCCGAAGCCGCTCCGGCCGAACCTGAGCTCACTCCGGAGCAACAACTTTTAACCGAAATTCGCGATCTCTTAAAAGAAAAGAAATAATTTTGCCGCTTCTCGCTAATTATAATTCATCATCTCTCCACGGCTTTATCACCATTTTCCCCAAAGCCTTGCCTTAGACTCTTTGCCGCATGAAAAAAGCTAATACACTTGGTAAAAACGCCCTGTTTGGGCACTTTTGGGGCAAAAATAGTTTTGCCGCCAAAGGGCTATAATTTTGAGGCTTATATGTACAATGTGTGGATAAAAACCGCTCTTTTTATCTCTATAGAACTCTTTACTTCCGTGGCTTTGGCGCAGGAACAGGGCACTTTTACCGATGTGCGCGATGGCACAACTTATAAAACCGTGCAAATTGGCAAAAAGACTTGGATGGCCGAAAACATAAAATATGTGGCCGAAGAAATTAGCTGCCGGACCGATAGTAAACATGGGAGTTCCATAAAAAATTATGGCTGTTTATATTCCTGGGCCGATGCCCAAAAGGTGTGCCCCAGCGGCTGGCATTTGCCATCCAAAGTGGAATTTACCAGGCTTTTAAGCCAAGTCGGTGAAGGTGAGGAGGGCTCGGGTAATTTGCGCGATATTAGCTGGCAAGATGGCAAAAACGAGTCCGGCTTTTCCGCCCTGCCGGCCGGGAGGTATGAATCGGGTAGCTATGAGAATTTTGGAACCGGCGCCTATTTTTGGTCCAAAACCTGGTGTGATAATGAGGGAGTTAACGCAAACTCTTTGACCCTGCTTCCGGGCCGCGTTTCCGCTAATAAATGCCATAATATGACCACTGAGTGGCTCTCTGTGCGCTGCCTTAAAGATGCCGAAGAGACTATTCAGGGGGCCACTTTTACCGATGAGCGCGATGGCACCGTTTACAAAACGGTGGAAATCGACGGGCACACCTGGCTGGCCGAAAACATGAAATATATTGCCGCCGACATCGACTATAAAATTAACAGCAAGCAAAAAGAATATGGCGCGCTTTACACCTTTAAAGATGCCCAAAAAGTCTGCCCGGCCGGCTGGCGCCTGCCAAGCAAAGTGGATTTTGATCGCCTCTTAAACCAGGTTGGCAAGGGGGCTATAGGCTCCGATAATCTGCGCCATAAAAAATGGGATAGAGGCAAAAATGTCTCCGGCTTTTCCGCTTTGCCGGCCGGTAGCTGCGACAAGAGCGGCTGCTCATTTTTTGATACCGAGGCCTATTTTTGGTCAAGTACAGCCTATAAAAATAACAAGGCCTACGGATTATATGTGGATAGCGGCAAAGCTTTAGTAACCAGCGGAAAAAGAAGCAGTTATTTGGCAGTGCGCTGTATCCGGGGTTCTAACGAAGAGGCGGCCATAACCAGCCGGCCGGAAACCGGCGCGACCCCAGAGAACAAGGGCAATACAAAGCTATTGGCCGCTTCTATTACCGCCGGAGCTCTTGGCGGAGCTCTCGCCGTTACCGGTATCGCCCTCATTTCGTCGGCCGCTATTTATTCCGCTAAGTCCCATGAGGCGGAAGATGAGTTTAGAGGTAATGAACCAATAACCAATAATAATCTACTCTCCCAAACCGAGGCGGCCGCTATAGCCCAAAGAGGCCGCTCCATGGAGGTGGCCAGTTATGTCACTTTTGGTATAACCGGAGCGGCCGTGGCCACCGCAATAATTTTTGGGGTAAAATACCAAAAGAGTAAGAAAAAGCTTGATAAGCAGTCTGTTACCATTGCACCAGCGGTGAGTAAAAAAGCAGCGCTGCTCACCATCGGCGCCAGGTGGTAGGAGTGGGTGATGAAATTAAAAGAATTAAAATTCATATTCAGCGTAATGCCGCTTTTAACAGCTGGTGGTTGTATGTATTTTGCCGATGTCACCTCGAGAGAAGTCACCTATCCTTGTAATGAAGATCGTTCATGTGTAGATGGCTTTAAGTGCGCAGAAAGTTTAAAATTTACCCAAGGTGAATGTTTACCTGTGTGCGCTACCATTAGTGATTGTGGTAATTTTGGCTATTGTCTAGATGGCGCCTGCCACGCTTATTCCACTCTTACCGTGGATGGCAAAACATATAAAACCGTGGTCATTAATAATAAGGAATGGATGGCCGAAAATTTAGCTACTAAACAGACAAATGGCGGCAGCGCAGTCACCTGCTATGCCGATATAGAGCAAAATCCTCAATTTATTGAGCAATATGGCTGCCTTTATGACCAGACAGATGCCATAAGAGTTTGCCCTGCCGGGTGGCACTTGCCGAGCGAAGAAGAATTTCAAAATTTAATTGCTTTTGCCGGTGGAGATATAACTACCTCCAGCGAGATACCGGCCAAAAGACTTAGAGATAAAAGCTTTCATGAGGGCGAAAATACTTATGGCTTTTCGGCCCTGCCAGCCGGCTACCGTTATGCTGGAAGAAATAATGTTGATCCCTTTTATGATAGAATGGGTGATTTTGCCTATTTCTGCTCTACAGGTTCTCCGCTGAAAATAACTTGGATGAGTGTTGAAATTGAGAAAAAAGAAAATATTTCCTGCTCGGTGCGTTGCATAAAAGACTAAGCGCCTCTCCTTAATATATTTTTCCGGACTGGCAAGTGGCGAAACAACAGAACCGGAAAAGCGGTCAACCAGGCCGGCAAAATTACGGCTCGCCCTCTTTTTGACTGTTTAGATAGCTATTCTCCGGTGTCCACTCGGCATTGATAATGGCTTTGCCGCTATGCAAATAGCTATAAAAGAACTCCGCATACATGTGGGTTGCATCGCTTTTGGCGGCTACAACAGCATGGCCGCAATAATAATCCAAATCGCTTGGGTCATCATATTCACAATTATTACTGTCATCGTCTTCAGCATATTGGCGGACACCGCAAGTATAAATGGTGCCGTCCCGGGCCGCACAATTGCCGCTAACCGGCCCATTTTCGCCGGCCAGTTTTTTCAAAAGATGCCCTTCCACTTGCCAGCGCAAAGGACCGATTACCGGTAAAGAGGCGGCGGTTGTTAAATAATCATTGCTCTCTTTATGAACATATCCGTCATATTTCCCCACGGTAAAGAGGATATTTCGTCCCGCGGATGCTCCCTCGGCAGAGTGGTAATAGGCCAGATAATTTACCGGATCGGCCACATCGGCCATAGTTTGAATAAGCGTATATAAAGGATGCAAAACATTTGTCAGATCGTCACCTTTTATATTAAGAAAAGTCTCCACCAGCGGGTTATAGGTTTTATTATAAGCTAAAATACTGGGTAAAATACCACCGGCACCGCTGTGAAATGAAGCTTTAATCCGCGGTTCAAGGCTAACAGCCACCGCTCCGGCTATGCCACCATAGCTATGCCCTCTAAAGAAAATATTTTGCGCATCAAAATGAATATCCTGCTTTTGCGGATTCACCTCTTGCGGAATAACCGGCGGATTATCATGCAAAATTTTTACTAAAGTAAAGGCATCGGCGGCACTTTGACGAAAGTTGGTGCGCCCCGACAAAGGATTAAGCACATTAAATGAAGCCAAAATCAGAGTGGCACTACCAATTTGACACTCATCATAATCTGTATCGCTAGTAGGATTTTTACAACCGCGTTCATAATGCAGCGGCAGACTAATACCCATGGCCGCCAGGCCGTATTCAGCTAAAATCCGGGCCACACCAAGCGAGCTACTATCGTCAAAATATGTGTAATCTCCGGTTGTTCCATGATAAACAATAACTATCGGCCAACCATTAGGCCCCATTTTGTCGGTGTCTTTAGGCACCGTAAAGCGCACGCGCATAAACTCATTTTCGGCAACTATCGGCTCACCGTTTTCATCAAAGCTGAAAGCACCACCGTCACTTAAATAAGGCTTTACCCCCTGCTGAAAATTCGGAGCGTGATAGTAGGCATCAAAGGCATAATAGTTGGAACGCGAACCCACATAGGTAAAGCCCTCAATAGTGGGGGCCTTATTTTTATTGATAAAAGTACGCACAGCTCTGAGCTCTTTTTGCGGATTTTGCGTAGTAAAAACAGTGGCCGCGGCAATACTTTCTTTGGCTATTTTATTGTTTTCTTTGATAAAAGTGGCTAGTGGCCGCATCATTTTAATAATGGCCGCTTTTTGCGCATCGTTTGAACGCGCCTCATCGAGAGCCATTTGCAATAGCACCGGCACACCTAAATCCTGGCCGTCCTTATCGGCAAAATCTCTTAAAATAAGAGCGGCATAGGTGGTTTCAGCTTCCAGAGGGAAGCCGGGATAAGGCATTAAAGCCAAAGTATTTTCCGGCAAATAGTCGTTTTTATCCGCAAAGATATGGCTTTTTATCGGTATTTGCCGCCCATAGTTTTCTGAGGCCGGGTCAATATTTATAAGCTGTATTGTAGCTCCCGGCTCCATACTTTGTTCCGGCGTGGGCAAAGCAGAACTATCTAATGGACCATCAAAATGGAAATAGATAGCGCCATTAGTGGAAAAACCGGCAATATAGGAGCTAAAGAGCTCAATATAACTATCAATAACAGTGGCCGCCTGAGGAAAATCGCTGATATCCACATAGCCGGCGGCAGTCAGGCGATTGTTAGCCGGAAACGGAAAGTCATAAAAATCTTGTCTATCGGCAGCAAAGAATACTTTTGTACCCGTAAGTTCGCTGTATTTATCCTCATCATCAACTTCATCAGTTTCTTTAGTAATGTCGGTGGAAGTATCGGGCAAGCTCTCACCGGGAGTTGAAACATTCTCCTCACAGGCACTAACCAGCAAGTTAATGATTATTAATGCCAGCAGATAATTTTTTACTTTCATTCTGCCCTCAATTTCGGCGGCCAAGCCGGAAATCATGCGCACCTTCCGCAGGCGCCGAGTATTTTAGCAGAGATTAGAGAAGGAGCCAAGGCCAGATTGGTCACTTTGTCCTTAACCGGCTACAAGAGCGTTTAAACAGCCAATAGCTTTAAAGGCCAGCCGCTTTGAAAAATAAATCTCAATACGCCAAAATTTCCCTATTTTCCTGCTGACAAATGAGCCCGGCGGCTATAAGCATAGAAATGTCTTTAGCGGCTTTTAAAGCAAAGAAGCCGGCGCGGAGGCTTTTATGTTAAAAGTTGGGCTTATCGGTTGGCGCGGAATGGTGGGCTCGGTTTTGTGCGGGCGTTTTGATGAAGAAAACGACTGGGCCGGATTTCAGCCTTTTTTCTTTTCCACCTCCAAAGCCGGGGAAAGCTGCCCTCTCGCGGCAGCCCGGGGCGCTAGCATTCTGGATGCTAAAAATATTAACGAACTCAGCAAGATGGATATTTTGCTCTCCACTCAGGGGGGCAGTTACACCGAGGAGATTTATCCCAAATTGAGAGCTGCCGGCTGGACCGGCTACTGGATAGACGCCGCTTCAACTTTGCGCATGAAAGAAGAGAGCACCATTGTGCTCGACCCCATAAACGGCGCGGCCATTAAAGAGGCTCTAAAAGCCGGTGGCCGGGATTTTATCGGCGGTAACTGCACGGTGAGCCTTTTGCTACTTGCCATCCATGGCCTTTTAAAAGCCGACCTCATCGAGTGGGTTTCCTCCATGACTTACCAAGCCGCCTCGGGGGGCGGCGCAGCTTTTATGAGCGAACTTTTAAAACAATATCAGCTAGTTGGAGAAAAAGGCGCCCAGGCAGATACTGCACTTAGTCAGGAAATCCTGGTGCGCGATGAGCTAAGAAGCCCCTCTTTTCCTTGCTCTGTCACCAAGGTACCGCTGGCCGCCTCGCTCATTCCCTGGATAGATGTGCCTTGGCAGGACGGCCGCACCAAAGAAGAGTGGAAGGCCATGGCCGAGGGCAATAAAATACTGGATCGCACGGCTAATCCCCTGCCCATAGATGGCCTTTGCGTGCGCGTCGGCTCTTTGCGCTGCCATAGCCAGGGGCTCACCATCAAGCTGCGCCGCCCCGCTGAGCTTAACGAGCTGGAGGAGCTAATTAAAAATGCCAACTCCTGGGTGCGCTATATCCCCAACGAGGCGGAAGCCACCAGAGCTGCACTCACCCCGGCGGCCGTCAGCGGCACACTCGATATTGCCATCGGCCGCTTGCACCATTTGGCCATGGGAAAGGATTATATCGGCGCCTTTACCGTGGGCGACCAACTGCTCTGGGGCGCGGCAGAGCCCTTAAGGCGCGTTTTGAATATCATCATCAGCCAGCTGGAGAGCGAGCAGTGTTAAAAAAATATTTACTTGTTATTATTACACTTTTATTCATATCGGCTCCGGCAGAAGCCGCGGGTCTCCTGCGCTTTGGCGCCCTGCCCTTGCAGCCTGTTCCCGGCGGTGAAGAATACGCCTGGCTGGCCGCCGCCACTAATGAGCTTACACGCCTGCGCTTTGGTTATTTAAATAAATTAGCTATTTCCACCGGCTACGGTCAATACAACAATGTAAAAAAATGGGGCAAAAAACTGCCTTTTACCGCTAAAGAGCAAGATTTACCGCCCATTTTTAATGATTTGGGAGTCGATGCTTTTATTTTCGGCCGCTACCAAGGCTATGAAGAGCAGCTGAAAATCGAGATTCAGTTAGCCAGAAATAGCCAGCGCGGGCGCCTAAGCAAAGTTATATCCGAAACATTTACCAGCAGTCATGTGGGAGAAATAGCCAGCAAAGTGGTTTTTCTCACCATCGGGCTTTGCGCTATCGCCCCCACCCCGGCCGAGTCCAGCTGGCTAGAGCGCCACCCAACCGATTCTTTTTATGCTTTTCGCGATTACGGCCGCGCCATCTTAGCCTATCAGCGCGGTGATATGCAAAGCGCTCTCGAGCTGATAAATTATGCCACGGCGAATGATCGCGAATTTATCGAGGCTGCCCTTTTGCGCGCCGAGATTCTTTACTGCCTGGGGCGCTATAATGAAACCATTCAGGCTTTTGAGGAAACAGCCAACCTGGCCATAAATATTTTGGGCCAAAACCACCCGCAGGTAGCGGCTATCCGCTCCAGATACGGCCAGATTTTGCAACTCTTTGGCTTTACCGATGTGGCCCAAAAAGAGCTCATTGCCGCGAGAGCTCTGGCGCAAAAAATCTTTGGTCCCGGCCACCCCAATACCGCCACGGTAATGAATAATCTGGCCGCCACCTACACTGCCAAAGGCCAGACGGCAGAAGCCACAAAATTGCTGGAAAGCGCCCTTTTAACAGTCAACCGCACACTCGGCACCAAGCATCCGCAAGTGGCTGATTTAAGTGGCAATTTAGCCATGGTATATTACAGCCAGGGCAATTATCAAAAAGCTATTTCTTTTGCCAAACTGGCAACAGAACTGGCCGAACTTAATCTCTCCGGCAACGATGATTCACTGGCCTACCGTTATAACCAGTTGGCTCTCTGCCTCTCGGCTAAAAGCCTCTATTCAGAGGCCCTGATATATGCGCAAAAAGCCCTTGATATTTTTGACAAAGTTTATGGCGAAACTCACCCCATGACTATTCAAACCACCAGTGATGTCGGAGCTATATATTTTGCCAGCGGCTCTTTTGAAAGAGCTTTGGAACATTACCGCCGGGCCTTAAAACGCTCCAAACAGGTGATGGGGCCGAGTAGTGCTCAGGCCGCCCAAGAGCTTTCCAATGTGGCCGCAGTTTATTTTCAAATGGGGGCTTATCAGGAATCAAAAGAGTATTATTTGCAAGCGCTCGCTATCTTTCAGCAGCTTGGGCAAGCCAGAAATGTAAATTTTGTCCAGCGGCAACTGGCTTTAATCGAGAAGAAGCAGCGCCCTACAACCAGGCGCGGTTATTATTTGCAATAATTTCTCTTTGGCCCTGCGCTCCCCCCAGCTTGCAATAAAGTAGTTTTTGCATAAAATAGCGAACTGGTGGCAATAGAGTGTTGCCCCAAGAAATAAGGAGATTGGCATGAAGTTATACCGCTATGCGTTTTTGGCAGCTCTTTTGAGTCTTAGCCTAACAGCTGCTTGCAGCGTCACTCAGGAGACGCCACAAAAGAGCCAGAATGGCCAAAATAATAACAATAATAATAATGGCCAAAATAACAACAATAACAATAATAACAATAAGCCTAATGACGCCCAAAGCGATAATGATGCTAAATCGGATAACGATGCCAAGTCGGATGATAATCCCCCGGAACTCCCCAAAGAACACCCGGCCAATATTATTTTAAACGGCTCTTTTGAAGAATGGGCCGACGAAGCGGTGGTCACTAAGAAAAATAACGATTCTACCACCGATTACGCCTCTATGCCGAAACATTGGAACGGCACAAAATCCAAGCAGCAAAACGGCAAAGCCCAGGTTTTTGAATCGGCTCTTTATATTTATCCTTACGGCGGGAGCGCTCACGATGGCAAACTGGCCCTCATGATGCAGCGCACCCATAACGATCAAGAGCGTTTTTCTACCAAACCGCTGGCTGTTTTGGCCGGTGATTATAAATGCTCTCTTTGGGTGCGCGGTAACGGCTATGTACGCGTTGGCTACAATGTCAATGGCGCCATAAATGCCAATTATTACAATGTGGCCCAGCTGGTTGCTTCGAGTGAATGGCGCCTTATTCGCCACTCTTTCACCATTAACGAAGATGCTACCGATTTTGAGCTTATTCTGGCAGCCAGCGGCACCAAGCCGGAAGACCATGTGCAAGTTGACGATATCGTCTGCACCGCTCGCCCCATGCCTTGCGATAATAATACTTGCGAAGATTGGCAAATCTGTGCCGATAACGTGGCCGCTAATAGCTTCACCTGTTTGCCAAAACTTGGCAAATGCTCCAAGAATGAAGAATGCGCCGTCTATGAAGAATGCATGGTGGCCGACCACACCTGCGTCTTAAAAGAAGGTATGTGCGCCAAAAGTTCCGATTGCCCTGGTGCCACCTGTGATGATTTGACCAATATGTGCTATGCAGAAAGCTACTGCGCTATGCGGGCTGAATCTGCTCCCTGCCCATTATATACCGTTTGCAATGATGATAAAAAAGCTTGTGAAATCAGGCCAGAATCCTGTTATACCAGTAAAGACTGCACCGCTGATGCCGAAAAACCGGTTTGCCACGTCGGCAGTCACACCTGCGTGGCCATGGATTCTGGCTCCAATGTCTTTGTCTATACCGACGAAGAAAATAATACCTTCTTGAGCGGCGCTTTTGAAGACACAGAAAATAAGCCCACCTATAGCAACCAAAACGGCCCCACCAACCCGCAAAACGTGCCAGCCGGTTGGTTTGGCCTTAGAGCTTATTATGATTATTACTTCCCGGAGAATGAGATTTCTTCCGACAATGTTTCTCTCTATACAGCGAGAAAGCACGGCGGCAACAGCTCCTTGCAAATCAATTTTCCCGGCCAGCCGGCCAAGCGCCTCACCAGTGAAGCCTTTAAAGTTACTCCGGGCGTAAATTACACCTGCACTTACTATGTGAGCGGCAAGGGTCAATATCGCCACCGCACCTATTGCAAAGCCTGGGGCAAAGATACCGAATTTAATACGGTTAACGAAAGCAGCAACTGGAAGCAGGAGTCCTTCACTTTCACCCCCAGCTCCGATGAATGTATGCTCATCATCTACGCCAGCAATACCGAAGGCCCGGAGCACCTCTTAATCGATGACCTCTCCTGCTCAAGAACCTACTAGTTTGGTAGATTTTTCCTAGGCCTACCTAATAAAATTACCTAAAATAAAGGTTGACCCTTTCAGCAAACCTGTTAAATAAAACATGCTCGCTTCCGAGCTTCCGGCCATAAGGGCCTTGGAGTGGATATGCGGCCGTCAAATTTAACCTCTTTCGTACCCACTGCAACCGGTTATCATTTTTATTCTCTTCTTTGTTTCGATAATTCATCTCCGTTATTAAAACCTTGCGAGCCATAAGGAGGGAGAGTTTTTAATGATGAGCAAAAGCCGTTCATACACTTTGCTGTTTCTGGGCTTTTTAAGCCTCACAGGGTGTATATGGAATGCCGAACAGCCGAAAACCGAGGGCGTGGATTTGCGTTTTACCTTTATCCACACTTCGGATATCCACGGCCGCCTCTTTCCATATGACCTAGCTCCCACCGCTACCGACAAGCGCCAAGGACTAGCCACCGAAGCTCGCCCCTTTGGCGGCATGGCGCGCCTGGGCCACATTGTGCGCCGCGAAAGAGCCAGATCCGAGCGTTCGCTCTATCTGGATTCTGGCGATATTTTCCAGGGCGCCCCTATTTTCAATTATGATATGGGTGAAACCGGTTTTCGCTCCCTCAATGCTCTCGGCCTTGATGCCATGGCCCTCGGCAACCACGAGTTTGATGCCGGCGTAAAAAATCTTGTGCAAAAAATCAAGGATTTCGCCGACTTTCCTATTTTAGCCGCCAATTATAAATTTGAAAATTCCAAAAAATTCGGCGCTAATGAACTTGGTGACCTCATCGGACAATATGAGGTTTTTAATGTAAAAGGCATTAAAGTAGCCGTCATCGGCATGGGCGACACCAGCTCTCTTTCTTCCATCGGCGAGGGCGGCAACTCCATGGGCATCACCCCCTTTGAGCCCAATGAAACAGTGCGCAAATATGTGCGCCTCCTGCATGACTCGGTGGATATGATCGTTGTTTTGAGCCACCTGGGCCTCACCGAAGACGAAGAAATGGTTTTAGGCCACGAAACTACCCTGCCGCCGGAATCAGTAGAAAAAGACACTGTAGAACGCCTGCACTCCAATTGGGAAATGCGCGAAACACTGGCCGATGGCCGCCGCATAGCCTGGGTGCCGGGTGTTGACGATATCGATGTTATTTTAGGTGGCCACCTGCACATAGTTTTGAACCCCTCCAAGGTGCTTACTGCTCCTAACGGGCGCACCACTATCGTCTGCCACTCCGGCGCTTTTGCCAAATATGTAGGCCGCCTCGATGTGATGCTACGCGATGATATTGTGGGCGAAGACGGCCGCGACTTAACCGAAGCCGAACTTGCCGATGACACAGTAGCCAAGATAAAACGCCCCGGTAAATATATTATCTCCCATAAATATCAAATTTTCCCGATTGATAATCGCCTTAAGGATCAAGAGGACAGAGCTGTTGCCAAAGTTATGGAGCCCTTCCTCTTCAGCATGAACCAGGATCTCGACCTAGCCCGCATTTTTGCTTATGCCCCGCATAATATTCACCGTACTTCCATGCACGGCAACGGCGACTCGGCTCTCGGCAATCTCATCACCGAATCAATGCGTCAGCGCCGCCGCGTGGAAGCCGAATTTGCCGTCACCAATACTTTAGGTATGCGCGATTCCATCTACGCCGGCCCTATTTCTTTGGAAGATCTGTTTAATATCTTTCCTTTTGAGAACACAGTTACCGTTATGTATGTCAACGGCCGCGAAGTGCAAGACCTCTTCAATTACATGACTGAGCGCTCGGCCAGCCGCGGTTGCCAGAGCCAGGCCATGTGTTCCGGCGCGAGTTATGTGCAAAACTGCGCTCAGGTGAAGCTCAATCAGCACCTTTATGCCTGTAATGCTCCTACCGATTGTTGCCAATATCGCGACAATGGTTGCACTTGCACTCCCGGCAATGAAGAAACTTGCAAAACAGCGCCTGCTACTCCGGGCATTTGGAGCGATGCCGGCAAATGGGAATGTAATATGCATGCCTGCTATATGGATCCGGCCGAGGATATCATGATAAACGGCGTGCCCCTTATCAAAGACTCCACTTATAAACTGGCTACCAATGATTACCTGGCCGCCGGCGGCAGTGGTTTTAAAGTATTAAAGCGCAACACCACCAAATTTAACACCGGCGTTTCCCTGCGCGATAATTTGATTGAATTTTTAGGCACTTTCCCCACTTGCAAAGAGTGGGCCAGGATACATGGCACCTGCTCGCACAGCGACTCGGTGAGCCAGGCTCTTTGTGAAGATCTGACAGTAAAATATCCCAACGTCTCCTGCGTTGATACCGAAGAAGACGGGCGCATTAAAATCAGAGTCAGCCAGGAATCAATGTCCGGCGGCATTCATAGCGGTTGCACCGGCCCAGGCT
>JAEEML010000068.1 GCA_016283195.1 Deltaproteobacteria bacterium | reverse complement strand
TCCATACCAAAGCGGGTCATCAAAGTGATGATGCCCTGGGGCACGGAGAGCGGCTTGCCGTAAGAGGGGCTATAGGCCCAGGTCATGGCGATTTTGCGGCCTTTTAAGCCTTCCACGCCGCCAAAATAGTTAGCGAGGTGCAAAAGATCGGCCATGGACTGAGTGGGGTGATCTTCGTCGCATTGCAAGTTGATGACGGCCGGGCGCTGCGGCAAAATACCGGCTTTAAAGCCCTCATCGAGAGCATCGGCCACATCTTTTTGATATTTGTGGCCGCGGCCAATGTACATATCATCGCGGATACCGATGGCATCGGTCAAAAAGGAGATCATGTTGGCAGTTTCGCGCACGGTTTCGCCATGAGAAATCTGCGATTTGCCTTCATCAAGGTCTTGCACGGCCATACCGAGCAGGTTGGCAGCAGAGGCAAAAGAGAAGCGGGTGCGCGTTGAATTATCACGGAACTGCGAAACAGCGAGGCCGCTAGAAAATACGCGGGTATCGATGTTGTCTTTACGCAGTTGCTCAAGAGCATCAGCGACGTTCAAAACGGCCAAAAGGTCGTCATCAGATTTATCCCAGGTGCGCAGGAAATCTTTATTGTACATATTAAAGTCGAGTTGACCCAAAGATTCCAGATTCTCGTCAATACCACCACAATCACACATAGTTTGTTACTCCTTTAGTTTGTAATTAAAAATAATCACTTGGTCTCAGCCAAGAATTTTGTTGGGAAGAGAGCATAGAAGGCCGCGGCCTTCACCAAATCCATCACCGGGCACTGGTCGTTCACGGTGTGGGCGTAAATTTCATTAGCCGGGCCAAAGCCCACAGTGGGGATACCAAACATACCCATAGTGGCAATGCCGTTAGTAGAGAAGACCCACTTATCAACCACCGGCTCTTCGTTAAAGAGGCCTTTAAAGGTGGCCACAGCCGCTTTATTCACCGGGTGATCTTCCGGCAAAACCCAAGTGGGGTAATATTTGCGGGTAGGATATTCCAAATTGGTGTAGCTGGGCACAGCGTAATTCAAAATTTCAATCTTGTATTCGCCCTCTTTAAAGCCGAGCTCTTTCACCATATCATCAACTTCTTTAACCGCGCTTTCGTCGGTCTCGCCGGCGGTGAGGCGGCGGTCGAGGTGGATGGTACATTCATCGGGCACAGCGCAGTAGGAGGGAGTTTTGCACTCAATGCAGGAGACGCAAACAGTGCCTTTGCCCAAAAAGTCGTCATGTTTCAGCTTTTCGTTGAGCTTTTCCACGCCGAGAGCGATTTTCGACATCATATAAACGGCATTTTTGCCGCGCTCGGGAGCGGAGCCGTGGCAGGAAACGCCGTAAGTGGTGACGGTGATTTCCATGCGCCCGCGGTGGCCGCGATAAATCTGCAAATTGGTGGGCTCGGTGATAACCACACATTCCGGCATTTTGATGAGTTTATTCTTCACGATGTCTTCGTTGTAGATGTATTGCCAGCAGAGGCCGTCGCAATCCTCTTCCTGAACGGAGCCGACAACATAAAGTGTATAATCGCTAAGAAGGCCAAGTTCTTTAATAATTTTAACGCCGTAAACCATGCCGGCCATGCCGCCTTTTTGGTCGGTTGCGCCTCTGCCCCAAATAACGCCGTTTTCCAGTTTGCCTTTAAAGGGATCGTGTTTCCACTCGCTCATGGAGCCAACATCCACACAGTCGATGTGTGAATCCATGGCAATAACGCGCGGGCCATCGCCAATGCGGCCGATGATGTTGCCCATGGGATCGATGATGACCTCATCAAAGCCCACTTTTTTCATTTCCTCTTTGATGCGCAGCACCACATCGCGCTCGTGGCAGCTGGTGCTGGGGATGGCGCAGATGTCCCGAAGGAACTGGCAGACTTCGTTTTCGTACTTCTTAGCTGTCTCAAACACTTTTTGGTCGTTCATACTCTCTCCTGCTAAAGGCTCATTATTAAGCCAAAACCGGGCGAAGTTTTACCTTCACACTTCAACCGGGCGCGCTACTATAGGCACTTTTTTTGACCTATTTCAATAGCTGATTAAGATGAGATTGCATTTATTTGGAGGTAGATGCCCATGTCATTAGCCGCTTGTGAGAATTTTGCCGAAATTGAAGAGAGTTTGGCCGATTGGCAAAAGAAAAGCGCCCTGATTGTGGCAGTGCTTTTAATTGCCGGCCTTATTTCCATTGGCATAACCCTCTTTTCCAAACCGGAACCCACCCCGGAAGAGGTGGCCACGCAAATGCTCGATGAGAGTTTTTCCAAGTTCCTGGCCGAATATCAAGACGAGATTTAATTAAGATAAGTAATGTTTAATGTTTCAGCAAGCAAAGCAAAATTAAAGTCTCTTCTTTCATCTGCTCTCTTTTTTAATAGTGCCCTAGCTCTCACCTCAGGGCTGATTTTTTGTGCTTTTTACGGCTTTTATATTCTGAATCCCTGCTACGTTGACTGGCTGATGGCCGGCGGCGATTTAAGTCAGCACTATTTGGGCTGGCTTGCATTTCGCAATTCCCCCTGGCTCTTTCCCTTCGGCCTCTCCCGCGAGCTTTCATATCCCTTTGCCACTTCGGTGATATTCACCGATTCCATCCCGCTTCTGGCTGTTTTTTTTAAATTACTTAGCCCGATTTTGCCGGCCGATTTTCAATATTTTGGCTTTTTCGGAATTATCTCCTTTATGCTCCAGGGCTTAATAGCCGCCAAAATTTTGCAACTTTTTACTTCTCATAAAGAGCAAATATTTTTAGGCAGTCTCTTCTTTGTGGCGGCGCCCGTAGTTATTTACCGCATGTATGCCCACACCGCTCTCGGCGGCCAATGGGTTTTGCTGCTGGGCCTCTATGCCCTCCTGGCTCCGGAGCCGGCAGGCAAAAAAGAGCCGCTTTTTTGGGCTTTAATCGCTTTTTTATCCGCCTCTATCCATATTTATTATGTTGGCATGAACGGCCTTATCCTGGGCGGGCTTTTCTTAAAAAAATTATTACAAAAAAACGGGCGCAAAAAGTTTATCGCCACTGCCTCGGCCTTTTTATTAACTACCGCCATAACTATTTTTTTGCTGGGCGGCTTTTCCACCGAAGTGGCCACCGCTTCTGCCGGAGGCTTTGGCTACTTCAATATGAATTTAAACGCTTTTTTCAATACCGGAGGCTGGAAATATTTCTTTTTTAACAAATTGCCTTCATTAAGCGGTCAAAATGAAGGCTTTGCCTATTTGGGGGCCGGCATCCTGTTTCTTACTATATGGGCCGTTATCGAATTTTTTGCTTTGGAAAGGCTAAGCGCACTTAAGGCCGGTTTAACTACTTTAGTGCCGGTTTTTGCTGTGTTTATGGCCGCTTTGCTCTTTGCCATGGCCGACAAAATCACCTTTAACGGATTGACGCTTTGCACCATTCCGCTGCCCAAGGGGCTAAAAGAAGTCTTGGGCACTTTCAGATCTTCCGGCAGATTTTCCTGGATTTGTGTTTACTTCATCTTTATCTTTGCCATAAGAGAAGCGGCCAAGTTACCCCGCCGCTATTTGGCCATAACTTGTATAAGCGTGGCCATTATTATCCAAGGTGTTGATATTTATCCGGTATTAAAGGCCAAAAGAGCAAATTTCAACCGGGTAAAACAATATAATCCTAAAATACTAAAAAATCCGCTCTGGCAGGAAATAGCCCAAGACACCAATATTAAATATATTTTTATGGCCGAAAAATTTGCCAAAGAGGATCTTTACGCCATTGTCAACTTCTCGATGAAAAACCAAAAAACAGTGAATAGATTTTACATTGCCCATGGCAGCGAAAAGGTCTTTGACACTAAATTCAAAGAGCTGGCGCGCCCCCCCAGAGCCGACACACTTTATATTTTCAGAGCCCAAGCCGGTAAAACCCCGCCTTATAACTTAGAATACCGCAGGCTGGGAGGTTACTTGCTCGGTCTTGCGCCATAACAGGCTGAATATAAAGCAGATTTTCTATTTTTCCGCTCTTATTATATAAAGAGGCCGTTTTTTTACTTCCGTATATATTTTGGCAATATAAAGGCCGCAGATGCCCAGGCTGAATAATTGCAAACCGGAGAAAAAGGTAATGAAACAAACAAGGCTGGCCCAGCCCGGCACCGGGTCACCAAAGAATATGCGGCGGGCGGCAATGAAAATAATGAGCCCCAAAGCCAAAATCAGCGATAAAACCCCGGCCATGGCGGAAAAAGCCAGCGGCTTGGTGGAAAAACCGATAATTCCGTCAATGGCATATAAAAAAAGCTTCCAAAACGACCACTTGGTTGTTCCGGCTACGCGGGCGATATTTTCATAAGAAAACCATTTGGTTTTAAAGCCCACCCAAGGGAATATGCCTTTGCTGAAGCGGCAACGCTCCATGACACTCAGCACGGCATCTTTATAGCACCTAGTCATCAGGCGAAAATCACGCGCCCCATCCACCACGGGCACATCGCTAAAAAGACCCATCAGTTTGTAAAACATCCGGGCAAAAAAGGAGCGTATCGGCGGCTCGTTTTTGCGGGTAACCCGCCTGGTGGCAGCGCAGTCATAGCCCTCTTGCTGAATAGCGGCGAGCATCTCCGGCAAAAGCGCCGGCGGATCTTGCAAATCGGCGTCCATCACCGTGATATAATCGCCAATAGCCTTGGAAAGGCCGGCATAGAGGCCGGCTTCTTTGCCGAAATTGCGCGAAAAACTCAGATAATGCACACTGGAGTCTTTTTGCGTAAGTTCTGCCAAAACATTGAGCGTATTATCCGTTGAGCCGTCGTCAACAAAGATAAATTCATAAGAGACATTTAGCGAATTTAAAACTTTTTGCGTCTCGGCAAGAAAAATAGGAATAGCCTCTTCTTCATTAAAGCAAGGTACTACAACGGAAATAGTAGGCACCATCGTCTAAGGCCTCCCAATATTTATATAAAACAGCCAAATTAAGCGGGCTAGTCCTGCCCTATTTCCAAATCGGCGGCCTTTTTTTCCTCGTTTATGCACTCTTTTTCCCGCTGATAAATGGCACTGAATATGGGATTATCCATAGGCAAATCGTCTGGTGAGGCCGGGTTTAAAAAAACGCGATGATTTACTTTGCTAAGAAAGCCGGTATAGGCGCCGTAAACTAAAATAAGATCGTAATGAAAAGCCGCTATCTGCTCGGTATCAAAGCGCTCTTCGGCAGCGATAATCACTGGCTTTTCTATCGGCCCTTTTTCGCCTAAAAGCTTGCCGATATGGCTATCCAAAAGCTCCAGGCGTACTTCTCCCACCCCTACCCAATCAGGCTCTTCGATGCGTTTTTGCAAATTGGCTGCCGGAGTTAGGCGAAAATAGTCGTCTTCGCTGATTAAGAGGACGGTGAAATCCTCCTTATCGAGCAGCTCAGCTATTCTCTCGCTTACAGCTTTGGCTCCACAGTTATAATCACCGAAAAGAGCAATAGCGGTGGAATCTTGCTCCAGGCGCGGACGCACAAGAGCGATAACCGCTCCGGCGGCTTTTTCGATAAAAGAAGCAGACGGCGAATTTCCCATGTTTAAAACTTTTTCCTTATAAATGGCTTTATGGCCATCCAGCCGGCATTATTTACCCAATAATCCGCCTATATGCAACACCTTAAAAGAATGCTCTTTCTAATAATGAACTGTTGACACCTACGCCAGCCTATTTTAAAAAGCACACTCTAAAGGCTGTAACCACCAAGCGGCCGGTTATCAGAGGAGCGTACTATGGATAAAAAGGAACTGGCAAAATTCAAAGCAATACTTTTGAAGGAACAACAAGAAGTTTTGCGCAAAGCCGCTAAAACCTTAAACGACGAAGCCAAGGTTGACACTAACGAACTGCCCGATGAGACCGACCAAGCCTCATCAGAATACTTGCAATCCCTGGCTCTCCGCCTGCGCGACCGCGAAAAAACTTATCTTAACAAAGTAGAGGCGGCCTTAAAAAAAATCGAAACCGGCGAATTTGGCATTTGCGAAAATTGCGGTGAAGAAATCAGCTTAAAGCGCCTGGAGGCCCGCCCGGTTACCACACTCTGCATTCGTTGCAAAGAAGATCAGGAGCGCGAAGAGCGGACATACGGCTAAGAATAAGCCGCGGGGCTTCTTTAAAGCCTCTATCATCGCGAAGTATTAATGCTTTCTTTGCCCTTGCCTTTTGTTACTCATAATAGTGTAATGCCCGATTTTGCGGCGCAAAAAGAGGAAATGGAACTTACGGCCACCCTCTTTTTGGAGCACTTTTCCATTAGGCAGCGGGCCCCAAGCTTTGATTTTTTGGGCGAAATAGTTGAAGCCTACACTCTTTTGCCCTATGAAAACATCACTAAGATAATTGCCAAATTTGCCGGCGGAAGCGGCGGGAAAAGCCCGCTCTTAAGGAGCCCGCTCACCGTGCTTAAAGATTATATTCGCTTTGGCGGCGGCGGCACCTGTTACTCACTCACCCACGCTCTGGCCACTATTTTGCAATTTTTGGGCTACCCTTGCGCCCTTTTTACCTGCGACATCGGCTCGCGCCCCAATGCCCACTGCGCGCTCATGGCCGAAGCTATGGACGGCGAGATTTATTATGTCGATCCCGGCTATCTCCTGGCCCGGCCAATGCGCTTTATCCCGGAGCAAAATGCCACTCTTGATAACGGCTTTGCCCTAGTAAATCTTAATTATCTGGGCGAAAAACGCTACTCTGTCACCACCACCACCGATAATGAAACCAAAGAGCGCTACCGCCTAAATGCCATTCCGCTTACTCCAGGCCGCTTTTTGGACCTTTGGCGCGCCTCTTTTACCTCTCCTGGCCTCGGGAAAATTTTAATCACCACTTATGCCGGAGATAATGGCCGCCTCTATTTGCACCATCACCAATTGCGCCATATTACGAGTAGCGGCATGAGCAAAGAGAGCATAAGCGGCCCGGAATATGCGCAAAATATTCAAAAAATTTTTGGCATCTCGCCGGAGCTGGTGGAAAAAGCGCATAAATTACTGGCAACCTGGCGGGCAGAGAGAAGAATACCCGGGCAAGATTAAGGCGCTAGGGCTCTAAATATTCCAGCGGGTTTTTAGCTGTCTCACCTTCCCGCACTTCAAAATGCAGGTGGGGGCCGGTAGAACGGCCGGTGCTGCCCAGCTCAGCTATTTGCTGGCATCTTTTAACCCGCTCGCCCTCTTTTACCAAATTGCGCTTATTGTGGGCATAAAGAGTAAAGTAGCCGTTATCGTGCATAAGCAGAATCACATTGCCATAACCGCTGGAATTAAAAGCCGAGAGAATGACTTCTCCGGCTGCGGCAGCTCTTACTGGCGTACCCATGGGGCTACCCATATCAATACCGCTATGTTTTTTGCCCCAGCGCTCGCCAAAACGCGAAGTAATTGTCGTACCCTCAACCGGCCAGCAAAGGTCTTTAAATTTTTTATCTTTATCGTTGGCTTTAGCTTGGCCCTTTTTATCCTTATTGGCCTGCGAAAGAGCCACATTGACGCTGGTATTCTTTTGAGCCGTAGCCGGAGTTTTACCGCTGGCTTTAGCCGAAGCAATTTCGCTTTCTTCGGTTTTGGGGATATAAATACGCGTGCCGACCGTTAATTTTGTAGGTTCTTTAATATCGTTAATAGCCAAAAGATTTTCCACCGGCACATCGTATTTTTTAGCCAGTGCCCAAATAGTTTCGCCCTCTTTTATATAATGAATATAGCCGGCTTCGGCCAGGGTAAAGCCTTCATCATAATTAAAATCCTGCTGCATAATGGCAATGATCTTTTGCACATCGCGTTCCATTGCTCTATTTTGCCTGGTAGAAGCCCCGCAGGCCGGGAGGCATAAGGCAGCAAAAAGCCACAGGAAAACTCTTTTGTTATCTTTTGCTATCTTTAAAGCGCCGATCATTCTTTCCTCTGGCTGCCTTTATCCCGAAAAAGGAAGGTTAAAGACAAAGCCAATATAAGTCTAAAAAGGCCATTTTGGCAAATAATTGGAAAATCAATTTTACTCTGCTAAAAGAGAAGCGGCCTTAGTCTTTCTCTTTCGGCCGCGAGGTAAAAAATGCCCATTGTCATTATGCTTGCCCTCTCAATACTTTTAGCTTGGCTGGTGGTCTTTCTGCGCCGCAAAAGCGATGAACTTAGCCAAAACTTTTTTGGTTGGCTTTTCCTCCTGCTTTTTGCCTATGAAACCATTGCTGCCTCGCCGTATTTGCTCTACATCTTTCGCTTTCACGGTGATTGGAGCCTCTCTTATTTTCTTTCCCCGGAAAATTTTCCCCTAATCACCACCAAGCCGCTTTTGCTCTCGGCCGCCATTGTGCTTTTAGGCTATATTGTGCTCATTATTTCTTACGGCTATTCCCGCCTCACGGCCTTAAGCGGCCACACTGTGATGCTGCAATTGCCATGGATTTTGAGCCTTGCCGCTTTGGCTACCGGCATTGTTCTTTACCGCGATCGCCTTTTATATGTGGCCTCTTTTAATGATTTTTGGAACGGCAGCGGCACTTTGCTCCACCTCTCGCCTGTCTCCTGGGCCTTTGGCGGAGTGGTGCTCTTTTTTATTCTAACTATCTGTTTAAGTTTTAAGCTGAAATAAACAATTGGCGGCAAATATTTTTATTTAAAGCTCACCCAGCTTCGTGCAGCTCTTTACAGCCCTTTTCACCGCCCAGCATATCATAAAAACAGCGGCTTATCGGCGTTTTGGTATCGGGGTAGAGGTGCAAACTGCCGCCGTGGCAATATTTAAAGCTCTTGCATTTGGCGCAGGGGCCCAGTTTTTTGGTCCAACTGCGGTCGCGGAAGATTTGGTAACGCTTGTTCCAGATATTGGTAAAAGTATCTTCTTTTAAATCGCCCTGGATAAAATCCGGCCCCAGTTCCGGGCAGGCGCCGACTTTGCCGTCAAACATCACTCCGGCCACCGTGAGGCCGGCATTACAGGTAAATTTAGCCGGGCGCACATCATCGTTAAAGCAGCCCAAATAGCTCTCTTCGCCAAATTCCGGCACCGGTAATTTGCCGTCTTTGCGCCCTTTCGCTACATAAGTTAAAATATTCTTCAGCTGCTCGGTGCTCACTAAATAATCGTGATCTTTGGCCCGCCCGATGGCAAAAACCGGCACCAGGCGCCAGCGCGGTACCCTGAGCTCGGCTACAAATGTGCGCATTTCGTCCAGATGGTCGGCAGTGACATTGGTGAGAGAGGAGAGAATCTCCAAAATGCCTTTATAACCGGCAGCATGTAAATTATTTACAGCTCTGGCTGTCTTTTCGGCGCTGCCCTTGCCACGGAACATATCGTTATATTCGGGGATGCTGTCCATGCTTAAGGAAATAGAGCCGATTCCCAAAGAGACCAATTTTTTAGCTGCTTCTTCGTCTATAAAGTAGCCGTTGCTGACAATACCGTAAGGGAAACCAAGCTTTTGCGCTTCGGCAAAGAGGTCGTATATGCCCTCCTTAATCAGGGGCTCGCCGCCCATAATAGCCAGCATAACCTTCTTGGCATCAAAATTATCGGCCACATGCCTTAAAAGCTCTATCCATTTTTCTATAGGCATCTCTTCGCCCTGCTCTTTGGGCGTGCAATTACTGCCGCAATAACGACAAGCTAAATTGCATTTACGCGTCACTTCCATAAAAAGATAACGCAAAGGATGCTGCTCGGTGAGGGCCCAATAAGTGGCTTGCGCCCGCTTCTTCTCCAAGAAATTTCCAATTCCCATGATTTTTCCTTAAAAAAACAGCGCTTAAAATGCAATACGCGCTTTTAGTGACATATCATCTAGGCGGTTACAACTCACGCCGGCCGAGGATATAGCATAAATATATTCGCCCATAAAGATAGAACGGCGCACATCGCCGCCCCAATACCAATATAAATCGGCATTTTCGCGATAAAACTGGCTGTGATCCACCGCGCCGTATTTACTAAGGCCCGCTTGTAAATCAACTTTCACCAGTTGCAAAAGGCTCAGCACCTCCCAGTAATATGTATCGCCCTCGTAATGACCGTAATCGCTCGTAAGCGGCACCGCCAGCATAGACATGGGTCCCCAATATTGGAAAGCTTTATGCTCATAAAGAGCTTCGCTATAGCTCCAAGACCAACCGCCATCAACATATTCGGAAGCCAGGGTAAGGGAACTCTGCAAATAAGGCTTCGAAAAGTCTTCAATATTAAAGAGCGAGATTTGCGGTTGCCAGTCAAGAGCCTCATTATTGCCACCATAGCCGATGGTTAAGAGATGGTTGCCTTCATCCAGCGGGTGGATATAAGTGGAAACGCCGGGCACTTTGAGTTCGCCCTTAATGGTGGGCTTACTGGGGTTACTCATATCGATAGTCCAGAGCGGATCGGTATTTCTAAAAGTAACCAAATATCCGGCATTTTTGTCAAAACGGGCACTCCAGAGGCGCTCGCCCTTGGCAATGCCGCCCACGCTGCCCAAAACTTCCAATTTACCGGCCGGGCCGCCCAAGGTGTAAACAGTGCTGGAGCTTACTTCCTGCTCATTAAGCCACCAGCGGTTCCAATTCCCCAAAGTAGCAGCCACGCGAATAATGCCTTCATATTCGGAAAGAGCAAACTGATCTTCTACGGTGCCGTCTATGCGCGCTGAGCCGCTATAAACTGTTTTATCGGGGTCGCTGATATCAAAGCGGTGGATATTAGTGGCTTCCTCGTAATCAGATACCCCGTAATACCACCAATAATCCTGGGCCGGCTCGGCAATGACGAGATCATTTTTGGAAGCGTAAATAACTCCGGCATTAGCCACCACATGGTTTATATTATAGGTTGGTTCACCGCTTAGAAGATTCATGGTGAATACGGAATCAATACCCCGCCCCACACCGTCTTGCGCCATTTGGAAATTGCGACATTCCTCGGCTGTAAAGGGCACCTCTTCCCATTTGCCGCTGCCGTTTTTCAGCGCCATTTTGGGCAAAAAGTCGCCCAGTGTAAGTGCATCTATAGCCTGTTCGTTTTTCTCGATAGTCTCATTGATAATTCTGTTAACGGTATTTTCGTAATTTATGGAATCAGGATCCATATCGTAAAGTTCATTAGGATAATCTGGCCAATACCAAGAAGATAGGCCATTATCCAGCACAGAGGCATAAGTAACAAAGCGAATGGTTTTGCCGACTTTACGGGCGGCTAAAAGCTGACCCTCGAGGTAGAGGGAGCGCTCAGGCACAGGTTTTTCCCGATCGCTAATATTCAAAACAGTGATTTTGAGCCGGGAATAACGGTAGCCGATAATATCGCGCGGGCCATCGGCAGCAAGGCCTATATGGCTGTAAATATTAGAAAATATAATAGCTCTGGCCGGGCCGTCGGCGGGGGTATCAATAAGCATTGCCTGAGGCCAGCCCTCTAGTTGAGTGCTCCCAATTTTGGTTAATTGGCCAAACTCCGGTACACCCATAATTTCCAGTTTATCCTGGTTTAAAATATATATGTAATGACCGTCGGTTTTGACTATATCGGCCTCATCAACACCCTCTTCCTGATTATTAGTGCCGGAATAATCAACTCCTTCTACCGGTTCTTTAGAACCTGGCGCAGCGCCGCTTTCGTTCTTGGAATCCGCATCGGGAGCAGCATTGGGCATAGCGCTATTTTCATACACCGGGCCATAATAAGGGTAAAAATAGTCACTATCTTTCAAATATATGAGGCGAGTGCGCATTTCTTCCTTAAAATGCTCTTTTAAAGATGCTTCCAGATCACTGCAACTATCAAAAGCCATAAGCGCCGCGCTGGTGCGATTATGGGTGCCAACATTGTATTTTAAAGGGTCGCTTTGGCTCTGACAGGCAGCCAGAACAAGAGAGGTAAACATAGCTAAAACGCTTATTTTCACCATTTTATGTGTTTGCATAGCTCACTCCAAGGTTAGCCCTAACACTGATATGTCATGGTAAGTAAGATGCCAGTTCCTGTCAAGATGGCGCCGAAAATTAAGCTTTAAGCGCCATAAAGCCAATATACCGATTTTAAAAGTTATTTGTCTTTTTTCTCGGTGCTTTTGGCCTGGCGTCTTTTGCCGCTTTTAACTTTTGGCGAAGAAAAACGTCCGTTTATAGTAAAAGAATAACTGTCGTCGGTATCTTTTTTGAGCCCAGCCATGGCGATCATGGCACCAAATTTGCTGTTCTTTTCTAAAAATTCGCTGCTTGGCTTTATAGATATACCGATATCCATGGAGGATGATTCCATTTTTTTCTGCAAAATAACCTTGCCGGAAATATCACTATTAACAAGGTCTTTGCCGCTCTGTTGCCATTTATCTACCTTTAAAGAGCCGTTTTCCAAAAGCAATGTCGTTGCCACCGTGCCTAAATCAATCAGCGGCAATTCAAAGGGGCCAAGCGGGGTTTTAACTGTTCCCTCGCCCAAAGAGACATTCTTCAGGCTAAGATCCAGGCGGGCTTTACCATTGGTGTACCACTGCTTTTTTATTTGCCCCTCCAGCTTACCGGAGGTAATGGCCCGCACGGGAAAAGGCAGCGAAACCAAAGCCGGGAGCAGCCGCTCGAGGCGCAAATTTTCCATATTCGCAAAAATATCCGCACTTTTTTCTTCTTCGCTGATGGTAACTATAAGCGAACCATCCCCTTGCACCATTTTTAGATCAAGGCCGCCGACCGGCCCTAAAATAATGCCGTTTGCTTTACTTATAAGGCGCTTTAGAGTTTTAAAAATATGCACTTTAACTTCAAGGCTATCAACAGTAAGGCGGGTGGGCGTACCGCCGTCGTCGGCAGCGATAAAAACATTGGCTTCTTTTAAGCGAATACCGGAAATACCGGCCAGCTCCAGTTTTTGCGTTTTTAATGTAACTTTACCGCCGCTGGCTTTGGCTATCTCGGCATCAAGGCGATGCAAAACAGCTTCCCGCGGGAAAGTAATGTATAAAAAGAGCAAAAAGGTAAAAAAGCTAAAGGCGCTATACCCGAGCCATTTTAACAGAGAACGCCGTATGTTCTTCACTTTATACTCCGTAATCAGCTTATTTTATAAGTAGAAATAGCCAGTTCCACATCAAGGAGCGTTTTATCGTCAAAGCGTTTGGTGACATTTAAGCTCTTTATAAAAACCAGCCCCTGAGTGCCGCTTTCAACCCGCATTAAAAACTCTTGCAAGCGGGTGATGGAAAGGCGCTGCAATTTAATGGTGACCGAAGTTTCGACAATACCGTCGCTATCGGGGTTACTGTCGTGCGGGGTCATGTTGCCTATTTCCACCCCGGCATTTTTAGCGGCCGTTTCCAGGTGGCTGATGAGGCGCGTTTTATTGGCTTTTAATTTATTTTGTAACTGGCGCCCGGAAAGCTCTCTTTTGGCATAAGTGGATTGCAAAGCCATAAGCTCGGAAAGTTGCTTGCTCTTAGCAACAGTGCGGGTTTTGGCCATTTCCACTTTTTTAGAGAGGATAAAGGAGCTCATAAAACAAATCATAATAATAACGGCCACTCCGCCGATAGCCAGCATTATTCTTTCGCGCTGGGAAAGCTCGGCCAGACGGTCGTTAATTTTACCGCTTATTGCTTCGAAAGCCATTATTTTGCCTCACTTAAGGGAGTCGCCCCGGCCGGGCACTCGTATTTCATGGTGATGTTAAATTCCACTTCTTCTTTTATTTTGCCTGATTTAGTTTGTTTTGCCTCGGTAACGCATGGTAATTTTTGCAATGAATCCACAAGCTTATCCAAGGTTTCAAAATCTTTGCAAGTACCTTTTATCATCACGGTTGTCTGGCGGATGCTAATATTTGAAAAGACAACTTCCAGTTCACTCGGCACGCCCTTCGAAAGCGCGATAAACTGATCCACTGCCGAGTAAGTGGGCAGAGTACTGCCCTGCGGGCCGGTAGGAGTGGTGAGAGCGGAAATAGCTGCCCGCGGGTCACAAATTTCCTGCTTTACCGTCTGCTTAGTGATTTTGCAAAACTGGCTGCTTAAATGCTTATCGAGCTTATTTAGCAAATGCAGCTCAACTCCCTGGCTTAAAAGCGCACAGAGGAAAACGGCGAAGCAGCCGATAACTCCGCGAATAATTTGCCCTTTTATCCATGGGAGTTCGCCCTGAAAGGCAAAGGGGCCGCGGCGAAAATCTAGGGCCGAACTTTTAGGGCCCACTAAAAAGAGCAGCGCCAAGCTCGCTATAGGCAAATATTCGGCTTCCAGCAATTCGGCACCTTTTAATATCGGTCCCAAAAGAGTAGCCGGCGCCAGACGGCTCACCGGGATAGAGAGCTCTTTTTGTAAAAATTCGGTTATGCCCTTCTGCCGCGAACCGCCGCCGGTCAGGGTAAGGCGCATTTTAGCGACCTTTTCACCTGAAAGGCGGCTCATGGTGAGGCGGAGCTGACTGGCCAAAAGGCGAAAATGGCTTTCCAAAATCAAAAGGGCTTTTTGCCCTTCAACAGTATTCGGGAGGCTGCCTAAAGTAATCTCTGTTTCTCTAAAATGGGCCGCTTCTTCGGCGCTCATACCAAGGGCAGTCATCAGTTCGCCATCGGCAGCTTTAGCCCCAAAAGTTAAAGTGCGCGTCAAAACCAATTCATTATGGCTATTGATAATGGCAATATTGGTGCGGCTGGCTCCGATATCGGCCACTATTTCCAGTTCTTCAAAATTTTGGCTCTCAGTAGAGAGAGCGGTTTCCGCTTCTATAGCCGGGGCCGACTCCAGGCCGTTTTCGCCCGGCTTTTCTTTGGATTTTTCCTGCTTTTCCTGTTTTTCCAGAACTTTTTGTTTTTCTTTATAACAAACCGGATAACCGGCTGCCGGATGCAAAAGCATTTGCGGGTCAAAAGAGGATTCTTTTAATAGAGCTAAAATAGCTGCCAGGCGCTCCTGTTTTACGGTAGAAACAATAACGGGATACGGCGGAACCAGTTTTTCTTTGGCCCCGGCGGCGTGCGTCCAACAGGCGGCCAAATCGCCAACATCGGTAATAGTTTGCTGAAAATCGAGCTCGCCTTGCAAGGTGGTATCGATCTTTTTATTTTCTTTAAATGGCAGTTCCAAAATGCGGCTACTGAGACCGCCGCCGGGGTAAGAGGCGATAATCGTCGCTCCCTGAGCCGAGAGACCGAGGTTTTTTAGTTCTTCAAGAGCACTGCGCCAATTTGTAAGCAGTGCTTCATCATTTTCTGCCATGGCCACGGGAACGGTGTGGCAAGCCACCATCTCACGGCTATTAAAACGGCTGCTTATCACCACCGCCTTAACGGCTTTTGTGCCCAGGTCCAAAGCTATAACGGTACGAGCCATAGTATTCCTTCCTACTCTTCGCGCCAGTAATAATACTTACCTTCACCGGCCTGAAAAACGGCATTTATACGCCTGGTTACATTGCCGCTGGAACCGGTGGCAATAATGCGGAACCAGGTGTTTCCGCTCTTCTCGGCAAAACTACTCTTTATACAGGCAGTGTCAAAGTATTCGACGATTTTGGCATCGGTTAAAAGCGAAGTGACAAAAGAGCTATTGATAACGGCGAAAGAGAGCCCAGGGATACGGGCCAGTTGCATTTGCTCCAAAAAGAGCGCAAGACCCGGATTATTTTGGAGTTGCAAAGGATCAACCTGCGGATTAAGGCAGGCGCCCAAAGCAAAAAGTATCTGCTCCAGAGAAGCAGTCGCCGCATCAATAGTGCCTTCTTGAGTATAAATAGTTAATTTATCGCGCAAAATATTCCAAAGTTCATCATTTATGCCATAGACAAGCTGAATCTCTTCTAAAGAATCAAAGGGGGCATTTTTAGCTTTATAAGAATCATCCAAATATTGATAATGGCGGTCTTCATCGGCCGAACCGCCCGTTTCTTCTGAGTCGTCGTCCACCCAGTCTTTAATGGCGGAGACAAGCTCATCGGGTTTTTCGGCGTGTTGGCCGTTGGCATCGTCTTTTTCAAAAAACTTTTCCATATCTTTGGTAGAGAGGCTCAAAATAAGGCGCTGAATGGTCTGCTGCGGCGCTATGCCACTGTTGTTGCGCAAAATATTTACCGATATTTTGGAGTGCTCGCTAATGAGCTCGGCGCTGCAATCGCCCATGAATACCGCGTTTACCGCTTCTTCATCGCCGGAGGCCGCCGGCGCAGCGGCATTTTCCAGCGCCGTTTGCGGAATGAGGCGGCTGTCTTTTAATTTAAAAAGGCCGGAGAGCATCCCGCAATCAATAGGCACCATTTGCATAATTTGCGAAGTGGGCGGCAGCGAGGAGGCCGGCAGCCCCATAGCGGTAAAGAGCATTTTAATCGTGCTCTCCATTTTGCTGGCCTGTTTTAAAAGCAGCGAGCGTAGCCGCATAGCGGAGAGGGCATTATTATAAGCCTGAAGCTCATCTTGGGCATTTATCGCCACCTGGTATTCCACCCGGCTTTCAAAAGCAAATTCGCTAACCACCAGGCTCACCAGGGTAAGGGTTGTCAGCACCATAATCAATGCCACCCCTTTTTCATGCTGTTTTTTTGTTTTAATTTCGGCCATTTTATTCACTCCGGACAGGCGGTAAAACCGGTACCGCTGATTAAAAGGCCGTCCACAAAATCGGTGGAATGGAGATAAACCTGCGTTTTGGTGGTAAATACTTCTTTACTGCGCCCTGCCCCTTCCACCTCCACGGTGATTTTTACATAAAGCGGCAATTGCTGGCGATTATCCGAATGTTCGGTATCCCAATCATCCACCCAATCATCTTGTTTTTCATTATAAAACTCAAACTTAAGTTCCTTGATATTGGGAATCAGCACCTGAACTTTTCCGCCGCGTTCCGGTTCATCGTCAATGCGATTTTTCTCCCGGCGCATAAGTGACTTTACAGTGCGGTCTTTGGGATCTTGCTCAACAAAATAGTGGATAATATTTTGATCGGACTCATTGGCATCTTCGCGCATTTTTATATGCGAAAACGAGGAAAACAAAAGGCTGTCACTGCCGCCGCTCTCCTTTTTTTGAAAGATAGTGGTGGTGCGCCGGTCCTGGCAATTGTAATGGCGGCTAAGGTAGGCCATGGATATTTCCCGCGACATACGCTTCATGCCCTGGCGCACTTCATGATAGCGCAGACCAACCTCCATAGCCCGGTCGCGCACAGTTAAAGTATTGCCGAAAACTCCGTAAGTTAAAGTGCCGATCATGCCGATAATCAGCACGGCCACCATAACTTCTGTCAAGGTAAAGGCTCTGTAAATAAACATTTTTCCGGGGGCCATTTTCACCTTAGTACCCCCTGATTTTGGCTGGTATTAGCTGAATCTTCCAGACCTTTAGTCATTTCGTCTAAAAGCGGGGCAAAGGAATAATCGCGCGTAGTCACCAGGCGGCTAAAAGAAGCGCTCTGGTAATAACGGCCACGCGGCCAGGTAACCGTAAGATAAATAAGGCGCAAAGAATTGGCCACATCATTTAAAAAGGGGTCAACCATGGGGCCCAAAGTGCCCATAATGCCGTCAACCGAAGCCTCCATGACATCTTTGGCCTCATCTTCCATATCGGCCGCTCCGGGGATGAGATTTTCCACTCCCTGGCTAAAATCCAAAAGATCAACCGATATTTCGCGCACTTCGTAGGCCCATTTGTAATCGGGCCAGCCTTCGTCTTTAAAATCACCCTTTTCGCTCTCTGTGCCCTGCTTGAATTTTTCGTCTATTAAGTGCTCTTCAATGTCGATAAATTTGCTCTGAGCCAAAAGTGTGGCCACGGTAAGGTCGCGCGAGCGGCCGATAACATCTACCGATGAAGCATTGGAAGTTAAAAGCGAGCTCAGAGAAATAGCCAAAATGGCGAGAGCCACCACCGTCTCTAAAAGCGTAAAACCGCCTCCGCCCCGTCCGGGCAAAGTAAGAAAGGAGCTACTCCGCTCCCTTATAGCGGCGCGCTTTGGCTTCATGGCAGGGGAATCCTCTCATCGTGGATAGTAATGCGCCCGGTTAAAGGAGCCACTTCCAGGCTATAGATAGTGCCTTCTTCATTGGTTATATAAATAATAGCCTCCTCTGTATAACCCATGGAAAAGAAATATAAATATACTTTTCCGCTATGCAATTCATCGCTTAAATGCTCGGCCCAAAAACCGGCAAATTTAATCCCTTCCGGCAAAGTGTAAGAGGTATTTTCATCTCCGGCATCGGCATAAGAAAAAAGGGTGGTTTTGGGAGCCATGCTACCGCCGCCGCCAATTCCCATGGCCTTAGCCAGAGCTGCCAGCTCGCCTTTAGTGATGGTTTCACCGCCGATAGCCAGTTCGTTATCTTCCGAATGTTCTTCCTCTTCTTCTTCTTTTTCTTTATTTTTATCGAGCGAGTTGGCCTTTTGCTCTTCCTCGCTTTCACCGGCTTTTTTTAAATACTGCACCTGCTCCTGACTTTCGAGAGTAATGGTACCTTCATCCAGGTCAAAAACCAAGCGACTGGTGCCCCCCATAAGAGCAGCACTGTTATAAGCATCACGCATGAGCGCCGAGATGCGCCCACTGGCAAGACGCAGTTCGGCTTTGGAGAAGGAGGAGACGAGAGGCACAGAGACCCCCATCATGAGGCCAATCACCGCCAAAGTAATGATGACCTCAATCAGCGTAAAAGCGCGGCTTTTTCTTTTAAAAGATGAGCCGCAGAAGCTCTTTGGTGCCGCGTTCAGTAGCATAATACCTCAAAAAAATTACATAGATCCCGCTGTTTCGTAGTTGCACACGTCATCAGAGGTGCCGGCGGTCATATCAGGGCCGTTAGAGCAAATATCATAGCTCCCCTGATTGTGAGTGCCGGGGTAAACATAGCTATAAGGATTATCCCAGGGATCTTTGGGAATTTCCTTCATAAAAGGCTCCTGGTTATTGGGCGGAGAAACGAGAGCGTTAAGCCCTTCGCCGGTGGAGGGGTATTTTCTGAGAGCCAGTTTGTAAAGGTCGAGCGCTTCACCGAATTTCTTGATTTGGCTGCTGGCCACATCGCGCTGGGCGTTGCCGAGAGAACCAAAGACCGAAGCACCAACCATACCCATGACCATACCGATGATGACGATAACCACCATGATTTCCACGAGGGTCATACCCAGCTGGGCTCTTCTTCTGCGCTTATTCAATTCCTTCTTTTGCATTTTGTAGCTCCTATAAATTTATCCAGCAAAACTGGATAGTTGTACCATGGGCATAATAATAGCAAACACCACGCAGGCCACCACGCCGCCCAGCATGACAATAATAATGGGCTCCATGATGGAAGTTAAAGCCATTACTTTGGCATCCACCTGGGTTTCGTAGCTTGTCGCAATATTGGTGAGCATCTCTTCAAGTTGGCCCGTTTTTTCGCCTGTCGCTATCATGTGGGTAACAATAGGCGGAAACTGGCCGCTTCTTTTTAAAGGCGCAGCAATGCTTTCGCCCTCTTTAACTCCCTCGCGGGCATGCTCGATAGCCTCTTTTAAAATGGTATTGCCCACTACGTTTTTCACAATATCAAAAGAGGCAAGGAGCGGCACGCCGGAACTCATCAGCGTAGCCAGAGTGCGGGTAAAACGGGAAACAGCCAGCATACGCAGGAGCGGCCCGATAACCGGCACTTTTAAAATAAAGGCATCCCATTTAACGCGCCCGCTCTTACTGTTGATATATTTATTAAAAGCCCAAACAAGGGCGGCCACCACCATAATGCAAAGCCACCAATACTGGCTGGCGGCGGTGGCCACAAAAATAAGCGCCTGAGTCAAAAATGGCAAGGCCACCTTTTGCGCTTCAAAAATCTTGGTGATTTTGGGAATGACAAAAACAAAGAGAATACCAACGACAATAGCCGAGACAACCAGCATAATCACCGGGTAAACCAGCGTACTTACTACTTTATTTTTGAGTTGATTCTGGCTTTCGGTAAAGTCGGCGAGACGGCTCAAAACAATATCGAGTGCGCCAGATTGCTCGCCGGCGCGGATCATATTTATGTAAAGAGAATTAAATACTTTTGGGTGCTTCGTTAAGGCATCGGCAAAAGAGGCGCCTTCGTTAATGTCTTGCTTTACCACACCAAGTATGGATTTTAATTTGACATTTTCTGTTTGGTCCACCAAAGCGGCGAGAGAATCCACCAGTGGAATACCGGCATGCACCAGCGTAGCCAGCTGGCGGGTAGCCACAGCGAGGTCCTGCGTGGAAACTCTTTGCATGGAACTACGCAAATCGCTGGCCGCACCGGCCGCGCCGCCTTTCCCGCCGCTAGAGCCGCCACCGGCTGTCTCTTTAAGCGAGGTAGGGTAAATGCCATCGCGCCTAAGTAGCTGCTTGGCATGGCGCTCATTATCGGCATCGAGCATACCGCTCACATTGCGCCCGGCGCTATTTAGTCCTTTATAGGCAAATACCGGCATAGCTAGAACTCATCTTCGTGGGTAACACGCAAAACTTCGGAAGTAGTGGTGATACCGGCCAAAACTTTATGGGCACCGTCTTCGCGCAAGGTTAACATACCTTTGCCGGTGGCGGTGCGCTTTACTGTACTGGCATCGCTATTGGCCATAACCAGGCGGCGGATATCGTCATCAATGGTTAAAAGCTCATAAATACCGGCGCGGCCGTGATAGCCGGAATAGCCGCAAGCTTCGCAGCCTTCGCCTTTATAGAGCAAAGTGGAAGAAGAGCTATCGATACCCAGCTCATCTAGCTCGCGGCCGCTCGCCTGGTAAGCCTTTTTGCAATGGGGGCAGATGGTGCGCACCAGGCGCTGCGCCAAAATACCGATGAGCGAAGAGGCTACCAAAAATGGTTCAACACCCATATCGACAAGACGCATAATAGCGCCAGAAGAGTCGTTGGTGTGGATTGTTGAGAGCACCAAGTGGCCGGTGAGCGAAGCCTGAATAGCAATTTCGGCCGTCTCCAAATCGCGGATTTCACCCACCATGATAACATCCGGGTCGTGACGCAAGAAAGAGCGCAAGCCGGAAGCAAAAGTGAGCTCAATTTTAGGATTCACCTGCACCTGGCTAATGCCCTGGAGCTGATATTCCACCGGGTCTTCAACGGTTAAGATATTGCGATCCGGCGTATTTATCTTGGAAAGACAAGCATATAGAGTTGTTGTTTTACCACTGCCCGTGGGGCCGGTAACGAGAATAATGCCGTGCGGCGAATGGATCAGATGATCCATCTTTTTGTAATTTTCCGGCGAAAAGCCGAGGTCGGTAAGATCGAGCAAAATGGAGCTTCTGTCTAATAGACGCATGGTAATGCGCTCGCCGTGGCTGGTGGGCAC
>JAEEML010000067.1 GCA_016283195.1 Deltaproteobacteria bacterium | reverse complement strand
TTGAAAAAATGTGCACTAAAACGGCGCCCCAAGGACTTAGACGGGAGTTAAAACATGGCCCAAAAATCTTTTATTCTCTCTTTTTTTCTGCTCTTTACCGCTCTGCCGCTGGCCCGCGCTGCGGAATACAAGTTTCACAGCAATCCGGAAGTTTTGCCTCAGGGTACCGACGGCACGGCTGGCCCTAGCGGCACCTATGTCTATTTCGGCGACTGGCCGCAAACTATTAAAGCTATAGATGTCACTATTGATGAAAAAAAAAAGCATATTAGCGGCGGCAATACCTATTACCTCGGCAGCGACGGCTTTTGGTATGCCAAGATTTTGCAAAGCGCTCCGGAAGCGCCGGCTTATGACAATACTTCCTATTTTTTTGATTTTTATAGCGATAATTCTACAGTTTACCCCGCTTCGGCCGGTAAAACGGCCTATTTTAAAGTGGAGCCCATTAAGTGGCGGGTTATCACCCAAAATTATAACGGCAGCCAAAAAGCGCTGCTCCTCGCCGAATCCATTCTCGCTGCCGTGCCCTACTACATGAGCGCTGCCAAAGATGATTTGGCTAACGATTTAAAAGATAAAAATTATTCGCTGCGCACTATCGGCGGCAACAAAAAAGTATATGAAAATAGCTATCAGCACAGCCAGCTTAGAGCCTACTTAAATGGCCTTAATTATTACTATATACCGACAGCTAAAGGGGCCACAAAATTAAATACCAGCTATAAAGGCAAAGGCTTTTTGCAAGGCGCTTTTAGCCAGGCGGCGCAAAAGAAAATATTTACTGCTTTGGTTAAAAATACCGACGCTTCTTCTTATATTATTGATGATTACAGCAAAAAGCGCACCAAGAATTATGGGAGCGCCAATACGCAGGATAAAGTATTTATTTTGAGCCCCATGGAGATGGAAAACCGCGAATACGGCTTTGTGCCCAAAGATTTGCCGCCCATGAAGTGGGACACCGAGTTCCCGGCCAGAGTGCGGCTTGCTACCGATTATGCTCTCGCCATGGGCGCAAGAAGAAGGCTCCATGAGCACACTTATCCGGTGGGCGATGACTACTTTTTGCGCGCTCCCGGCTACGACGAACACGCTCCCGATATGGGCTATGCCAGCACCGGGCGCGGGCGGGTAGGCATTGGCAGCCGCTACGGCAGCGTTCTCTCCGATAGCGCAGAAACTTCTAATATTATGGGCGTTTTGCCGGCTATCACCATAGCTTTAAAGCTGCCCGGCCCGGTAACTCCCGATGTCAGCGCGCTCAAGATGGAAGACCTTAAAAACAAATGGCTGGAAAAAGAGGGCAGCGCCGCGAGCCTCCAAAGTACGCCGCGCACCGGCAAAGACGACATGGTTTTAATAAAAGGCGGCACAGTGAGCCAGGCCGCCAAATATTCGCCGATGTTTATTTATGGGCGCCAAATCAAAATAAATGATTTTTATATAGCTAAAACCAAAGTAAACCCGGCCGATTTTAAAAAATATGCCTCAGATGACGGAAATTTAGTCTGGTATGATGCCATAATTTATTGCAATGAGCGCAGTATTGCCGAGGGCTATGCGCCGGCCTATTATATTGAATATAATGGGCAAAAACTCTATGAACCCGCCGATTGGGCCGAGGTAAAAGATCTTTATGTGCAAAAAAATGCCGCCGGTTATTACACCACCGTTTATCCCGGAAAAAGCGATGGCATGATGCATGGAGCCATGGATAAAATGCTCAAAATGGATCTAAGTGCCGAGGGCTACCGCCTGCCAACCGAAGTGGAATGGGAATATGCCCTAAGAGGCGGGCATGATGGTAAGATCCCGGAATCGCAGACTTTATATTGGAACGGTATAGAAAATATCGACCAAAAAATGTTCTCCAGTTCCGATACATTTGAAAGCGATTTTACCACCCGCATGCCCAATTTAAACGGCCTTTACGGCATGCTGGATGAGCAGCGCGGCGAACTTGTGTGGGATAAATTTGTCGAAGCCAAAAATATTAGCCCCGATACTCCGCTGGAGGGGCCGGCTGAGGGTGAATACCATGTGCAGCGCGGCGACTTTTTACGCGCATCTGCTTTAAGTAATGAGCAAAAAATATCTATTCGCTACAAGCTTAATATGCTGGGAGGCAATATTTACCCCACTTTCCGCCTGGCCCGCACCAAAGTTTCAAAGCCAAAAGCTCTGCCAATAAGAGTGGAGCCGGCCCGCTTTGGCACCATCACCATTAAACAAAAAGCGGCTAAAAGCGGCGCTATTGTGCGCCTTAAAGCGGCACCTGAGGCCGGTTATGAGCTCGAAAGCTATAAAGTAAGAGATGAATCCGGGCGGGAAATTTCTTTAAGTACTGCAAATTCCTTTGTTATGCCTGATTCGGCGGTTACCGTATCGGCCCGCTTTAGAGTGCCAAAGCGCCTGGAAATTAAAGTGGAGCCGCTCACTTGTGGGCGTGTTGAACTGAGTAACTCTGCGCCGGTGAAAGGCGAAAACATAACTATAAAAGTGCTTTTGCCAAAAGGTTGCGAGTTTAATTCCCTCGCTATGAAAGATGGGAAAGATCATAATCTCTATATAAATGACGACGGCTCATTTACTATGCCCGATAGCGATGTCACCCTTACCGTGAAAACCGCTCGGCCAAGCCAAAACGGCCTCATATTGGTAAAGGGCGGCACCATCAGCAAAAGAGTCAGCAGGTCGGCCATCTTTAAAGGTAAGGAGGAAGTAACTATCAAAGATTTTTACGTTTTTGACCATGCTGTTACCCAAGGCGAATGGGAAAAATACATGACTTATTACGGCGTAGCCAGCAAAGGCACCGGCCCCGGGCAGGCAAATTCCCGCGATGAGTGGAATCCGCCCTACCGCCCTAGCGCCAAGTATGGCCTGGGCCCGAATTATCCGGCTTATAATATAAGCTATGCCGAAGCGGTTATTTATTGTAACCTTTTGAGTTTAGCCGAAGGGCTAACGCCATATTATTACGATTCCGATATCTCCCGCGAAAGAGATCCGGCAATTTGGCTCAAAAACAGAGGTGATAAAAAAATAGCCCGCGATAGTAAAGGCAAATATTATTATGACACACCGGATTATGTGGGCGAATATTTTGGCATTGCCGACGAAAAAGCTAATGGTTACCGCCTCTTAACCGAGGAAGAGTGGGAATATGCCTCACTTGGCGGCATGGAAGAGATTTTGCAAAAAGATCATATCAGGAGAAATCAAGATAAATATCCGGAATATCTTGCCACTATTGCCTGGCGCGATGATGATCCGCATGAAATAAAGCAAAAAGAACCCAACTCCCTTGGCATTTATGACATGGTGGGCGGCTATCAGGAGCTCGTGGATTCTATGTATTTAAGGGGAGGCCAAGGTTATGGAAGCGCCCGTACTTACTACACTCACGAATCCAGATCTTCCGGCCCCATCTATCCGCAGGATAAACGCGCACTTTACGGCATCCGCATTGGGCGCTCGCACTTAAAGCCGGCTTATGTCATTTATGAAGGGGACAAATAAAAGCCGGGGGAGCCTTTATCCCATCTCCCCCATTCCCTTAACCGCCTCTTAATGTTACAAGATACTCGCCTAAAGGGGCTGGCAACGGAGGAGCAATGCGCTTACCTTTTATCCTTTTCGGACAACACACCGTTTATACTTATAGAGCTATTGAAGTACTTCTGGAGCAAGGGATATTTCCGCTTTTGCTGGTGGTGGGCCTGCCGCCTAAAAATCCGCAAAAGCCGCGTGACCCTTTGCAATATTTTCAGTTTTCCCGCGGAGAGCGCTATATTCCCAGCCTGACGCGCGGCCCTTATGACCTTAGTCCACTCGCCATCAGAATGGGCTGCGATATGCTGGAAACGCATGATGTCAATAATCCGGCTGTTTTGGCTCATATTGCCGGGCAGCGCCCGAGCTTTTTTTTAACTATTGGTTTTAACACTCTTTTTAGCCAAAATTTACTCTCTTTGGCCCCCAGCGCCGCTCTTAATCTGCACCCCTCGCTTCTGCCCCTCTTGCGCGGCCCAGCCCCCTTCTTCTGGATATGGAAAAAGGGGCTTTATGAAGCCTCCGGCGTAACTCTTCATCACATGAACGAGCGCGCCGATCGCGGAGCCATTATCAGCCAAGCAGCACTGCAAATTACCGAAAAAATGCATATTATTGATTACATAGATCACTGCGGCCGCCTGGGAGGCGAGCTTTTTGCCAAGATGATAAAAAGCGGCACCATTCCCGCCGGTGAGCCGCAGCCGGAAAAGCACACCTTTTGGGCCAGGCGGCCAAATTTTGCCGATAGAGCTATTGATCCAGAAAAGCTCACCATGGACGAGTTGGAACTCATGCTAACCGGTCTTAATGATTCCTATCCTCTGCATGTAAATTTGGGCATCGATTGCTATTATCTCAAAAAATTACTGGAAAAACGGCCCGATATGAAGCTCGCCGGGCAATATCTTTTAAAAGGCGACACTCTCTACCTGCCACTAAAAGACGGCATGGCAGTTTTGCAAATAAACGGTGATGAAGCATGAAAAAGCGCATTTTAGTCTTTCCCTGCGGTTCGGAAATAGCCCTGGAAATCCACCGGGCCCTAAAAGAAAGCCGCCATTTTGAGCTCATCGGCGCCAGCTCGGTAGCCGACCACGGCCAATTTGTCTATGAAAACTATATCGGCGGCCTGCCAATGGTAAATGACCCGGCCTTTATTCCGGCCATAGCCGCTCTGGTGCAAAAAGAGCATATAGATGCCATCTATCCGGCTATGGACAGCGTTATCAGCGCGACGAAAGAAAACGAGCCCCTTTTGGGCGCTTTGGTTATTGCCCCGCCGCCTAAAACCACCGCCGTCTGCCTCTCCAAAAGCGCTACATATAAAGCCCTTTCAGCGGTGGTAAAATGTCCAAAAATTATTGATATAAATAAGGATGTCAGTTTTCCTATTTTTGCAAAGCCGGACATTGGTTACGGCTCCCGCGGGGCCCAAAAAATAGAGAACGAAGCCGCGCTCAGCGCTATAAAAGCCTTAAATAAGCCTTATATATTCAGCGAATATTTAAGCGGCCCGGAATATACTGTCGATTGCTTTACCGATAAAGAGGGGCGGCTTTTGGTAGCCAAGGGGCGCCGGCGCCGCCGCATCATGAACGGCATCAGCGTAAATACCGTGCCGGCTACAGAGCGAAACCAGGAATTTTTAGCCATGGCTAGGGCCATAAACGGCGCACTAACCATGCGCGGTGCCTGGTTTTTCCAGCTAAAGGAAGATAGCGCCGGCGAGCTTACTTTGCTGGAAGTAGCCAGTCGCCTTGGCGGTTCTTCCGGCCTTTTTCGGGCCATCGGTCTTAATTTTGCCCTCATGACGCTCTTTGATGCTTTCGGTTATCCACTTTCCGTCTTAACCAATAGCGGCTACGATATTGAGCTTGATAGGGCCCTCGATAATCGCTATCGTCTTTCGCTTAAATATAATGAAATATATGTGGATTTTGACGATTGCCTCTATTTGGAAGAAAAGCGTCTCAATACCGCTCTGCTCACACTTTTGTTTAAAGGGCTTAATGAAAGAAAAAAGCTCATTTTGCTCTCGCGGCACAAAGGTGGCGTTCTTAAAGAAAAACTTAAAGAACTGCGCCTAAGTGAGCTCTTTGATGAAGTACATCAGCTGGAAAAGGCAGAAAAAAAATCGGCCTATATTAAAAATAAAGAGGCTATTTTCATAGACGATTCCTTTGCCGAACGCCTGGAGGTAGCCCAAAACGCCCATATTCCCGTTTTCGGCCCCGACATGATTGATTGTCTTTTGTAATAACTGTTACATTATGGATTATTGCTTGAATTTAAAAGACTTTTTCAAGAGAAACAACAAGGTAGCCTTGGCCTATTCCGGCGGTACTGATTCCACTTTTTTACTTTACGCAGCTAAAAAATATGGAGCCACCTGCCAGCCGTTTTACTTAAAAAGCTCTTTTCAGCCGGCTTTTGAATTAAAAGAGGCCAGAGAGCATTGCCGCTTTTTAGCGCTCAAGCTCAAAATTATAGAAATTGATATTCTCTTACATAAAGAAATTGCTGTTAATCCGCCAGAGCGCTGTTATCTTTGCAAAAAATTAATGTTTACAAGCCTTTTAGCCGCAGCAAAAGCAGAAGGCTTTTCCCTAATCATCGACGGCACCAATGCCTCAGACAAGAAAGATGAGCGCCCGGGAATGCGCGCTTTAAAAGAATTAAACATCCGCTCGCCGCTTAAGGAATGTGGCCTCACCAAAGAAAAAGTGCGCTTATATTCTAAAAAAATGGGCCTTTCTACCTGGAATAAGCCGCCTTACGCCTGCCTGGCCACCCGTTTTCCAACGGGGAAAGTCATCACCAAAGAAGAGCTTTTAGCAGTGGAACAGGGCGAAGCCTTTTTAAAAAGCCTTGGCTTTACTAATTTGCGTTTACGCCTTTTTCACGAGGCAGCAAGATTGCAATTACCCAAAAAAGAGCTTGCTCTGGCTATAAAAAACAGAGAGGCTATACTCAGCGGTTTAAAGGAATTTTTCCCGGCCGTACTACTGGATCTTGAGCCAAGAGACTAAGGCTTACAAAGGGTTTTTCATGGATATAAAAGAGCTTTTGGAAGAGGTTAAAAGCGGCAGTTTAACAATTGACGAGGCCCGTTTTTCACTAAAAGGTTTTCCTTATAAAGACCTCGGCTATGCCAAGATAGATTTGCACCGCCAAGTACGCACCGGGGCCGGAGAAGTTATTTACGGAGGCGGCAAAAGTCCGGAGCAAATAAACGGCATTATCACCGCCATGGCCGAAAATGGGCAAAATAATATTTTAATAACTCATTTAAGTGCCGAAAAGGCAGACGGAATAACAACCACTTTGCCCTGGCACTATTATCCCGAAGGCGAACTGGCGGTTATCGGCGGTATGCCAAGGCCAAACGGCCATGGTACAATTTTGGTGATTTCGGCCGGCACCAGCGATTTAAAAGTAACGGAAGAGGCCGCTCTTACAGCCCAGTTTTTGGGCAATAAAGTGCTGCGTCTCAACGATGTGGGGGTGGCCGGATTGCATCGCCTTTTGGCCCACTTCTCCGAATTACAGGAAGCAGCTGTTATTATAGTTGTGGCCGGTATGGACGGGGCTCTCGCCAGTGTGGTTACCGGCCTGGTGGCCGCTCCGGTGATTGCCGTACCCACCAGCATCGGTTACGGAGCCTCTTTCGGCGGCCTCTCGGCTCTACTCGCCATGCTGAACTCTTGTGCTGCCGGTGTGGCCACAGTTAACATTGATAACGGCTTCGGCGCCGCTATGATGGCTTCGCGCATTAACCATTTGGAAGTAAAAAAATGAAAACTCTCTATTTGGAATTAAATATGGGCGCTGCCGGCGATATGTTGGCTGCTGCACTCATTGAACTGCTCCCGCCGCTGGCCCAGGAAGAATTTTTGCGCAAAATAAATAAACTTGGCCTCCAAGGCGTTTTAGTCAGCCGGGAAAAAGGGCAAAAATGCGCCATAAGCGGCTCTTTGCTCCATGTAACCGTTAATGGCGCCGAAGAGGAAAGCCACGATAACTCGGCCCAGCATCACGAGCATGAGCATGAACACGAGCACAAGCATGAGCATGAAAACCATAATCATGAACATGATCACCATCATGAGCATAGCTCTATGGCCACTATTAACGAATATGTGGCCGGGCTGGAAGTAAGCAGCAAAGTAAAAAATGATATTATGGCTGTCTATCAGCTTATTGCCGAAGCGGAAAGCCAGGTGCACGGCCGGCCGGTAAGCGAGGTGCACTTTCATGAGCTGGGCAGCAAAGATGCCATTATGGATATTGCCATGGTAGCCATGCTTATGGAGATTCTGGCGCCTGATGTAATAATGGCTTCACCGGTCAATACCGGCTTCGGCACAGTAAAATGCGCCCACGGGCTTTTACCGGTTCCTGCTCCGGCTACAGCCCTGCTGCTCACTGCTATACCAAGTTATAGCGGCGCCATAGAAGGCGAACTTTGTACACCCACCGGCGCCGCTCTGCTCAAATATTTTGTACCAAAATTTGGCCCAAGGCCGGTAATGAGAGGACAGAGAATCGGCTACGGCCTGGGGCATAAAGATTTTCCGGCCGCCAATTGTGTCAGAGCTTTTTTGGGCGAGCAAGAAGACCAAAGCGGCGATTTATATGAATTATCCTGCAATATTGACGACATGAGCGGCGAGGAGCTGGCTTTTGCCGCCGAAGAGCTGCGCACTGCTGGCGCGCTTGAAGTCTATTTAACGCCGGTGATTATGAAAAAAGGGCGCCAGGGCACGCTGCTCACGGTAATTAGCGATGAAGAGAAAAAAGAGCTCCTGATAAGCCTCATATTTAAGCACACCAGCACTCTGGGTATTAGAGAAAAAGCCATAAAGCGCCATGTGCTAAGGCGACGGCTTGTAAACCAAAAAAACAAATTAGGCAATGTGCGGCTAAAAGAAGCGGCCGGCTACGGAGTGAAAAAGGCCAAATATGAATATGAGGATTTGGCCCGCATAGCCCGCGAACAGAATCTTTCACTGGCTGAAGTTAAAAACCTGTTCTGACCCCCAAAATTTAGACATTTTGCAGGTAAAACAGGAGATGGCGCACGGCATAAAATCTGCCGGGTGTAAAGACTTCCCAGCTAGCGCGCAAAACTATCCTCATCCAGCAAAAAGTCCATAAGTCCTATTCTTAAAACACCTTTCTCATCCACCCAACTTTTTCCATAACTTTTTGAAACAACTACTTTTTTAAAAAAATCACCTGTTGCCCAAAGCGGCCTTAACTCGCTCATTTCCTTTTGTGGATCGTCCATCGAAAAAGCCGATTGTATGTAATACTGATTGCGTCCTTTGCGCGCCACAAAGTCAATCTCGCAGTTTTTTGGCTTTTTTTGCCAAGAAGGATTCAGCCGCCGAAGATGGCAATCATGGCGGCGGCGGCCACAGCGGTGCCGATAACGCCGGAGATATTGGGGCCCATGGCGTGCATTAAGAGGAAGTTGCTGGGATCGGTTTTAAGACCTTCCACATGCGCGGTGCGGGCGGCCATAGGCACAGCGCTCACGCCGGCGGCGCCAATGATGGGGTTAATTTTGCCGCCGGATAAGAGATACATCAATTTACCGAGAAGCACACCGCCGGCGGTGCCGCAAACAAAGGCCACAAGACCCATAACGATAATTTTTAGAGTAGTTGGTTGCAAAAAGCTCTCAGCCCCC
>JAEEML010000066.1 GCA_016283195.1 Deltaproteobacteria bacterium | reverse complement strand
GCACTTTGGCTTGCCCGGGGTAGCCGAGATTTCGGCTATGGCGAGTGCCCTCTTTCCCGATTTGCAGGGAAGGGTAGGCCAAGAGGTCATGGAGCCGGCACCGGCCGCAGCTTTTAGCTTGCAACATAGTGCTCCTGTTAGCCTGCCTGAGGCGTTACTTTTGCCAGAACCGGTGGCTTATGCTCCTAAAGTGGAGCCTAAAAGTGCCGCTAATGTATCTAAAGCTGCTCCGGCTACACTGAGCGCGGGCCACATTGGGCCGCCTCAGGCGGCCGGTAGCGATGAATCCATTCGCATCGGCCGCAAAACTTTGGCGCAAATTCGCAATGATTTCCAGATATTAAGCGAGCGCGTAAACGGCTACCCGCTGGTGTGGCTCGATAACGGTGCCACCACTCAAAGGCCGCAAGCGGTGATCGACCGGCTTTCCTATTATTATACTCATGAAAACTCCAATGTGCATCGCGGGGCCCACACCTTGGCTGCCCGTTCTACCGATGCTTATGAAAACGCCCGCAATATTGTGCGGGATTTTATCGGCGCCGGAAGTTCCGAGGAGATAATTTTTGTACGCGGCACCACCGAAGGTATAAATTTGGTGGCCAGTGCTTATGTAAAGCCGCTTTTGCAGCCTGGCGATGAGATAATTGTCTCTATTTTAGAGCATCATGCCAATATTGTGCCCTGGCAGCTCATTGCTCAAAAAACCGGGGCCCTTTTAAAAGTGATCCCCTGCGATGAGAGCGGGCAGCTAATTGTTTCCGAATATGAAAAACTCTTTACAAAACGCACCAAATTTGTGGCTCTGACTCATGTATCCAACGTGCTTGGCACTGTTACTCCGGTGGAAGAGCTCATTGCTCTGGCTCATCGCCACGGTGTCCGCATTCTCATTGACGGCGCTCAGTCGGTGGCGCATATCCCGGTAAACGTGAGCACACTTGATGCCGATTTTTTTGTCTTTTCCGGCCATAAAATTTTTGCGCCAACCGGTATTGGTGTTCTTTATGGTAAAAAAGAGCTCCTGGAGGCGGCTGAGCCTTATCATGGCGGCGGCAATATGATAGCCGATGTCACCTTTGAGCGCACCGTTTATAATGGTATTCCCAATAAATTTGAGGCCGGCACCGGGAGCATTGCCGATGCGGTGGGGCTGGGGGCGGCGCTGACTTATTTAAATGAAATTGGTATGCCCTGTATTTATCGCTGGGAGCACGAACTCTTGCACTATGCCATGAAGGAAATGCAAAAAATCAAAGGACTTACCTTGATTGGCACGGCTCTTAACAAGGCTTCGGTGCTCTCCTTTAAACTGGCTGGCTACAGCGACGAAGAGGTAGGAAAAAAGCTCGATAGTTGCGGTATTGCCGTGCGCACCGGCCACCACTGCGCCCAGCCTGTTTTGCGGCGTTTCGGCTATGAAAGCTCGGTGCGGCCAACACTTGCGCTCTATAATTCGCCCAGTGATATTGATGCTCTTATAAAGGTCTTGAAAACTCTAACCTGAGGAGAATAAAGATGAAAATTACCATAGCCGGCGAAAGCAAAGAAGTGGCCGACAATTTGACTATTCAGGAGCTTATTGTTGAAGAAAAAGTAGAGAGCCCGCTTTATGTAACCGTGGCGGTTAACGAAGAATTCATTGAGCGGGCCGCCTTTGACAGCCACCGTTTAAAGGATGGTGATGCTGTGGAATTTCTCTACTTCATGGGGGGCGGTAGATAATGGCTTTTACGAATGAGCAGCTGGAGCGCTATTCACGGCATATTATTTTAAAAGAAATTGGGGCCAAAGGGCAAAAGAAGCTCTTAAACGGCAAAGTGCTGATTATCGGCGCCGGCGGTTTGGGGTCGCCGGTGGCTCTTTATCTGGCGGCGGCCGGAGTGGGCACTATCGGTATTGCCGATGCCGATGTGGTGGATCTTTCCAATTTGCAACGCCAGGTGATTCACACTACCGCCGATTTAGGGCGCAAAAAAGTTGAATCGGCAGCAGAAACCATGCGCGCCATAAACCCCGATGTAACGGTGAATCCATATTATCAATTTATTAATAGTTCCAACATAATGGAGCTTATTAAAGATTATGATTTCATCATCGACGGTACCGATAATTTTGCCGCTAAATTTTTAATCAACGATGCCTGCGTTATGGCTAAAAAGCCGCTTTCCCATGCCGGTATTGTGCGCTTTGCCGGCCAGCTCACCACTGTTATTCCCGGAGTAAGCCCTTGTTATCGCTGTATTTTTAAAAATCCACCACCTAAAGATGCCATCCCCACTTGCAAGGAGGCCGGAGTTATCGGTGCCATGGCCGGAGTTATCGGCACTTTGCAAGCGCTCGAAGCTATCAAGTTTCTTACCGGGGCCGGTGAGCTTTTAAGCGGCTCGCTGCTCACTTTCGATGGCTTGGAAATGGCTTTTCACAAGATAAAATTGCCGCCGCGTGGCGCGGGCTGTGCTGTTTGCTCAGATAACCCAACCATCACCAAACTCATTGATTACGATCAACCGGTTTGCGAATTAAAGAAGAAAGACTAGGCACTTATGAAAATTCTAATGCATAAAGCCGATTTTGAGCAGCTCTATCGCCATGCCCTGGCCCAAAAGCCGGAGGAGGCCTGCGGCCTTATTGCCGGCGACGACCGCCCAGACGGGGTAAGAGAGATAAAAAAAGTTTATTTGCTCACCAACAGCGACCATGCCGCCGACCACTTTTCCATCACGCCGGAGGATCAGCTAACGGCTTTAAAAGATATAAGATTAAGCGGCTTAACTCTTTTGGGTAACTGGCATTCGCACCCGGAGACGCCCTCGCGCCCCTCGGAGGAGGATAAGCGCCTGGCTCATGACAGCAAAGCCTCTTATCTTATTTTGTCGCTGGCGGCAGCCGAGCCGGTGCTTAATGCCTTTCATATTGAGGGACCTTTGGGCGAACGCCTGGCCGAAAAAGAAGAACTAATTATTATAGAGAACTAAAAAATGGCGGAATTTCAAATAGATGAGAAAATTGATATCACCGATGTAAAGTGCCCGATTACATTTGTAAAAACCAAAGTAGCACTTGAAGAGATGGACGAAGGGCAAATTCTTGAGGTGCATTTGAACGGTGGTGAGCCGGCGGAAAACGTGCCCAGAAGCGTTAAAGAGGAGGGGCACGAAATTCTTGATTTTATTGATAATGGCGATGGCACATTTGAGCTTTTTATTAAAAAAGTGGGTGAGTAATTAAAGCAGCGGATTATTCCGTCAGCGCCTGCTTGTTTTTTGCTTCTATTCCGCCTCTTCCTCCATTGTTTCCAGCAAAAAGCTCACCGGCCGAAAGCCGTCGTTGCAGGAGATCATGGCCGAGCGCGGGTTTTTCATCCAGCCGTCATAAAAATTCTGCCCGCCGTGGGCGAGAGCCATGACAAAGGGCGAAACAGTCTCCCAGGCACTTAGGCAACAGCCCTCCGGTTTTTCCCAACCGTTGCAAATAAAGACCTGATTAAGCCGCATATCACAGGCGTGCTCGATGGGGTTTTCATATTCGGCGATTAAATCGCTATGAGAGACTATCTTTTTTACGGTGATGCGCACTTTTTGCATTATTTCCTCCCAGCCGGCCGAAAGACGGTAAAGACAAAGAGGCCCGCGCAGATTAGCGCTCCCAAAAGGCCGCCGACGTAAGAAATGGTAAGGCCCAGCTCGCCTCTGGCTCCCAGATTAAAACACTCCGGCGCATAAATGAGGTAAGTAAAAGAGACGGCCGACATAAAGGTGGCCGGGGCCGCCGCTATAAGGCTCACATATTTTTGCTGAATATTTTGCTTTACTAAGAAGACAGCGCCCGCCCAGAGCACAATCATGGCCAGAGTCTGGTTGGCCCAGGAAAAATAGCGCCAGATGATGCCGTAATCCAAAAAAGAGATAAGAAGGCCGGTAAGCAAAAGCGGAGTGGTGACAAGGAGGCGGGTGGAAAGCTTTTTTTCATCGAGTTTTAGCCAATCGAAAATAGTCATGCGGGCGCTGCGAAAGGCTGTGTCGCCGGAAGTGATG
>JAEEML010000065.1 GCA_016283195.1 Deltaproteobacteria bacterium | reverse complement strand
TTGGTGGTAGAGGTAAAGGGCAGCTAGGAGAAGGGCTGTCGAATCAGTATTAGCCGGTGCCTCCAGGGCTTCTTTGATTGTTTGCAAATGGCGCAGAGCGCTAAAAATAAGCTCTGAAATTAGTTTGCGCTCAGCGGAACCAAGCTTGGGATTTTTTTTGAAAAAGAGTTGTAAGGTACCATCAGCTGGACCGCTAAATTGCAGGATATCTTTAAAAATGAGAGCCGCTTTACCGAGAATCTGGCGATTTAATTCCATTTTTTTCTCTTCTACCAGCGCTTTTGCCGGCCTTCTATCGCATCCAGTAAAATGCCGCCGGCAGCTACCATGATGGCCATATCAGGATCCGGCTCACCGGCAAGTTCCACTTTAAGGCGCAGTAAAAAAGGCCAAAATGTTTGGTGATAATCGGCCACAGCCAGGCCATTTACCCGCAGAGTAAAAGATTGGGGAATATAGCTTGTCCAGAGGCGGCGCATCATGGCTTTTTGCGCTGAATCTTCTAAAAGATCGCCGATAAGATTACCCTGAGCATCGAGTAGTTCCCAGTGGTCGCGGGTGATGGAAGAAAAGCCTTTGCGGCGCCAAGTGCCGATGAGTACATCACCAGGTGAGCGAAAGACATTGTAAGCTGCCGAGAAATCTATTACTTTTCGCGCTTTTATATAAAAGATTTCGCGCATTTTGTTGGTATTGGTATAAACGTGTATCTCGGCTTTTAGGGCAAATTTGGAGGCAGCATAGCCCAAAATGCGCCCATTTTCCGCCTTTAGATAAAAGGCCGCCGGAAAGAGCGAAAAGAGGCGCCAGGCTATCATATATTCTGTAGCGGTAGAAAGATTCATGACTCCTCCTAGTGGCAGAGCGTGCAAGTGTCACAAAAGAGGCCCTGGCACATTTCGCCAAAGCGGCGGGCCACATCTTTGCCATTTAGAGTGGCTGCCAGGCCGCCATGGGCTGTTTCTTTATAAGCTGTGGACATGTGTTCGCCAACCTCTTTAACGGCGAGCACTACCTGGTCGGGCGGAATTTGGGAACGAATGCCGGCCCGCGCCATATCGGCGGCGGTGATGGCAAAGTTGGAAAACATGGCATTGCGCTTGATACAAGGTACTTCCACCAGGCCGGCCACCGGGTCGCAAACCAGGCCCATGCAGTTTTTAATGGTTAAAATAGCGCCGTGCACCACCTCTTCCGGCGTGCCGCCCTGCAGCTGGACAATAGCCGCTGCTGCCATGGCTGCGCCGATGCCGATTTCGGCCTGGCAGCCAAGAGTAGCCCCGGCTGTGGGTATATCGTCATAAAAGATCATGCCGATAAAGGCGGCGACGATAAGGGCCTCCACCACTTTGCGCTCCAGCCCCTCCGGCGGCAGGCCCATGGCAATATGCACATCGTGCCAGGCCAGGAGCACTCCGGGAATAATGCCGCAAGCGCCGGCGGTGGGGCAGGCCACTATGCGTCCCATTTGGGCATTGGTCTCGGCCGAGGCCATGGCATAGGTGGAGGCCAGAGTGTGGAAGGAGACATATTTTTTAGCTCTGATATATTCCAATAGTTTTATGGCGTCGCCGCCGGAGAGGCCCATGGTGCTACGGCGCGTATTTTCCAATCCTTTGTGGACAGATTCTTTCATTATCTCCCATAGATTGGTCATATTTTGCATAATTTCGCCGGCGCTGGTATTTTGCAACTTGGCTTCCATCTCAAGGGCTATTTGCAAAAGTGATTTTTGTGTATCCTTGGCGTACTCCAGCGCTTCATCGAAGGTATTAAAAACCAGAGTAAATTCATCAAGCGGCGCTCTCTCCGGGTAAATCTTGGCAATCTTGCCGTATTTCTTACCTTTTACCGGCGCATGTGCCAGGTCCAGAGTGGCCGGCAGAGGCGGCGGCTGAATCCAGAGGTCGCGCTTGCCGGAAATACTCGGTAATATCTTGGTATTATTGATATAGCGCATTTCCACAATGCCGCCGCCGGTGGAAAAACCGGCCAGGGCAAATGGGCCGGCATCGGTAGTGGCAATGATTTCGGCAATATTGATGCAATCGCCATGTTGGCGAATATATTTGCGATCTTCCTCGGGGCTGGCTGCCAAAAAGCCACCAAAAGGTATAGCGCGCTTTTTATCTTTCCAGGGAATGCCTTTTTTTATGAGCACTTCGAGCGCGCCCTCTTTGGTGAGTTCCGGAGAATCTGGGGCAAAGCCCTTTAAGCCGCCGCCCAGGGCAATGTGCGTGCCGTGGCCGGGGCCGGTATCACGAAAAGAGCCATATAATTTAATGTCAAAGCGGCTAATCTTTTTAAAATGGCCGGCTTCTTCCAGAGCCATGAAAATATTCCGCGCCAGCATGCCGATGCGACAGGCCCCGGCCGTGTGTGAGCTGCTGGGGCCAATCACGGCCGGGCCTATTATGTCAAAGAGTGAGTGTACCTTTAAGAGCGCCACCAGGTAGCGAAAGGCGTCATTCTTTATAGACTGAATTATGGCCTCTTCCAGTGATTCGCGCACTTCTATTTCAATGGAGTGGCGCTCTTTTATTTTGCGTGATCCCGTCCAGCCGTTATTCATGGACCAAAGATCCAAAGTGGCAATATTCACCTGGTGGCGCTGCATGATTTCACATATTTTATGTAATACTGTCGATTGCGGTGAATTGCATATTTCCAGGCGAAAGAGAGTGGAATTTTCCATCACCACCGTATCAAAAGAGATGCTGGAAGATTGCCTCCTGTGATTTAAGGTTGTTTTTTTAAAAGTGCCAATCCAAGCCGGCGGTTCAATGGGGTAGGAGCGCTTTTGCGCTTCTTTGGACTTATAGACAATAGCTGCAGCTAACTTGCTGTTTTCATGAAAAAATATGCGCTGTAGCGGAGAAAATTCACCGCCGGTTAATTTTCTAAGCAAAGCCGGGATGGTGCTAAGACTACTTTCGCCAATCCAAGAAGAGCAGCCTTTGTGATGAAAGACATAGCTCTCATCGGCGGCCAGTTTTTCATATTGCTTTTGGTTTAAAACCTTCCACTGGGTAGCAATAATTTCTTCAGGAACTTCGCGGGCATAAGACCAAGGCATTTTGTGGAGAAAATCAGCCAGAGCCAGGCGCTCGGCATCACTTTTTAATAGTGCTGCCATATTTTGCCATACACGCCGTCTGTCAGGATTCAGCCGATAAGCCTCAACACTGTTTTTATAAGACACAATAGACCTCTGTGTGTTTTTATCTAAAAAATAAAGCTAAAAAAATTAGAGATAAAATGGTGGCAGGTTATTCAGTTTACCGGCCGCTTTCATCTCTCTGACCATGGCAAAGACGGGCTTACAAAACTTTTTAGAGACATCGGAGAGGATGTTTTCAATATGTAGCTGATCCGCCTCGCTAAGAGCAAAAAGATCAAGTAAAAAGTCATAAAGGCCGTTATATTGCACCAGCTCGCCCAGCTGTAAAGTCTGGTCTTTATTTTCCCCACCGCGGCCGCCATTATCCCAAACCAAGAGAAAACCATTTAAAGTCATTGGCTTAAGTGGTGAAGAAGCCGCTCTTTTGTTGGCGGTTAAAAGCCGTGAATAAAGAGTAAAAAACTCTTGCTCTTTAACAGCTAAATCATGGGTGACATATTTTTTGCAAAAGGCCTCTCGATCATTATCGGAGAGGGTGTGTAAATCCAGCATGAATTCCACCAATCTGTCGCCAACTTCATCAAGAGTAATGGTGGTTTTACGCAGCAGACGGTCGCTTAGAGTTTTGCTGATGTCATATTTAGCTATTAATTCCTGCTCATTCATTAATTAACTCCGCATTTGTAATCTTTAGAGCATGACTAAAGTTACGGTGGCGATTATGACCAAATAGGGGGCAAAAAGATAGAACTTTTGTGCTTTAAGCAATTTTACCAGTAAAATAAGCGCCAAAAGGCCGGAAGCCATAGCCGCCACAAAGCCAAGAGCAAGGGCCGGCCAGCTATTTTGTAACAGAGTCAAATCAGCGGACCCAAGGTGCAAAACCTGCAAGAGCAGGGCGCCGCAAATGGCAGGAATTGAAAGCAAAAAGCTAAAACGGGCACTCTTTGTCGCACTTATGCCCAAAAATAGAGCGAGGGCAATGGTACTGCCGCTGCGGCTGATGCCCGGAGTGATGGCGAGGCCCTGAATGAGGCCAATCAGGAGCGCTTTCCACCAGGTGAGCCCTTTGTCCTGAGTTTTGATAAACTTGGTGGCAATGAGCAGGGTAGCGGTAATTAAAAGGGCAACTGCTACAGAGTGCGTTGAGCCAAATAGCTCCTCAAAATAATCTTTGGCCAAAAAGCCGATAAGCGCAGTGGGTACGGAAGCCAAAACTACCAGCCAGCCAAGTATTGCCGGCCTATCCGGGGAAAATGCATCGCTCTTTTTGCCTAAAGCAGCTTTAGCCTGTGACCATAGATCTTTTAAAATATCTATAATATCGCGGCGATAGAAAAAACACACGGCAATAAGTGTGGCGAAGTGTAGCCAAGTATCAAAGAGCAGATTAGGCTCTTTTAGGCCGAGAAACTGCTGGGCAATAACCAAGTGGCCGCTGCTGGAGACAGGCAAAAACTCGGTTAATCCCTGAATAAGCCCCAAAATGAGGGCATAAAGAGGCGCTATTTCCATGAATAAGCCCAGAACCTGTCAGAGGTTGAATTCGGCAGCCAGAATCTCGGCTTTATCGGTTTTTTCCCAGGTAAATTCCGGCTCAGAGCGCCCAAAGTGGCCATAAGCGGCGGTTTTGGAATAAATAGGGCGCAAAAGATCGAGCTGCTCAATGATTTGCCGCGGCTGGGCCGGGAAATATTTGCGCACAGCTTCGATAATTTTAGCGACCGGCGCTTTTTCGGTATTAAAGGTGTCCACCATGATGGAGACCGGGTCGGCTACGCCGATGGCATAAGCCAGCTGTACTTCGCATTTATCGGCCAATTTGGCGGCTACGATATTTTTGGCTATATAGCGGGCATAATAGGCGGCGCTGCGGTCAACTTTGGAAGGATCTTTGCCGGAAAAAGCGCCGCCGCCGTGGCGGGCAAAGCCGCCGTAAGTATCTACAATGATTTTGCGCCCGGTGACACCGGCATCGGCCTCCGGCCCGCCCATAACGAAGCGGCCGGTGGGGTTAACCAAAAACTTGGTTTTAGGCGTCAAAAGATGCTCGGGAATGGCCACTTTGATAACTTCTTCGATGATGGCCTCTTTCAGCTCGGCATGAGAAATATCGGGGTCGTGTTGCGACGAGATAACCACGGTATCGACATAGACCGGCTTCCAGTTTTCGTAGCGCATGGTTACTTGCGATTTGCCATCGGGGCGCAAAAATTTCAAGCGATTATTCTTGCGCACAAAAGCCAGCTGCTTGGTTAAAAGATGAGCATAATGAATAGGCGCTGGCATGAGCTCCGGCGTATCGTTAACGGCAAAGCCAAACATCATACCCTGATCGCCGGCTCCCTGGGCGTGAGTGGCTGAGGAGTCAACACCCATAGCGATATCCGGCGACTGGCGCTCAATGGCCGACATAACGGCGCAGGTTTGGCCGTCAAAGCCCACATCGGAGCTGTTGTAGCCGATATCGGTGATGGTTTTGCGCACAATATCCGGCAAATGCACATAGGTGCTGGTGGTAATCTCGCCGGCGATTATAGCCATGCCGGTTTTAACCAGGGTTTCGCAGGCCACGCGCCCATTGGGGTCGGCGGCCAAAATGGCATCGAGCACGGCATCGGAAATTTGGTCGGCCACTTTATCCGGGTGACCCTCGGTTACTGATTCGGAAGTAAAAATAAAATTACCGTTAGACATGATATTCTCCATAAACTAATTAAATTAGCAAGTTACCTGTGTATTGCAAAATAACTGTGGCTAGGCATCCCAAAGCGATGGCCAGGCCGTAGGGCATCGAGAGCTGTTGCTCCGGTGCGGCGCTATTTAAGGCTTTTTTCTGCCAAGTTACAAGCAAAAAAAGACGATGAAAAATTTGCCGGAAAGCTCCTTTAAAAATAACCTGCAAAAGGCCCAAAAAACCGCCGGTTATGGCTGTAATAAGCAAAATATTGCAGGCTAGCTGACAGCCGCCGATGGCTCCCAGAGCGGCCATGAGTTTGACATCGCCGCCGCCAAAGCCGCCCATAAAAAAGAGGGGCAAAAAAACGGCTGAGGCGGCAACCATGCCCATTAAGGCAGAAATAAGCCCGCCGCCGCCGGCCAAGACGCCGTTTAATAATAGCCCGGTAAAGAGAGCGCCGTAAGTGAGCCAGTTGGGTATAATGCGCCAGCGCAGGTCAAAGTAAAGAGCTATGCCTGAGACTATTATAATGAGAGAAGAGACTATCCATGCCACCCAAGGCGCGGCGTAGATAGGGGAAAAATATTGGAGCATTAGGATAAACAAGGCACCAGATTATAAATCACCGTCTGCAGTACCTTCGCCGAAATTGCTCATATTTACATGTTCTCTAACACCAACACTATCATTGGTGGTGTTAACATCACCATTTCCGCCGCCCAAAGCACTGGCAGCGTTACCAAATTGGGCACGCAGGTTGTCGCCAAAGACAGAGATAACGGTGATAGCGGCAATGGCGATGAGCGCCACGATGATGATATATTCCGTCATACCCTGGCCCAGTTTGTTTTTGCGTAATTTCATCATCATTTGGCGAATCTTTCTCATTGTAAACTCCTTATTATTGCTCCAACACCGTTGGAGAACGTTTAAAAACACGTCACTATATCTACACCAATAAAAGGGGCTTGGCTAGTAATTTTTTCTTATAAAATAGACTTTAATCTTAAATGTGTGCTAAAAGAAAGCCCATGTTGGTGCCTCAAACAAAAAGAGCACTATTATCATAGAAATATCGGTGTGCGATGCGAAATAAAAAGTTTATAACTTCTCTTCTCTTTTTAGCTCTTGGCCTCTCTTCGTGCGGGGGCAGTGCCCCTTTGAATCCTGTGGCCGGGCCGGTTATCCCCCTTAGGCAGCCGGACAGCACTTATTTTGTTTATCAGCCGGCCGACCTCGATATAGACGCTAATGGGCGCTTTGATGAGAAGGATATGCAAAAAGTTGCTGCGGCATTGGCCTGGCTGGCTAACTTGCCGGCACCAACCGCCGAGGGAAAAAATTTAAAGGAGAGCGATGTTTTCGCTTATTTAAAAACCCTCCTCGCAAATGGTGATTTGCCGCCCCTAAACAGAGCAGAGCGGGTGCAGCTCAGGCAGCGCCTCACTATGTTTGCCAAAATGCTTAAAGCTAAGGCGGCGCTTTTGTTGGAGCCAGCGAAAACCGGAGCTGATGAGGCTATTCAATTAGACCTTGGAATGTATAAACTTCTTGAAATTAAACCATTTTTTGTAACTGACCTCGATAATACCTCCTGGACCGGTGATGTGAGTAATGTTTATTTGGGCTATGTCCTGAAGAATAATCTCATCAGGTTGCCTGATAACACCATGATGCTGAAAATTTTGGAGAAATATCTGCAAAAGGAGGCGCCGGAAGCGGCAGAAGCGCTGAGGCAAAAAACATCCCTTGAGCTTTTGGCCTGGGCTTATAACCGCCATTTAAAGGATGATTCTATTGACGGGCTTACACTTTTTAATTTATTAGCGGCCACTACTTTTGGCTACACACGCGCTGAACTTGATGTATTTATTCATGATTTTTTTGAGAACGGCTATGAGACAGAGGGCTATGGCCGCCCCTTTAAAGAGCGTGTTTATGGCGAGCAGCGTTCGCTTTATGTCTATTTTCAGGAGCAGGGGATAGATGGCTGGGCTATTTCGGCCGGCCTGGATTTTTTGGCCGCAGAAGGGGCCACTTATTTGGGGCTTCCGCGCGAGCATGTGCGTGCTTCTGTTTTGGCTTACGATGAAGAAGGGCGCTCTTTGGGCTTTTGCAAACGCAATATTTTCAGTATTAAACACGAGGAAGTGCTCTCTATTGCCGAAGAGATAAACGGGCTGCCAATGGCGGCTTATGGCGATTCAATTATGAGCGATATGCCTATGTTTTTATGGCCTGATTTCGTCAATCGCTTTTTAGATGCCGATGATAGCGGGCGGCAAATGGCTCTCTCGCCTGAATTTAAAGCCAAGCGGCAGGATGATCAAAAAACGCCGCTTTTAGTGGAAGAGATCAACAAAGAATTTGGGACGCGCATAGAATTTCATCCGCAGCCTACTTTGGCCCCTAAGGCTGTTAAATAAGGCGCTGGATTGCCGCTCAGAAAAATCATCCAATATTTGGGCATAAAAAATGCTGCTACTGTGTTATAATTCCGGCGGCATTTTTGCCGGACTGGTGAGGTTATGGAGCTCTCCGTTATATACGAAGATAATGATCTTTTGGCGCTGGAAAAGCCGCCGGGGATTCATAGTGCCCCAAATGCCACACCATCTTCGGAAGCCACTATGCTGGATATGATTCTGGAAATGCGCCCGGAACTTGGCCGGGTGGCTGGGTGGCACCCTTGGGAGCCGGCTATTTTGCATCGCCTTGATTTTGCTACATCCGGCCTTTTGCTATTGGCCAAGAGCAATGAATCTTTTGCGGCTATGCGGGAGATTTTGGCTGCCGAAGCGGTGGCAAAAACATATTTGGCCATTACCGATAAAGCGGCTACAGCGGCCAAATTGCCGCCATATATTGCCAGCTATTTTATGCGTGCCGGCAAAGGGGGCTCGCGGGTGAAGGTGGTTTATAGCCCAAAAAATCAGTCTCACGGGCGAAAATGCAGCGGCGAAATATATAAAAGTGATTTTGCCCTGCGCCAAAAAGAGAAAGAATTTTGCGAAGTTGAAGTTGTAATCCGCCGCGGTTTTCGCCATCAGATAAGAGCCCATTTGGCCGAAGCCGGTTACCCTATTGTGGGCGATGAAATTTATAATACCAATGTGAAACCAAAGTGGGCCGGGCGTCTTTATTTGCACGCTCTGGCTCTTGATTTTGTTAATCCGCTTAGCGGTAAAAAGCTCTATCTGACTACTAAAATTCCTTGGAATTTTGCCGAGCTTACTGCCGGTGGAGAATAAGCGCTATGCTGGATAAAGAGCAAAAAAGCGACAAATTCTGGCGCACGCTTTTTATTGCTGCTCTGGTTATTTGTTTCCATGGCGCCGCTCTTTTGTTCCTTAATGAGTTTGCCTGGCAAAAACCGCCCAAGGCTCCGCTAAAAATCCAGCATATAAAAGTACCAAAAGGCGCTTTGACGCACAGTAGCCGCACCCCCCAAAAAAAACCGCAAGGTGCGCGCGAGGTGCGAAAAAAGAAAAAAGAAGAAGAGAAGTTTGATATAAAAAAGCTTGATAAACAAATAGTTGACCTGCCGCCAAGCCCGGATAATCGCCCGCCGGAGGAGGCCAAATATTTATCGGAATATAATACCCGCACCGATAAAGAGACCAAGGCGCGGGAAATGGATAAAGATTATAAAAAAGCCGCCAACAGGCCGTCGCGGCAAAAAGAAATGCCTCGCCCGAAAGGTTCGCAGTTAGCTAAGAAACTGCAAGAAAATAAAGAGCAAAACTTAAAGGCTAAAGAGCAGACCGTTAATGTTCCCAGCGCCGCTGGTCAGCTGGCTCTTAAAGAAACTGCCGATGGTACGGAGAATAAAAAAGAGGAGCAGGCTAAGTCTAATCCTTATCGCTTGAAATTAAAGCCAACGCGGACACTGCCGCCACGGGAGGGCGAACAATCACTTGGCTTTTTGGATGGTGCCAATGGCCTGAAATTGCTGCCCACGACTAAAGAGCTGGCTGAAATCCTCGGTTCGCCGGCTAATAATTATTTGCCTGATGTGGAAGAGGGCGATGGCACATTTCTTAATAGCCGTGAATTTAAATATGCCAGCTTTTTCAATAGATTACATCAAAAAGTCAGCCAAAATTGGTATCCGCAGAGCATTTTGGAAACGCGCGATCCCACCGGCAATTTGTATGGTTACAAAGATAGGGAAACGGTAATCGGTGTGGTTTTAAACGAAAAGGGCGCGCTTTTGGATGCCAGGATTGTGCGCCAGAGCGGAGTTTTTGCGCTTGATGATGAGGCTCTCGCCGCTTTTAAGCGGGCTGCTCCCTTTCCCAATCCGCCGGCAGCGCTTCTTGATGACCATGGGCGGATAGAGTTTAATTTTGGTTTTTATGTGGAATATGGGCGGGCTAGAATAGGCCGGTAGCGCCAGCGGTTTAGATTACAAAGGCCGGCTACTGTTTATGGAGATATATGGGCCGTTTGTTATTACCTAATATGCGTTTTCCCGGGCTCACAGCAGCTTTAGTGCTTAGTTTGCTGCTGGCCTATTATCTTGGGGAGGGGGGCGGTCGCTTTTCGCTTGAGGAGCTGGCGGCTATGGGCGCTTCGTCGGCTCAAATTATTGCCGATAGCGGCGAAGGCTCACGGCTCATAGTAGCCAATTTTTTGCACGAATCGCCGCTTCATCTTTGGGGCAATGTGGCTCTTCTGCTTATTATTGGCACTATTTGCGAGCTCTTTTTTTATCGCCTGGATTTGCTTTTTATTTATGCTTTTGGGGCGCTTAGTGCCATGCTGGCGGCTCTTAGCGACCGGGCAGCGGTGACTTATGGCGCTTCCGGCCTTATTTTTGCGGCCCTTGCGGCAACGATAGTTATTTGTTACCGCTATCGGCGCAATATCAAACCGGGGTACCGGCGTTTGCTTTTTATAATTTTGCCAATTTATACGCTGCTTTTGCTCCTGGCTGGTCTTAAAAGCGGCGGGGTTTCCGTTTTGGCCCATATCGGCGGGCTTGGCGCGGGGTTTATTTGTGGCCGGCTTTTTATTGTGTGTCACCCGGCTGGCCTGGCTACACATCAGAGATTAAAATGGCTGTTTTTGGTTTTAGGGCTTATTTTGATCCCGCTTATGGTGCCCAAGATTTTGGTTACTAAGGCTTATCTTTTTGCGGATTCCCACTACGGTGTAACCTTTATGGCTCCCAGCGGCTGGCTTATTGAAAAGGCATCTTTGCCAAAGGGGGAGGCTTTTGCGCTGCAAAACAGTTTGGGAGTGACCATTTATTTGGAGAGCCGCCTTTTGGCTGACGGAGTGACTGACGAGGAGCTCCATTTTAAAGAAAATAGCGAGCAATATGAGATGGATGGTGTAATAATCACCTCCAGTAACTACATATATTTAAAGGGATTTTATCAGTATGTTCTCTCTTGCCGCGTGCCTTTGCCGCTAGCCGAATTATACGCTCCCTGGTGCCAAAAAGCTAAAAACTCCCTGGAATTTTCGCCGCCGGATTCTTTAAAAGCGGCCAAATTGCGGGCCGAAAACAGGGTGCCGCTTCTCTCAGATTACATTACTTTTGGTGATGAGCTCATGCTCTACGGTGCCTATAGCGAAGGGCTGGAACTCTGGGCCGAACTTGCCAAAACTATGAATGAATCCGGGCAAATAGCTTATCACTATGCCCGGTGGCTCACTTTTATGCGTAAAAAGCCCGCTGTGGCTCTGGATGAGGCGCGGCAAGCGGTTGATATTCTGGGCGCACACGGCGAGCCGCTCTATCTGCTCATGGAACTTTTGGCCAAAGAAAAGCGCTATGCGGAAATGAAGAGCTACCTCATAAGTGCCGATGAAGATGATGAAAAATTGTTGCCATATCGCGCTTTGGCCGGTAGCGGCCGGGAGCCGTTGAGGCCTTTTACCCTGCCGGGGCAGTAGAGCCGCAATCAGCCGCCACTCTCTCCATCATCTTCCAACTGTGCCACATCACAGCAGTATTTATATAGTGCCTCGGCTCTTGGCCGCTCTTTGCCGGCGTTTCTCATTAGCTCTTTGCTCTTTTGCAAGGCCGCGCCGATGGCCCCCTGGGCGAGAAGATCTTTTATCTCCGCCTCTTTGCTGTTAAATGATGGATTATATTTTACTATTTTCCAAAAATTAAGAGCATTTATGAATACTAAATAGCCAAAAATAACCGCGGCCCAATATAAGCCGCTGTAAACAGTCAGAATGGCGGCCAGCAGTGAGCAGATGGCAGAGATAAGGTAAAGGATCTTGCTACTTTCTCTCTCCCAGAGGAGAGTTAATAAGGCCGCTAGGGCATGGCCGCCGTCAAGAGGCATAAGCGGCAGGAGATTGACGGCGCTCCAAATGAGGTTAATATAGAGGGCATATTGTAAAAATACTTTAATTTCTGCGCTGTTAATAAAGAGCAAATCGAGAGCTGATAGGCCGCTGAGCAGTAAGCCGGCCAGTGGACCCATGAGGCTGACAAAAAGCTCTTCGCCAGGTTTTAGCGCCGCGGCCGAAAGGGGCCTGGTGGTGCCGCCCAAAAAGTGGAGGGTAATTTCTGCCGGGCGACCGATTTTTTGAAAAGCCAGAGCGTGGCCAAATTCATGAATAGCAATGGAAATAATAAAAATAAGAGCCAAAATTAGCAGCCGGGGCAGGGTGGCGGGTGAAATTTTGGGCCAAAGTTGCGAGTAGCTAAAGGCCAGGGTGACAGCTAAAAAGCTAGGTCTTAAAATTATCTTTAATTTACCCAGTGTTAGCTGCATTGTATGGCCCGTCTGAGCTTATGAGCTCTAAAAGTTTATATTGTCGCCATAGGCGTTATCCGGATGCGCCGGCCAGGGAATAATTGTCCCTGGCTCATAAACAGTGCAATAATTATGCAAAACTCCCAGCACCCTTTTTATATAATTGCGCGTTTCCAAATAGGGAATGCGTTCCACAAAAAGGTCGGTATCTATTTCGCCGCGGGCATCTATCCAGCGGCTCATGGCTTTGGGGCCGGCATTGTAGCTGCCGATGGCCATGGGCAGTTGCTGATGATACTTGTTTAAAAGCTCTTTTAAATACCAGGCGGAGTAATTAATGCTTAGAGGCTCTTCAAAGAGGCGCGTTTCGTCAAAATCTTTGTCGCCGATTTGGGCGGCAATACGCTTGCCGGTAACGGGAATAATTTGCATGAGTCCGCGAGCGTTGGCCCAGCTGTGCGCAAAGGGTTTATAGGCGCTTTCCTGGCGCATAAGTGCTTGTAATAATAGGTCATACATTTCTTTTTCCGCTGCGGCTTGCGGCAGAATATCGGGATAGGTGAGCGGATAGTAAGAATTAAACAGAGCCATATTTTCAGTATTTGGCAGGTTATTTGCATCTTTGCCAAGCAGTTTGGCCGACCAGCTAAAAGCATGAAAATAGTCGCCCAAAGCGTGGGCCAGCTTTATATTTTCATGACTTGCTTCCAGCGTGGCCAGCTCGGTATAAACTTCCTCTGAAAGTTCTAAAAAGGCAAAGAGCAGAATACGCCTTATAGCCGGCTTATCCCAGGGAATGTCAGGCAAATCAGTATTTGACAAAAGCGGCCGATTACGCTTGCCCAGGCCGCAGAGAAGAGGAGACTTTTCCTCCGCTGGCGGCAACCAATTTCCTAAATTATTTTGAGCTGTTACCAAATAGGCATTTACCGGCATAGGCGGAGCTGCCTGGCCGAGTTGCAAAGCGGACAACATAGCATAGTAGCCGGTTGCCAGGGCTTTAAGACTGCTTTGAAAAGCATTTACAGCTTCAGCTTCATGCCCGCTAAGGCGCAGGACCCGCCCGCGCCAATATTGAATGCGCGCCGTGCCGGAGGCATCTTTTTGATAAATATTTAAAAGGCGATCGAGAAATTTTAGCGCTTTTGGGTAATCAGCGGTGCTAATGGCTAAAAGCGCACTTTGCCAAAGAGCATCTTGGGCGAGTGAATCACTGCTTTTAGCCCCAAAAACCTTGGCAAAGTATTTAAGAGCCAGCTCATTATTGCCACTATCGCGGGCATCAATAGCCAAATTTAAAAATATATTGCGCGTGACTTTGGCGGTGGCAAACTGGGCCTCAAATTTTTTATAAAGATCATTTATCCTTTTCTTATCCTTCTGCCCTTTCGCCAGGCGCACTTCCAGCTGTAAGCGCTCGATTTGATTTGGTAATTCATCAAGCGGCAGTTTGTGCATCCAGCGCTGAGTTTCGGTATATTTATTAGCTTTTAAAAGAGCATCCAGGAGCATTGGAGCCAGCTCCAGTCGTTCTTTGCTATCTTTTGTCCTTTTATAGAGCTCTTCATAAACTTGGGCAGCGCGGCTATTAAGACCGGCGCGGCGCAGAGCTTTAGCATAACTTTTTTGGGCAGCATAACCTGGAGCCGGCGGTGTTATACCAGCAGCTTTAAGCGCTTTTAGAATATCTGTGGCTTCTTTAGCGCCGCTCCAGGCCGGCCAGTGCATGGTGATATATTGGTATTCCTTGGCGGCCTCGGCTAAATTGCCTGAAAGTTCCAGAGCTTTGGCTCTATTAAGCCGCAAAAGAGGCAGATTTTTGCCGCCGGTGCCGGCTTCAGAAATAAGCTCACTATAGGCGGTAATAGCTAAGGCATAATCACCGGCTGCCAGGGCAATGTCACCGGTGAGGGCGGGGTTATTTTTATAAAAACGCGAATCGGCATAGGCGCTTTTTAAGCGCTCCGCCGCTTGTTTGGCCGCAGCGTAATCGCCGGCATTCATGGCGCTTTGGGCCTGCATGAGGAGCAGATAATCCTCTATTTCCGGCAGGAGAGAAACCAGCGGACTATAGAGTGCAGCAGCTTCTGCCCAGTGGCCTTGGCGGTAATTAACCAAAGCGCTGATTAGCATATCTCCGGGATTTAAGTCATTGTTATTGCTGTTTGTTAAGGAGTTGCCGTCGAATAGCTCTTGATGGGCTTTAAGCGCCAAGTGCTGTTTTATTGATGAAATTATGGGCAGTTCCCGATTAGTTTGGTCGGCGGCTGCCTTATTAGGTAGTATAGAGAGCAAAAAGACAGCCAAAAAACTGCTGAGTATGGGAAAAAAGCGTTTCATCTAAACAAAGCACCAATGCGGTGAATCAGCGGTTTAAAAGGGTCATAAACTCCGCTCTGGTTTCCGGCTCATCACGGAAGGAGCCCAAAACAGAGGAAGTGGCCATAACGCTGTTTTGCTTCTCCACCCCGCGCATCATCATACAGAGGTGGCGACATTCCATCACCACGCCCACACCTTCGGCTCCGGCTTCGTCCATCACCATTTGGGCAATTTGAGCGGTTAGGCGCTCCTGAATTTGCAAACGCCTGGCAAAAAGATCAGCGATTCTGGCTAGTTTTGAAACGCCCAGCACTTTGTCTTTGGCGATGTAGCCAATGTGACAATGGCCAAAGAAGGGCAGCATGTGATGTTCGCAGAGGCTATATATTTCAATATCTCTGACAATAATCATATTGCTGGCGCTGGCTTCAAAGACGGCGTTGTTGATAATCTCCTGTGGATTTAGGCGGTAGCCCTGGGTTAAAAACTCCAGGGCTTTAGCCACGCGCTCAGGCGTTTTTATGAGCCCTTCGCGCTCTGGGTCTTCGCCTATTTCTCGCAAAAGCTCGCTGACAAGTGCGGTTACTTTGGCCTCGTTCATATTAGTAGGAACTATTCTCTAAAAAGTGTGTGAATTTAATTATTTGGATTTATCTTCCATTTCTTGACGGGCAGCGGCCAGCTCTTTGGGTAGATGGTCGCCGAATTGCTCAAAGTATGAAGCAATGCCGGCCGCCTCTTTGGCCAGGCCTTCTTTGGTTACGGTCATGAGTTTGGCAAAATCTTCTTTGCTGTAATCAAGGCCGGTAAAGTCGATATCTTCATAGCGCGGGCTAAAGCCGAGCAGAGTTTCCTCGCCGCCGGCCACGCCGTTGCAACGGTCGATAATCCATTTGATTACGCGCATATTGTCGCCGTAACCCGGCCACATAAAGTGGCCTTCCTCATCTTTACGGAACCAGTTGACGCGGAAGATTTTGGGCACTTTGTAGCCTTTGTGGCCCATTTCAATCCAGTGGCCCCAGTAATCGGCCATATTGTAACCCACGAAGGGCTTCATGGCCATGGGGTCGCGGCGGATACCGCCGTGAGCATCGAGAACAGCGGCGGTGGCTTCGGAACCCATGGTAGCGGCCATAAAGACACCGTGATCCCAGTCTTTGGCTTCGTAGCAGAGCGGGAAGTTGCTGGCTAAACGGCCGCCAAAGATAAAGGCGCTAATCGGCACACCGGAGCCTTTTTCCCAATCTTTATCAAGAGTTGGGCAGTTGATGGCCGGAGCGGTAAAGCGGGAGTTGGGGTGAGCAGCCGGATGCGCTTTATCGGCGTTCATATCCGGAGTCCAGTCGTTGCCATGCCAGTCGATGAGGTGTTTCGGAGCCTCTTTGGTCATGCCTTCCCACCATACATCGCCATCATCGGTTAAAGCCACGTTGGTAAAGATGGTATTCTTTTTAATGGAATCCATGGCGATGGGGTTACTGTCATAAGAGGTGCCGGGAGCTACGCCAAAGAAGCCGTTTTCCGGGTTAATGGCATAGAAGCGGCCGTCTTTTCCCGGTTTAATCCAGGCGATATCGTCGCCGATGGTGCTGGCTTTGTAGCCTTTGAGCCCGGCCGGCGGAGTAACCATAGCCAGGTTGGTTTTGCCACAGGCCGAGGGGAAAGCGGCGCTGATGTAGGTTTTATTGCCCTTGGGATCTTCCACATCGAGGATGAGCATGTGCTCAGCCAACCAGCCTTGATCGCGGGCCATAGCGGAACCGATGCGGAGAGCAAAGCATTTTTTACCGAGGAGGGCGTTGCCGCCGTAGCCGGAACCAAAGGACCAGATTTCATAAGTTTCGGGGAACTGGACGATATATTTATCATCGACATTTTCGGCACAGGGCCAGGGTTTATCGGGGCGGTTATCCAAGGGGTAACCAACAGAGTGCATACAGGGCACGAAGAACTTATCGCCGAGAACATCAAGCACTTTTTGGCCCATACGGGTCATAATGCGCATATTGAGCACAACATAAGGAGAATCGGTAATTTCCA
>JAEEML010000064.1 GCA_016283195.1 Deltaproteobacteria bacterium | reverse complement strand
GCCGCTTCCAACTTCTCCGATGAGCTGATGGAAGCCGCTCTCGAAGGTACTGTTACCCCGGAACTCATCATGGACGGCGTGCGTAAAGGTACTTTAAAGCGCGAACTCACCCCGGTTTTCATGGGTTCTGCTTATAAAAACAAAGGTATTCAGCCGCTCCTCGATGCCGTCAACGCCTACCTGCCCTCACCGGAAGAGGTGGAAAACACCGCCAACGATATGGACAACGACGGCGCCGAAGTTGTTTTGGAGAATAACCCGGATAAACCCTGTGTGGCTTTAACCTTCAAGCTGGATGACGGCCCATTTGGCCAGCTCACTTATATCCGCGTTTATCAAGGCACTTTGCGCAAAGGTGACACTCTCACCAACGTGCGCACCGGCCGCAAACAAAAAATCGGCCGCGTGGTGCGTATGCATGCCAACACCATGGAAGATATCGAGGCCATTCCCGCCGGTTACATCGGCGCCCTCTTTGGCATCGACTGCGCTTCCGGCGATACTTTTGTGGCCCAGGGCGTCAACCTTACCATGACTGCCATGCATGTACCGGAGCCGGTTATCTCCATGGCTATTACTCCGGCCGATAACAACGCCCGCGTTAATATGACCAAAGCACTCTCCCGCTTCACCAAGGAAGATCCTACCTTCCGCGTGGCCAATGATGATGTTACAAACGAAACCATCATTTCCGGTATGGGCGAGTTGCACCTCGAAGTTTACATCGAGCGTATGCGCCGTGAATACAAAGCCGAAGTCAACGTTGGTCAGCCCAAAGTTGCCTACCGCGAAACCATCACCAAGCACGCCGACTTCAACTACCTGCACAAAAAACAAACCGGTGGTTCCGGCCAGTTTGCCCGCGTGGCCGGTTATTTGGAGCCCTGCGAAGAAGAATACATCTTTGACAATCAAGTTGTTGGCGGCGCCATTCCAACCCAGTTCATCGGCGCTTGCGACAAGGGTTTCCGTTCCTGCATGGAAAAAGGCCCACTCATGAAATGTCAGGTCATCGGCGTGCAATGCACCATCAACGACGGTGCCTCCCACTCGGTTGACTCCTCAGATTTAGCCTTCCAATTGGCCGCCCGCGGCGGTTTCCAAGAGGCTTATATGAAGGCCGGCCCGGTTTTACAAGAGCCGATTATGAAGGTGGTTGTGGAAACTCCGACCGAGTACCAAGGCGCTCTCATGGGCACTTTGAATCAGCGCCGCGGCCTCATCGTTGGTACCCAGGATGAAGGCAATAACTGCGTTATTGAGGCTCAGGTGCCGCTTTCCGAGATGTTCGGCTACTCCACTGTGGTGCGCTCCAATAGCCAGGGCAAAGCTCAATTCACTATGGAGTTTGCCTGTTACCGCCAGGTACCGGCTGCGCTTGCCAAAGATTTGTTAGATAAATTTCACGCTGAAGAAGCCAAAAACAACAAGTAAGGAGGCCACCAATGTTAGTTAATGAGATTCTCGACCAAAATCCTATTCATCTTCTCAACGGTGGCCGTACCGAAGCGGCCTTAAAACCCGGCGAAGTCGGCGTTGTCATTGCCAAACCCGGCGTGGGCAAAACCGCTCTTTTAGTGCAATTTGCCTTGGATTCCATGCTCATCAACGGGCCGGTTATCCATGCTTCCATCGGCGACCCGGTCGCTAAAGTCACTGTTTGGTACGACGAAATGTTAAGCCACCTGGCCAAGCGCTTTGACGGCGTGGCTCTGGGGCAACTTTGGGCGCAAAATTTGCAAAAACGCTTTATTATGACTTTCAAAGCCGAGCGCTTTTCGCTCGCCGGTTTGGAAGAGCGCATTGCCGATCTTTCAAGCCAGAATATTTTTACCGCCAAAGTGCTTTTGCTCGATGGCCTCGAGTTAACCACCGATAACATGGCGGCTTTAAAAGAGCTGGCCAAAAAGCTGGATATGGCCATTTGGGTGACTGCCACTGCCGAAGTCGAAAGCGACTACGCCAAAGAGCTCACCGCTGCCGCTGACCGCTCCATGGGCCTGCGTCACACCGGTAACTATGTGGAAGTATTACCCTTTAAGGGTTTAAAAGACAGCGTATCTCTCCACCTCGATCCGCAAAGTATGCTGGTAACCAACAACTAAAAATCTGCCATTAAGAAGCCTCCAGACAAAATAGATTTGCCTTTATAACAATCACTTATTCTGCTATAGTGCGCCGCCGGAGGGGCTATTCGTCGCCATAAATTATGACGAGAAAAGCCCAAAAGCACGGGTGCAAAATAGAGGAATTTAACCTAGATGGCTAACAACCACTAATAAATAATAGGAGTAAATATGGAATCTTATCCTTCATTAAAGGAGGCCAAACTGGCCGTTATCGGCGCCGGTAATATCGGCCTTTCGATGGTAAAAGGCTTTGTTTTAAAAGGTGTTTTCAGCAAAGAAGAAATAATTCTCGCCCGCCCGGATGCCGAAGTGCTCCTGCCCTTTAGCCGCGAGGGTTACCAGGTTTCTTATAATAACGGCGATTCTATAAAAATGGCGGATATGGTGCTGCTCGCTGTGCGGCCGCATATTTTACCGCTCATTGCCGCGGAAGTGGCTAAAGCGTTAAAGCCGGGCCAGTTGCTCATTTCGGTCGTTAGCGGTGTCACTTGTCCGGAATTAAAGGCCTTTTTCCCGATGAGCCAAAATGTGCGCATTATGCCCAATATTGCCGCCGCCGTCGGTGAGAGCATGACTACAATTTGCTCTGATGATAGCGCCGCCGCCGCCAAAGTAGTGGAACTTTATCAAAAAATCGGCTCGGCCATTATTATTGAAGAAAGCCAGATGACCGCCGCCACTGCTCTCGTGGGCTCCGGCATTGCCTTCTTTTTGCGCGCTATCAGGGCTGCCGCTCAGGGCGGCACGGAAATTGGCTTTCATGCCGAAGAAGCACAGCTCATGGTCTCTCAGGTAGCTAAAGGGGCGGCGGCGCTGCTCATCACCTCCGGCGGCCATGCCGAAGCCGAGATAGATAAAGTCACCACTCCCAAAGGCTGCACTATTGCCGGGCTTAATGCTATGGAAAGAGCCGGATTTTCCAGTGCTATGACCAGCGGAGTTTTGGCTGCCGCCGAAAGTGCAGCCAATTTATACCAAAAAAAATAGTTGCTATTTTTACCATTATTTTCAATTAGTTGCAGCATATATTGACAAAAAAAAAAAAAATAGGATAAGTTTATTCAGTTATCGGTAAAAAGCCGGTACAAAGAAAGAAAGGGGTTTATTATGAAGTATGTAAAACAAAAAATCGCCGCTCTGGTGCTTGGCGCTCCTATTGCCTTTTTGGCTGCCTGCTATGGGCCTGAGCCAATCAATTACAATTGCACCAAATCTGGTGGTTACAAATGCGACCAATATCCAAACGGCAAATGCGTTATGGAAGATGGCAAAGACGATGCCGGTGAAAAAGGCGGATTTTGCGAATATCCGGGATATAAACTTTGCAGCCCCGGTCGCTTTGATTCCAAATATGTCCCTGAGGGGCAAGAATGCCATTCGCTACCTGATTCCAACTCCGACGGCGCTTCGGATGCTAAAAGCGACGCCTGAACCCCTCAGCCTGCGGCGCCCTCACCCCCTGACCCCCTCTCCATTTTCTGCGAAAATAGCGAGGGGGAATATCTACCAGAATTTACGTGTATTTTATAACTGGCTACCGAGCCATAGCCTGGTGCTGGGGCAGCAGCCCCGGCTAAGCGGACCTCACCTCCTCAAGTACTGGAAAT
>JAEEML010000007.1 GCA_016283195.1 Deltaproteobacteria bacterium | reverse complement strand
TCAATGCCGATGACTTTGACCAATACTTCCTGGCCCTCTTCCAGCTCGTCGTGGACATCTTTCACCCGGTAATCGGCCAGCTCGCTGATGTGGCAGAGGCCGTCGGTGCCGGGGAGCACTTCGATAAAGGCACCAAAGTCTTTAATACTGGTGACTTTACCTATATAATATTTGCCAAGTTCCACTTCGGCAGTGAGCCCCTTAATAATTTTAACAGCCAGCTCGGCTTTAGCAGTATCGGTAGAAGCGATATTAATGGCGCCGCTATCTTGCACTTCAATAGAACAGCCGGTTTTGGCCACAATGTCTTTAATAACTTTGCCGCCGGGGCCGATGACATCTTTAATCTTCTCCGGGCGCACATTGATGGTGATATAGCGCGGAGCATAAGGCGAAATCTCACTTCTCGGCGCGGAGATGCAATTATTCATAATGCCCAAAATATGGAGCCGACCGTCGCGGGCCTGGGAGAGGGCGCGTTCCAGAATGGTGCGGTCGATACCGGTGATTTTGATATCCATCTGAATGGCAGTGACACCCTTCTTGGTACCGGCTACTTTGAAGTCCATATCGCCCAGGTGGTCTTCGTCGCCCAGGATATCGGTTAAAATGACAATCTTATCGCCCTCTTTGATGAGGCCCATAGCAATACCGGCAACAGCATCGCCAATAGGTACGCCGGCATCCATGAGAGCCAGGGAAGAGCCGCAAATAGTAGCCTGAGAAGAGCTGCCGTTGGAGCCCAAAATATCAGAGACTACGCGCACGGTGTAGGGGAAGTCTTTTTGCTTGGCCGGATCCTTGGCAAAGGGCAGCATCTGCAAAATAGCCCGCTCAGCCAGAGCACCATGGCCGATTTCGCGGCGGCCGGGGCTGCGCAGCGGTTTGGCTTCGCCCACAGAGAAGGGCGGGAAGTTATAGTGCAGTATAAAGCGCTTATATTCTTCGCCGCAGAGCTCCTCTAATTTTTGCTCATCAAGGTGAGTGCCCAAAGTGGCGGTGACAAGAGCCTGAGTCTCACCACGGGTAAAGAGAGCTGAGCCGTGGACGCGCGGCAAAACGCCAACTTCGCAGCTGATGGGGCGCACTTCGGTGGTGCTGCGGCCGTCAATGCGGTGGCCGGTTTCCACTATCATATTGCGCACATGAGCAGCCTGGAGCTTTTCATACATGCCATGGATTTCTTCTTTGCGTTCAGCGAGCTCCGGCTGCGCGGAGGTGAGCTTTTCCATGAGCTCTTTCCAGCCGTCGTCCACAGCGGCATAGCGAGCCAGCTTGGTCTTAATGGAATAAGCTTTGGTGATGATGTCTTTGGCTGCGGCTTCCACTGTAGCCATGAGCACTTCATCGGTAGCCCGCTCGGGCACCGGCCGTTTGGTTTTGCCCACGGCAGCTACCATTTTGTCCTGGATATCGAGCAGCGGCTGAGCGGCCTCATGAGCAGCGAGAAGTGCATCGATGATTTCGGCTTCTGTTGCCTCTTTGGCGCCGCCTTCCACCATGACGATAGCTTCATGGCTGGAGGCCACAAAGAGGTCGATATCGGCTTTTTCGCGCTCGGCCGGCGTGGGGTCGATAACAAATTTGCCCTCAACGCGGGCAATTCTCAGGCCGGCAATGGGCCCCTGGAAGGGTATATCGCTAATCATCATAGCCATAGAAGCGCCGGTTAAGGAGATGCCGTGCGGGTCGTTTAAGCCATCGGCACTCACTACTGTAGCCACGATGTGAGTATCAAAGTTCCATGTTTTGTAAATAAGCGGGCGAATGGAGCGGTCGATTAAGCGGGCCGACAGGGTCTCGCTGTCGCGCGGCTTGCCTTCGCGCTTGAAAAAGCCGCCGGGAATGCGCCCGGAAGCATACATTTTTTCCTGATAATCAACGGTGAGCGGCACAAAATCGGCCCCGGCCCGTTCTTCTTTGGCCGAAACGGCGGTGACGAGCACCATGGTGTCGCCGAGGCGCGCCATTACCGAGCCGTTGGCCTGCTGGGCCAAAAGACCAGTTTCAAAGCTGTACTTTTTTCCGCCTGTTTCTGTTTCCATTACTGTTTTAGACATATCTTTTCCATCTCCTTAACTGCCATGAGCCCCATGCTCACGGCCCATATAAAAAAGGCCCCTAAACAGCCGAAGAGTTTTCCGCTGTTTAGAAGCCTTATTAGGTGCCGTATTATTTACGGAGGCCAAGATCCTGCAAGATTTGGCGGTAGCGGTTTAAATCTTTTCTTTTGAGGTAATCCAAAAGGCCGCGCCGTTTGCTGACCAGTTTCAAAAGACCACGTCTGGAGTGGTGATCTTTGTGATGCACTTTAAAATGGTCGGTCAAGGTTTTGATGCGGTCGGTGAGGAGGGCAATTTGTACCTCCGGCGAACCGGTGTCACCATCGTGCTTTTTGAATTTCTCGATAATTTCCGCTTTTTTCTCAATTGTTTGCGCCATTATTTACTCCTTTTTGATGTCGCGCATGCCCCGGCAGAGGGCACCGTCAATTGCGCTTGCCGTATAGCAGACTTTTTATTTGATTGCAACCTTTAAAAAGCTTTTGCTCTTAAGCTGGTGAAAATTAGCCAAAAACCAAAAGATCCGGCTTTATTATGAGGATGAGGCCCAAAGTGACCATAAGGGTGCCGCTCACCAATTTTAGCCAGCGGGCATGCTTTTCTTCCAGTTTAAAGCGCCCCATGGTAAAGGCAAAACCGGCTACGATAATAGCGAGCGGAATTACATAATAGAGATTATAGAGCATCATGTAAAAATACTTGGTAGCGGTGCCGATATGCTGAGTAGTTAATACTTTGGTGTAAATAGCCGGCAGGCCCACGGTGCAGCCCAGCTCAATCAAATTGACAAAAAAGGCGAGCGCTATAGTTCCGAGGATGGAAAAAATGCCGGATTTGCTATTTATAATAGCGCGCATCTTCTTGAAAAGTTTTGGCTTTTGTGACTCGGGAATCATGAGGCTTACGCCCTTTTTAAAGAAGAAAAACTCCTTGGCATTGATGAGGCCCATAGTGACAGCCACAATACCGAGGCCGATGGAGACGTAAGGCGAAACGCCCAAAAAAGTAAAAATATTGAGCCAGGCCGTCATAAAGAGGAAATAGACTACTGCCGAAGAGAGGACGAAAATAGAGCCGATGAGCACCACTTTGCGGCGGCTTTTGGCATTTACAAGCAGGGTTAAGAGGAACATAAGCACCCACATGGCACAGGGATTTATGCCATCCAAGAGGCCGATAACAAAGGTAAAACTGGGCAGCGACACCAGATGCGGATCAATCTGGCCCAAAAATGGCACCTGAATGGTCTTTTTCTCCCGCTCTTCACAGGCGTCGGTGCTGGGATCGGAAAAGTGTTCGGTAATCATCTCTTCGATGAGCTTTTCGTGCTGCCCCTTTTGGAAGCCCACCACCGATTTGCCGTCCATGACAAAAAGCGGCACGCCCAGGCTCTCCAGCTTGAGCTCGCGGGCCGTTTTGCGCAAAAGTTCCAGATTTTCCTCACTATCCATGATATTTATCTCTTTAAAGGTAATATCCGGATATTTGGCTTTTAATTCATTTACATAAGGATGAGCCTCTTTGCAGTGCGGGCAGCCGGTGCGGTAGAAAAAGTAAAAAAGGTGTTTTTCATGGTTGTCATTCAGGCGCACAGCCGTCGGGGCGGCTGAGTTTGCAATAGCCTTTTCCTGGGCTGCAGCCTCAGTGGCTCCATCCTGAGCATAGGCAAACTGCGGCATTAAAAATGTTGCTGCAGCAATAAATAATAAGAATACCCGTTTTTTCATTAAAACCTCCGAAACGCCATAGCCTTTATTACGGCGCTGTAAGCCAAACCTCCTAGCAAATCTTTTTATTCCTGGCAATTAGCAGATTGACCAAAAAGCCGCTTTTGGCTTACATTTTTATGGCTGTTTCTGAGGAGGAACTCCTTATGAAATTTTATAATATAATATGGTGTATGCTTTTAGCGATATTGCCGCTTCTTGCGGCTTGTGAAAATAGTAGCGGTCAGCCTAAGAATAAAACGGATTATACAGCGCCGTCTTTTGAGGAAGAAGATCCGCTTAATCCTAAATTTCCCAAATGCGGCAATGGCCGGATAGACCTCCGCGACGGTGAAGAATGCGACGGCGAAAATCTTAATGGCAAGAACTGTTATACTTTGGAGCAGGGTTATGCTTCCGGCCGCCTGACTTGCAATGAAAATTGCCATTTTGACACAGTAGAGTGCCGCTTTGCCGTTGAGCAATGCGTCGGTGCGCTCGAGGACTATCCCACCGAGTTTCGCCTTGAAGACGGTATGCCCTGTAATTTTCATTACGATTGTCTGAGCGGTTTTTGCAAAACTTACCGGGATGAAGAAAATGGTACCATTTCGCGCTATTGCGGGGACACGGTTAAAACAGCCCTTAAAAACCGCGATAACTACCCCTGCTGGTTTGATGCAGAGTGCCAGAGCGGCTACTGCTGGCATGGGCGTGATTTGAATATCTGCGCCAGTGCCTGTGACGATAGTACTGTAAATATCGGCCCTTATACTTGTCAGGATGATCCGCAGTCGCTAAGCGGTAGAAGCTGTTTGCCGGAGAATCATAGCGGCGAGGGGGCCCCATGTAATAATGCCGTTTTTGATTGTGCCAAGGGCCTTTATTGCATACTTGGTTATTGCACCAAAGAATGCCAGAGAGATGACGAATGTAAAAGCGGATTTTGCATGGATGAAACGCCCATTTATCCGGCTGTTTGCCTGGCTCAGGCGCTTGAGCTGAATGTAGAAGACGGCGGGGCCTGTTATGATGATTATCATTGTAAAAGCGAAAATTGCATCGATAACTTTTGTATGCCGACGGGCGAAAGACCCTGTACCGGCCCGCGCACCTATAATATTGACCACATTATAGAGGATGGCCATCCTTGCAACATCTCCAGCGATTGCAAGAGCGGTACTTGTAACGAAGAAGGTATTTGCGGCCCTGTCGGTACACCGTATAAGAATTCCAGCAAATTACCTAATGGTTATCCCTGCCTTTACAATACCGACTGCCGGAGCGGTATTTGTCACCTTTATGCCGCCGATTTAAGTATTTGCGCGAAAGATTGTACGGCTTTTGCCGGTGATAGCAATGTTTACGGCTATTTTGATTGCGAGCAGCAACTTGGCGAGAATAATCTTTGGGTTTGTGTGCGCAATGATGTGGGCAGCGGCAATCTGGGTGATACTTGTCTCTCTTCAGTCTATGATTGCCTTGATGAATATGTTTGTAAAAATGGCCAATGCTCACCAAAATGAGAATATTAAATTTGCCCTCACAATATCTAAATCACCACTTGGCCGGTAGCTATTTTTGTGCTATCTTGCGCCACTGTGTTTTTCTGCCGGCAGGTTATAGCCGGTGGATTGATTTGATGTAACTACGTTAGGAGCCGTTACCGTGGATTTTTTAGGCTTTTTGGCAACTGATTTTGCCGCTTACGAAGAAAAGAAGCAGGGCAGTAATGTTTATACCTTGGAGCGCATGAAGGTAAAAGACAAATTAAAAGCTCTGATGCAAGCTATCCTGGCCGAAAACCCGGATCTTACTTCTGCGCTTACCTGGGCCTATAGCGATGAGTATCCTTCCATTGCCAATAATAAGCAGGTTGATAGCCAATTGGCCTACGCCATCCGCGATGAGCGCGATCAGCAAAGCCTGAAGCGCTTTTTGGAAAAGACCAAATTAAATGCCGAAGAAATTTTTTCTTTTGCCAGTTATTACAAACATTTGGCCTTAGTGGTTAAGGTGGCTGAATCCGGTGTTTCCGTAAAGCTCTCTTTGCATGAAGATGCCTCTATAGATAGAGCCAATTTTGCTGCCCGTCTGGCTAAGACTTGGGATCAGAGTATTGGACTTGCCCGTTTTAAAGAACTGCCGGCGGGCTATTTCTTTAAAGTAAACGGCGCCGACATGGCTGCGCCTGTTGATGCCGCTGCGGCTGCTGCTTTGGTGAAGGCGCTTGATGAACCGGTGCTTATGGAGCTTGGTTGGTTTGACAGCGCGGAAGAAGTTATAAAACAGGCTGGCGATTATAAATCTTTATTGGCCGGGCGCCTTGCGGCTCTTCTGCCGGTTTATCGTTTTGCCGCCTGGAGCCGTGACAACGACCATATCAATGTTGATGTGCAAATTATTAAAGTGCGCAAAGCGGCTAAAATAGAGCAAAACGGCCTTAGCCGCGGCGCTAAAATTAAACTCACCGGCGGTCTTTTTGCCGGCCGCGAAGGCAAGGTGTTGGAGCTCGACGGCCGCGGCGGGGCTAAAGTCTCCATTGGCGGCCTGGCTGTAAATGTGGCTATTAGCGATTGTAAACCGCTATGAAAAAGCCTCTGCTGCTTAATGCACTTTTCTGCCTACTTGTTTGCCAGCTGGCGGTGCCACTTCCGGCTTTAGCTAAAAAAGCCGGGGAGGTAACAGAGCAGGCTAAGGCAGAAAAAGCTACTCAGCAGGAAGATAAAGAAGAGCAGTCTAAAAAAGAGCGGGAAAAACGGCAGCTTAGTGTGAGTCGCCTGGTTTTCGGTGCCAGAACCTTCTTTGGCATGCGCAGTGAAGATCCGGCTTATGAGCTGGACCTTTATTTTCTGGCCGAGCGCCCTCTTTGGCAAGTAGCGCTCAAAATGCCGCTTTTTGGTCTTATCGGTGATCGCCCGCCGGCCACAGCTACTTATAAAGCCATGGGCCTTTTAAAATCTCACTGGGATGATCCCGGTGATTTTGGGCGGATTATCGGCACCTTGCGCATCGGTAATGAAGCCGGGCCGGCGCTCCTGCTTTTGGGGCGTGAAAGTGGCCGCACTATTTATCAAGGCACCTTAATTGATAATCTTTATACTCAGCTAAATCCCGATTCTGCCGGCCTTGTTTTGCGTGCCGAATTTCAAGGCAAACTGGGTGAGCTCGGTATTTTGGTGGCCGAGCCCTTTAATCCGGCCTTGGTAGCTATTTACGGCGCTGTGCGGCCGCTGGCCACTGTTTTTAAAGAAAGGCCCAATCTCTCATCTCTGGCCGTTAATTTGGCGGCTTTTATTGATCCCACCGTCATGGGTGATACTGCCAATTACGGTTTGGGCATGGAAATAGAAGAGAGCTTTTTTATTAAAAATGTTTTTATAACTCCCTTTACCGCCTACACCTTAAATTATAAGCGTTCGGCTATCGGAGCCGGCCTTAAAATTGGCTACGAAGACCGTGCGTCTCAGGAAGCCAAACGCTTTGAAGCGGCTATTTCTGTTCTTGGCAGCGAAAATTATCCGCAAGCTGTAGGCGCTTTTTACTTCGTGGAACGGGCGATGTTTATTCCGCGGCAGCAGGAGAATTTAACTTATCTTGCTGCCCTTGATGCCTGGCCTGACGAATGGCATGCCGCTTTAAAATTTAAAGCGCGTTTTACTTGGCCGAACCATCTTTTCGCTCAGTATACCATGCTCTTAGTGCCGGCTGTCGGTCAGGGGGAGGGCGTCCTTCATGTTCAGGGTTCCTTCCTTAGCCGCTTTAGCCTGGGCACTATTCTTATGCTCAAGCGTTATGCACCGGTTTATGGCGATGGTGAAGCAGTTTGGAGCTTTTTGGCCTCTTTGGAAGGGACAGTAAATATTTGGCGCGGTATTACCGCATCGGCCGCGTATAGTTACCTGATAAATGATGATAGTATTGCCGCCGGTAGTGGGCCGGCACACCAATTCCTCTTTGGCATCGGCTATGAATTTGGCTTGGGCAAAAAGAGCGAATAGTAATTATAGCAATTAAATTGTGATTCCGCTTCCCCGCTTCCCAGCTTTTTATTAATATCTTACTTCCAGCCTTAAAAACAGATTGTTGGTGATGTAGCCGACGCCGGTGCCAGCGAAGGTGATGTATTTGCTGTGGCGATATTCCAGGCGGTCGATAAGGGCGATGGAAAAGATACGTTTGCAATTGTAAGCTATGGAAAACTCGCCGCCCAAAACGCCATCCTGGCGGCGGCCGCTGTAGTTGTTATTGGGGATCAGCTCTTCACCAAATTTAAACATGCTGTAAGATACTTTGGTGTCCAAAACTAAGCGTTTATCAAGTATTGACTGCTCATAACCGATGTACCACATATTTTTGGCATAAAACCGATAGAGGCTGGTGGGGCCCACATCGCGCACATAGCCGACTTTGATGGTGCCTTTATCCTTAATGAGGTATTTGAGCTCCAATTTGCCGATGACGGCATGCAATATATCGGCTTTTTTGTCTATTTCCTTTTGCAAAAGAATAGTAGTGCCGTAACCGACACTGGCATTAAAAGCCAGATGAGTAGTCATGAGACCAACCAGCCCGATTGTTGCGGTAATGGGCATGGCATTGGGATTTTTGTAGGAGCTCAGAGAGGGATAAGCGGCACTGCCTTCTTCGGTAAGCGCTCCGGCTTCATTGCCCAAATAAATGGTAGGAGTGGCTGTAACCGTGAAGTTTAAGGCAGTTTTGGGGAAGAAGCGCCAAGTGCTCTGAAAAGTTACTTTGTGGCGCATATTTTGCAAAGCTTCGGGGCTATAGCCATCGGCCATATACCAATAGAGCATGAAATTATACGATAAAATAAGGTCTAATGCTCCGCCGCCCGGTTTCATGATAAGCGCCAGGCCGGTATTGTTGTTTAAAAGACTGAGGCCGCTGGAAATAGCCGGGTCATAGGCATTGGCACTTCTGGAAAAGATTTCGTCTATTTTAACGGAATATTTGCGCTTGTGGGCAATGTGCATACCGAGATTTAAATTGAGGCCCCAATCGGAATAGCGCTTGGTGGCAGCCGATTGCAAGCCGAGGTACCAATCGTACTCGCCGGAAAGATCCATATTTACTTTGATTTTTTCCACATCGGCATCAATGGCCAAGCCCAGACGATTTAGAATTTCCATATCGCTAGTGCCGGCTACTACCTCTTTGCGGCTGGGATTGGTAGCGAAGTGGGGCTCTAATTGGTAATAAGGGTGCAACTTGCCGGCGCCGACACTAATACCGCGATCTTCAATAGCGGCAAAGGCCGTTGAGCTAATAAGCAGCAGAAAAAGTGTGCCGCATATATATTTAGCAAAACGCGTAATCATTACCAATTAATAAACCTTTTCACCGCTGGCCTGGCGGTGGGCTCACGCTCTATAATAGCTTTAATTCTTCTCTATAACTCCCCAATCATTGATAAGGACTGGCCTCCGGTGGCCTTGTAACCACAATAACTGATTGTGTATCGGCGGCGAGAGCATCGGAATTATAGGGGCTCTCATTATTATTGTTGACAGTTGTTTCGCCCTCGCCGGCGTAAACGGCCAATTCGCCTATGCAAGCTTCACTATCGGCGGCCAATTGATTGCATTTTTGGCCGGCAATGGAAATCTTGGAATATTCGGCAGCCGCAGTGTTGGTATCTTTGCGGGCAATAGCTTCCTGTAAAGCGACATTGGCCTGTTCGGAAATTTTAAGCAAACCCTTGATTTTTGTTAGCTTTTCGCTGACGCAATTGAGCTTTATCGCATCTTTTTCTTCTCTTGCCGACTGCAAATGGCCAATAACGGTGGTAAGTGAAGAATTCATATTTCCTACCAGCTCTTTGGCTGAGTTCAGGCGCTCACTGTCGGACATATTATCGTCGGCCAGAGAAATAACGGCATTATCTTTATCAGTGGCCGGCTCTTCGGCCGCCAGCGCCGGCGAAAGGATTAATAAGGCAATTGTCAGGTAATTCATGCCAGTCTCCCTGAGCAAAAAGTCCGCTTATGAGTATATGTAAAACCCAACTTCAAGTCAATTGAACGACAGCACTATCTGCTTTATGGCTGCTCTTTTGCCCAGAGATCCATCATGTTGAGCATGACCACTACGGCCATAGCCATATCCTGAATGGAAACCCACTCTTTAGCCGAGTGAAAGTTGTGGCCGCCGGCAAAGACATTAGGTGTGGGTAGGCCCATGGCGGTGAGGCGCGAACCGTCGGTGCCGCCGCGGATGGATTTATTGACCGGAGTGAGGCCGGCCATTTCCACTGCCTTATTGGCCAGAGCCATGGCCCTAGGCTCTTTTTTTAGCCCTTCGCGCATATTGCGATATTGCTCTTTGACATTTACTTCCACTTCGCCGCCGGGGAAGCGGGCGCGTACTTTGGCGGCTATATCATTTAAGAGAGCACGGTATTCCAAAAGTTTGCTCTCCTCAAAATCGCGCAAAAGTATTTTGATAGTGGTGCTGTCGATGCCGCCTTCGATAACGTAGGGGTGCAAAAAGCCCTCCAGACCTTCGGTGAGCTCCGGGGCCAGGCTGTCGTGCGGCAAAAGTTCCAAAAAGGCGGCGGCCAGTTTAATGCTGTTTATAAGCTGCCCTTTGCCGTAGCCGGGGTGGGTGTTAAAGCCGCGGCAGGTGATAATGGCTACATCGGCGCTAAAAGTTTCGCCCTCTATTTCGCCCAAAGTTTCGCCGTCTAAGGTGTAACCCACATGGGCATTTACTTTTTTCAAATCGAGAAAATCAACGCCGCGGCCCACTTCTTCGTCACAGGTATAGACAACGCGGATTTCCGGGTGGGGCACTTCGGGGTGTTTCATTAGATAAGCCGCGAGAGTCATAATTTCGGCCACACCGGCTTTGTCATCGGCGCCAAGCAAGGTGGAGCCGTCGGAGGTGATGATATCTTCGCCCTTTTTGGCCGCTAAATTAGCATCTTTGGCCGGGTCGATGGTGAGCGGAGCTTCACCGCCGGTGAGAACTATGGGTGCGCCGTCATAATTTTTATGAATGATAGGCTTAATATCCTTGCCGCTCTTTTCCGGCGAAGTATCCATGTGGGCAAAAAGCGCCACTACCGGGGCCTTTTCGCAGCCGGCGCTGGCCGGGATGGTGCCAAAGATATAACCGTGCTCATCTTGAAAAGTATTTTTAAGGCCCAGATTGGTGAGCTCTTTTAAGAGCTCTTTGCCAAGCACCAACTGCCCTTCGCTACTGGGGTAAGCTTCCATATCTTCTACTGATTTGGTATCAAAAGAGACATAGTGCAAAAAGTGCTCACATACTTCAGACATAAATAATTCTTTGTTCATCAAAAAATCTCCAATTATTTTAGTTAGTTATTAAATGAAACTCAGCGCAGCCAGCTAACATCGCCGGCCCCTTCGCGCAAAATAGCCGGCGGATCCATGGTTAGGTCGATGATGGAACTTGGTTGACCGGGCAAAAGACCGCCATCCAAAAGCAATTCTATTTGGTGGCCGAAATCTTCTTCTATTTCATCGGGATCGTCATAAGAAGCTTTGGGATTGACCGAGACGCGCTCCGTTTTGGCCACGGTGGTGGTGATG
>JAEEML010000006.1 GCA_016283195.1 Deltaproteobacteria bacterium | reverse complement strand
TTGCCTCATTTCCTCTAACTGCTCCACATCTTCTTCACCGGCCAGCGAAATAGTCAGGCCGCTCTGGCCAACACGGGCGGTGCGACCTACCCGGTGGACATAATTTTCCGCTTGATTAGGTAAATCGTAATTAATGACCATCGCCAGATCATCAATATGAATGCCGCGCGAAGCTACATCTGTCGCTGCTAAGTAATTAATTTTACCGGCTTTTATGCGGTTTATTAAGGCCAGGCGCTTATCTTGTGAGAGGTCACCCATGATGTATTCTGTAGGGTACCCGTTGGCGCTGAGGCGCCAGGCTACCTCGGCGGCCATGCGTTTGGTATTGGTAAAAATAAGAGCATTTTTGGGTTGATATTTTTTTAATAAGCCCAAAAGCAGGCTCATTTTTTCTTTGCAGCCGACATGGTAAAGCTCCTGGGTTATGGATTCCACAGTGACATGATCACCCTGGAGTTCGACCAACTTGGGGTTATTCATATAATCGCGGGCCAGATCCTGCACCGAAAAGTTGAGTGTGGCGCTAAAGAGCATAGTAAAGCGCTCCTTAGGCGGGGGCATCTGGCGGATCATGCGGCGGATATCGGGGAAAAAGCCCATATCCAGCAGACGATCGGCCTCATCAATGATGAAAAAGCCTATTTTGGAGAACAAAATGCGTTTATTTTGTGCATGGTCCAAAATGCGCCCCGGAGTGCCAATGATAATATCAATGCCGTCTGCCAATAATTTTTCCTGCTCCTCATAGGGCACACCGCCATAGAAACAGCCGATTTTAAAGGGTAAATATTTGCCTAGCGTCTGGGCTTCCTCGTAAATTTGTACGGCTAATTCGCGAGTTGGAGCGACAATAAGCGCCTGGGGATGGTGGCTGTTACGCTTTACCGCGAGAAGGTGGAAAAGCGAGAGTAAAAAAGTAGCTGTTTTGCCGCTACCTGTTTGTGATTTCACAAAAATATCACTGCCTTGCAAAGTAATAGGGAAGGTTAATTCCTGTACCGGCAGGCAGGCGGTAAAACCGGCATTTTCTATGCCGCGTAAAATATCATCGGAAAAGGGAAACTCATTAAAATTCATGGGAAACTCGGTAATTTGTTATGAAGAGATTTGTTTATTTGCTTTTGGTTGCCTTTGTTTTTGCTGACTTAGCAACTTTGGTTTCTTTTTTCTCGGCAGGTTTTTCGCTCTTTGCCGCCCTCTTTTTGGGCTCCGCTTTGGTCTTTGCCGGTGTGGCTACTGTCTCCTTTTTGGGACTCTTTTTCGCTATTTTTTCCGCTTTGTCTTCTACCGCTTTACCGGCGACCGGGGCTTTTACATTTTCCAAAAACTTTTGCAATTCGTAGCCGGAAGAAGCGGCAGCCACTCGCCAGTCGGCGATAATGGCTTTAGCTTTTTGAGCAATTTCTTCGCCGGAGAGAATGCTTAAGGTTTCCAGCCAGTTAAATAATTCGTCTGCAGCTTCGCGGTTAAACCAGATAATATTATTATATTCATGCACTTGGAGCAAAGCGAGAACGGCCTGGTCGCTCATGAAATGCTCAAAAAGCGTGGCTGCCGTCCAATCGGCGGTAAAGAGTGCTTTGGCATTTATCAAAATGCGCATAAGGGCAATGATGTGCTCGATGCTGCCATCATCATAGCCTTGCATTTTTAAGGAATCGCGCAGAACGTGAGCCAGGTGCCATTTTTCGAAAAGATCCAGGCTTGATTCGCCGTGAGCTTCCTTTTTGGCCCAAAGCTCATCCAGGTTTTGCAATACCAAAAGGTAAGAGGCAATGGTGAAACTCTGCGGATTATCAAGTAAATTAAGGCTTGTGTCTTTCTTTTGTATGCTGCTGTGCAGATCAAGCGGTGAGCTCATTTTTTGCAAAAGATCCATAGTGGATTTATGGACTTTTTGCCCAAAGAGCGGCGATATTTCCTGGCCGCTAAAGCGACTTAACGCTCCGGTAAATGTGGCCAATTTATCTTGTAATTGTGCGGAAATATCGTGGAGAATCTCGGCCAGAGCCGTGCCGCGGTTGCGCCAGAGATAGTCGGTCCAGCCGGGATTTAAAAGCTCAAAAGCGGCATTAAAGAGCGGCTCAAAGGTCATATCGCTGATGGCCTCATCAATGCTCTTTACGCCTTTTTGGCCCAGGCGCTCATAGAGGCGGCGGTAAAGACCATTTGTGTCGTTAACTTCGCGGATATTAAGGAAAACTTTGCAAGTATAGCCGCTAAGTTCCACTTCGAGGCCGGATTCAGCCAATTGCCGGCTCGGCATGAGGTATTCCAAGCCGCTGATAACTTCACACATAATAGTGAAATTATTTGGATTATCAAAAATAGCTAGACCATCAAACAGACTCTTTTGGATGATGGCGCGGGAATCGTCGCCCTGTTTTACGCTAAAGCCCACAGAAGAGCGAATCCAGCCGCGGGTTTCACCAAAGCGGTTGTGGTAAACCACCAGGGCCCGTTCGCTACCAAAGCGGTTGGAGTAGGCGAGAACGTGTTCATTAACTGTGCCCTCCGGGGTGAAGAAATCATAGAAGAGGAAGTTTTCCACCTCGGCAAAGAGGTAGCGCTTTTTCATCAGCGGGAAGATTTGGCGCTCGTGGCGCTCCATGAGGGCAGTATCAACGTGCTCGTCGCGGTAGGCGCGGCGGTATTCCATGCCGTATTTTTCGGTAAAGCCCTGGAATTGACCATGGCCGATCATGGGGAGGCCGGGCATGGTAATCATCACGGTGCAGACGCCAAAATATTTATCGCCTTTGCCAAATTGCGCTTCGGCGGTGTCTTCATCGGGGTTGCTCATAAAGTTGACATAGCGCTTTAGAATTTGCGGATCGAATTCCAAAGTGTTCTTCACTGTGGTGCGGAAGGCGGCGTTTTCTTCCATTTTGAGCATATTCATAAAAGCGCTGTTATAGACGCGGTGCATACCGAGAGTGCGCACAAAATAGCTCTCCATCAGCCAAAAAGCCTCAGCTAAAAGCAGGGTATCCGGCACTTCTTCGGCTACGCGATCAACCACTTCGCGCCAGAATTCCACCGGAAAGACGCGGTTAAATTCCTCTTTGCTCATGGCGTGTTCGGCCCGCGTGGAGATGTCGCCCCCTTTGCCCGGCTCGGGGAACCAAAGGCGCTGATAGTGGCGCTTGGCTAGAGTCATAGCGGCATCAAAGCGGATGATGGGGAACATTCTGGCCACTTTGAGAATATTATTCAGCACCGCCTCGCGCACTTCCGGCAACATATAATTGAGCTGCGCAGTGTCGTTCCAGGGCATGGTAGTGCCGTCGTTGCCATGGTAAATATAGCGCACGCGGCCAGTATTTTCCTCGCGGTATTCAAAGACCACAGCCGCATCGGTGCGGTCATAATAATGATCCTCAATACGAATGCTAACCCCTGGTTTTTGTGAATAATTTTCGCCATTAAAAGTGTAATTGGGGTAGGGCTTCTGGTCCAGTTGAATGAACCAGTCGGGGTGGTCGTAAACCCAATTAGAATCGATGCCGGTGTGGTTGGGCACCATGTCGCTCGCCAGACGAATGCCGCGCATGGCTGCCCGGTCGCGCAGGTTTTCATAAGCCGGGTAGCCGCCGAGAGCCTCTGCAATGTCGTAATCTTTAAGAGAATAGGCTGAAGCTTCGGCTTCCGGATTGCCGCAAATTTGTTTGATGCGTTTGGAAGCGGTGCTGCGCTCCCAGAGGCCGATGAGCCAGAGGCCGGTAATGCCCTGGTGCGCCAGAGTATCGAGCTCACTATCGGGAATTTGGTCTAAGGTGTTGATTTCACGGCCATAATCTTTGGAAAGCTGATAGAGCCAGACAAAGGCATTTTTGGCCAAAAGAATGACGCGCGGCATCCAGTCGGTATCGGGGCTGAAATTTTCCACTTCTTCTTCGGCTATTTCCGGATGCTCAGCCAGATAGCGGGCCCGTTCTTCAGCCGACATAGCGGCCAGATTCACCCGGCGGCCGGTGGCCAGAGCGGTGCGGATGAGGTAATCTCTATCCGGCCCGCCAAAGCCGCCACGCATTTTGTTTTCCTCTTTAATCATATCGAGGCCGCTTAAAATGGCGGTTAAAAGGTCGCCCAGCATGGCGCCCCAGCGCTCACGCATAAAATCAAGTTGCGCTTCAATGCTTTCCGGATGAGCTTTGGAAGGGGCCAAAAGAAATTCTACCAAATCCTGATTTTCCGGGCCGAATTTTGGCAAATTCATAAAATAATTGCGCAGAATTTCTATGGCTAAATCATAAGATTTATTGGCTTTTAACGGCTCTTCACTAAAGAGCTCGCGGTAATTATGATAAGCGCGATTGCGGTTGGCGAGCCACACCATAAAGAGCTCTTCAAGGGCAATTTCGCTATTAGGCACGCCGTCGGTGGTGCCTTTAATATATTCACTGCCGGGAATGCCGGCTTTGTAAGCAGCGCTGGTGGGGTAATTGTCGGCAAAAGAAGCGAGCAGGGCATTAAGACCGTCGGTGCCCAATTTGGCAGCTAACTGGCCGTTAAGGCCGCTCCAAATATCATAGCGACATTCTTTGCGGTAAAGATCGACAATGGCATGAAAAATTTCTTCTGTTAAACCGATGGCATTTAAATGGCCGGCTCTGGCAGCCTTGCCAGGGTTATGAGCGGCATCGCGATGAATATTGATAGCCTGTGCCAAGGTGCGAGCGGCAAACGGGCGCACGGTAATGACGGTGCCTTTGATTGAGTAAAGAGCATCCGGCAGAGCAAAAAAATCGCGGAATTTTTTTAAGAGGTGAAATTCGCGTTCAGGAAATTGCTGTAAAAACCCATGGTTGCCGTTTGTGAATGTTGTCATGATTCCCTCGCAAGACGTTAGTAAACAAACACGGCCTATTTGTGGCACAAAAAAGGGCTCATTGCAAATGGTTTAGTTAATTAATTTTTATGCTGTGGGAGTGTTTTTGGTAGAGAGGAGAATAAAAAAGTTATTTTTTATACTGCTGGATCCATTCCAAGGCTTTACCGTAATCGCTGAATACTTTGCGCGGCGAGGTGAGATTAGATTTTATGAGCCAGAAAAAGGCGGTGAAAATGCCTTCGGCTATTTTGCCATCGACGACATGGGCTCTGGCGGCTACCGCTTTTTCAAAATCGGCCTCGATTTTGTTGAAACCTTCGGCCATAGCCGCCCTTTTATCGCGTGAAGTACCTGTTGGCCCCATTTTGCGCGCATCTATAACATAGAGCATCTCTTTATTTTTATATTGGCGGCATATTTTGCCAAGTTCGGGGCCGTATTGCAGACACTCTTCAGTAGTAGCATCCTCCGGGAAGGTGCAGACGACAAGCGGGGCACGAGAAGTATCAAATGTAAATTTAGCCATAATAATCTCCTTAGTAACATGGCATACTGTTTTTTAATGCCGGGCTAATTCTATATGTTAGAGACAACTTGTCAATTTATTTGTTAAATTTAGTAGAAAAAAAATATTGACACTTGCCGATATAAAAAGCTATTTATATCGGCTCGGAGGAGCAGATGAAGAAGAAAGCTCTACTTACGTTTTTACTTTTTATGACTATGCGGCCTGTTTATGCCTTGGCTGATGATGGTGCCACAGATGCCGCTACCGACATAGCTGACGGGCAGACGGAGAGCCCCAAAGCTCCCGAAAAAGACGAAATGCGCACCGTGGTGCGCGGGCAAAAGCGTATGGCGCCAATTTCCGGCACTATTATTACCGGCCAAAAACTGCAAGAAGAGGGCAATACCACCATTGCCCAGGTGCTTAACGAAGTGCCGGGATTGCAAGTGAGTGAGCACGCCAAGGCGGGCTCGGAAATAATGATCCGCGGCTTTGACCAAAGAGCTTCGCTGCTCATGTTTGATGGCATTCCCATCAGCGAGGTGTATGCCGGCGGCTATGACTCCAATACTCTGCTTTTGACCGGCGTTTCGGCTATAGAAATCGAGCGCGGGGTTACCAGCCTGCTCTATGGCCCCGGAGCCATGGGCGGCATTATTCATATTCACAGTGACCCTTGGTATGGCCCGGCCGGCGGCAAAGTGGAAGTGCAACTGCGCGACCTCACCACCGGCGAAGCGCCCGGCTATGTGGTAAAAGCCATTGCCGGTGTTTCTCTACGCGGCTTTAGCGCATCACTCGCCTTTCAAAGCCAAAAACTGGGCTACTTCCCCTTGCCCAGGAGTTACAAAGCCAGCGAAAGGGATGCCGCTTTTCACGAAACCAGTTGCGAAGGCGACGACAAATGCCTGCGCGAAGGCAGCGATAGCGATAAGCAGCTTTTGCAAGCCCGCCTGGCTTATACTCACGGGCGCTTCCGCCTCTCGGCTCTCGCCAATTACAGCTGGGTGGAGCGTGGAGTACCCCCCTTTGAATCATCTGGTTATGTGCGCTATTGGCGCTTTAGCGAGTACAACACCGGCCTCATCGGCCTTTCGGCCAGTTTGAAGCCCAAAAGCGGCATGGGCGCCGGCAATTTTAGCTTTGATGCCAACTACTTCTTAATGCTGCACCACGATACAATCGAAGATTATCAGGATAATACTTATAAAGAACTCACGAGAAATCCGCTGGCCTGGTTCCGCTCCTCCGGCTACCAAAACTGGACAACCGGCCTCAATTTCACTCCGGCGGTGGTGCTGTGGAAAAATAACACTCTGCGCACCAATTACGGCTTTAAAATCGATCACAACACTCAGGAAGAGTGGACAGTGCCCACAGAGCTGAAAGAGAGTTACAAAAAGCCTTTGCAAAAATATGAAACCATGCTTTTCCATTTTGCACTTGAAGATCAACAAAAACTGGGGCCGGTGAGTCTCTTGGCCGGCATATCGGCAGCCGGAGAAAAGGTGCTGGCTGAAGAGCTGCAAGGCGAATCTTGGGATGTTACCGACCGCACTATCCCGGCTTTGGAGTGGCGTTTTGCTCTGCAATATGACGTGGTTAAGCCTCTGCAACTGGTGGCTGGGGTAGGGCGCAAGACCCGCTTCCCCACTTTGAAGGAGCTCTTTTCCAACTTTGTGGGCGGCAATTCCAAGCTAAAACCGGAGCGGGCGCTGATGCTCGATTTTGGCGGCAATCTCTTTTTGGGCAAAGTGCTACCCTTTAAACTTACCTATAAAGTGCGCGGCTTTGTCTCATTTGTGGATGATCTTATTGATAAACCGGGTGCCACTTATATCAATGTGAATAAAGCGCTGCTTGCCGGAGTGGAAAACAGTTTTATGATAAATCCGGTGAGCTGGTTCCAGTTTGACCTCGGCTACACCTATCTTTACGCGCTCGATAAAAGCACCAATTTGCCGCTCGATTACCGGGTGCCGCACTATTTGCAGGCGGCCGCCCGCTTTATGCTCTTTTTTGGCCTGAATATTACCCTTGATTTGCGCTTTGCCAGCCGCACCGAAGCCTATTATCTCGATACCTTCACCAATAGCTATGTGCTGGAAGAGATGCCGCCTTATGCCTTGGTGGGCCTCAATATCCGGCAGACCTGGAAGACCTTTGGCGGGCGCGGCAGCTTCTATATCTTTGGCGATATGCGCAATACTTTTGACACTTATTATGTAATTGGCGGCTTTTCGCCACAACCCGGTCGGCAGATTTTTGTCGGCCTGGGCGCAACGTTTTAAATAAAAGGAGGAAAAACATGCGCAAATTGGTAAAAAATCTGGCTCTTGTACTTTTTCCCGTGCTGGCTCTCTCTTTTGCCGCCTGCGGCAATGAAGAGGAAGAAAAACCCCAAAATAACAATGAGCAAAAGGCCGGCGAACACACCGGCATGAGCGGCAATGTGGCCGATCTTGAGTACAGCATTGTCACCATTAAAAAGCTGGATGGCACCAAGGTAGAAGTAGATTTAAACGGCCTCGCCGTTGAAGAGATGAACGGCGGCGAGAAAAACGATGCCGGCGAATTTCAGGTGGTGAAGCGGCGCGGCGTGCGTTTTGATAAAATTTTTGCGAAGGCCAAAGTTACTGCCGATGATAAAAATCCGGTGACTTTTGTCTGCCGCGATGGCTATGATGCTTACCGCACCAAATTAAAAAATGATGCCACTAAACTCCCTGAATTTAAATGGCTTTCCCAAAAGGGCTATGTTTATGTCGGTAATGGTGGCAGTAAAGATCCGCTTTATCCAAAAATGGAAGGCAAAGTGCTGATTGTCGATTATGATTTGGCGGGTGATAGCGAAGTTCCGGCCAATATGGGCAAAGATTTGGCCAGTCTCAATCAACTGCGCGCAAAAATGATGGAAAAATATGATGCCACCACGTATGGTGTGGTAGAACTTGTTGATGCCGCTACAGATAACTGAGGCAAGATGTTAATTTTTCCCTGTAGCGAGCAGTTGGTGTTTCGTGCAGTGTGAAATCAGAATTAAACTCAAAGATGATAATGGTGCCGCTTTTGGCGGAATCGGCTCTATCTGGCTTTTGGAGAATATCCAAAGTTATGGCTCGGTGAGAGCTGCCGCCGCCGCCATGGAACTATCATACCCCAAGGCACTGAAATTGCTAAAGAATTTGGAAGATAATCTCGGTTATCAGGTGGTGGCCCGCACCAAGGGTGGGGCAGCGCGCGGGGGAGCGGAACTCACCCCGGCCGGCCTGCTCTTTTTGGAAGAATTTCGGAAATTTTACGCCAAAGTGCAGCAGGCCACCGACCGTGAAGCCGCCCTCTTTTGGAATATTGTGCAAAAGTCCAAAGCATTGCTTATGTTGCTCATTTTGGCGGTGCTGCCCCTTACAGCTTGTTCTGCTAAAGAGGGGCAGGGGGCAGCGCCGCCTGCGGGCCACCCCATGGCGGCGGCGGTGGCGAGTGCCGGCGAGGCCCGGCCGCCTTTTTTAGGCGCGGCCAATACGCGACAAGTAATCGACTCCGCTGGACGCAACGTGGCAGTCTCGGTTAATATCCGCAAAATTGCGGCGGCCGGGCCGGTTGCCGCCGCGCTTCTCTATGCCATAGCGCCGGAAAAGATGGCCGGCTGGTCCACTAAACTCGCGCCGGAATCTTTGGCACTTTTACCGGAAAATGTGCGCGGCTTGCCGGTTATCGGCCGGCTCTCGGGGCGCGGCGGCACCGCCAGTTATGAGCAGTTCCTGCGCTATGGAGTGGATCTTGTCATTGATTATGGCGATATCGGGCCCACATATATATCCCTAGCCGATAGAGTGCAGGCCCAGACCGGCCTGCCATATCTGCTCCTGGACGGCTCTTTGGAAAAAGCGCCGGAAACACTGGCTCTTTTGGCCCAGATTCTAGGCAGGGAAGCGGCGGCAGAGAGCCAAATAGAGCAGGCGCAAATGTTACTCAGCAGGGCGGCCGCCCTCCGTGAAACCTTTGGCGCCAAGGGGCGGCCGCCGGTCTTTTATTTGGCCAAAGGGAGCGATGGGCTGGAGAGTGCCGGTGATGGGGCCATCCATGCGGCGCTTCTTCGCCTCCTGGGTTTTAAAAATGCCATCCCTCGTTCCACTCAGCACGGTTTGGTGCGTATCTCCTTTGAAGAGCTACTTAATATTCAGCCTGACTATATTGTTACCAATGATTACGCTCTTTATGAAAAGCTGCGCTCTGAGCCGATGTGGCAGGGGTTAAAAGCCATAAAAGAGGGGCATCTTTTTGTGGCGCCGGAGCACCCCTTTGGCTGGCTCGATTCGCCGCCGGGCATAAATCGCCTCATGGGTATTCCCTGGCTTTTGCAAATAAGCGGAAATATGTCTAAAGAGGAAGCGCTAGCCATGTTATCTTCTTTTCACCGTGCTTTTTTGCACATTGAAATGCCGGCTCCCGCCGCCGGGGTTTTTAGGTAAACAATAAGCCCAGTTTTTTACTGCACCGCGAACATGGCTTAGAGTTTCTGCTAACGCTTTATAATCTTTGTCATAGTGCCAAAATAGATCACCAGAGTGATGACCGGAATAATCTCCTTACGCTTCTTTTCACTGGCTTCTTCCAGCTGGGTGCTTCCTCACCCGGCGCTTACGTGCCACCCGCTCCACCTTAGCGGTAGAGAGGGTAAATTATCATGTATTTTCCAATAATTCCCCCTCGCCGCATTTGTAAAAATGGGGAGAGGTGGCCAGGGGTGAGGTCTAGTTCCTAATGCAGCGCACCGAGAGGGCGTTCGTCTTACTGTAGTAGTACAAGTACGCAAGGTTTACATGCAGGCTGTAGGCATAGAAATTATCGTACTGCGTACTGGACCAGAAGTAGGCGAGCGACCCGAAACCGCTGTAGCTCCCGGAGCTGTAGTAGCCGGCGGGCAGGGCGCCAAAGCCAAAATCATCACCACCTTGCTCACTATAATTGGTCCAATCTGTGCTTGTGGCTGTAAGAGCCTGGGCCTCTGAAGTACTGGTTTTGGCTAGATCTACGATATTTAATAACTCTTCAAAATCATCTT
>JAEEML010000063.1 GCA_016283195.1 Deltaproteobacteria bacterium | reverse complement strand
GGCCATAAAAGGAGACTATAAAAGAAGTTGTGGGGCTAGCTGTATTTGACAGCATGACAATACCGATTTTCTTTTCGGGGATAACGGCCAGGCCGCTGGTGGCCCCGGCGGTTTGCCCATTGTGGAAAACGAAATGGTGTAGCGCTTCTTTAGTCTCTGGCTTTTCCATAGTTGCTTCCCAAATAACTCCGCTGCCCATGTGCCAGAATAAGCCGACAGCGCCAAAAGTTTTTACATGCAAGGCCGACTCCAGCTGACCGATTGAATGAATTTTGGTTAAAGAGGTCTTAATCATCTCCTTGCCGGCAAATTCATCATCGGAAATCATCATTTGAGCAAGTTTGGCCAAATCTTTGATATTAGCCTTAAGGGCGCCGGCCGGTCCCATGCCCTTAAAGTGCCAATCAGGAACCGGTTTAAGACTAGCATCATGCCCTTGCATTAAGGGGCTGGCCTCTGTCTTAATATCCTTTAGGCGCAGCACTTTGGTAACCCGGTTAGCAATTAATGTTTCCCAGGATTCTTCGCCGGCGCATATTGTGAGAGCCTGAGCCAAAAGCGCGGCGCCCCAGTTGCTGTATTCATAGTAGCCCGGGCTATTTAATTTGGCGGTTTTTAGCGCAGTAAAGACATCCATATCACTAAAATCGGCGTAGGGCTGAGGCGTATCGGCCTTATCGGCTATCGCCTTGGGGAGCCTCGGAATACCGGCAATATGAGCAGCCAGCATAGCTAAAGTTATGTTTTCTATGCCATTAATCGTAACGCCTTTGGGCAGGCATTCGGCTAGTTTGGTATCGGCCTTAACTACTCCGTCATTGATGAGCGAGGCAAAAGCCAGGCCGACAAAGGGTTTGGTGAGGCTGCCGATTTCCCCATAAAGCTCTTCGTAGGGCTCATCACTCTCCAGTGAACCAAAACTTTTGGTGGAGACGCCGTCGGGAGTGACAACTGCCAAGATGATGCCCAAATCCTTTTTGGCATCTATATATTGCTGAGCAATGGGCGCCACCAGCTCCAGCCCCGCTTTGGATGCGGCTGATTCTTCATCCTGAAAGTGGTAATGCCTTTTATTAACCTGCTCAAGCGGCGTAATTTTAATAGCGCTGGGCTCGGTTTTATTATTGCACATAAAGAAGGAAAGAATGACTGTGGCCACAAAAGCCAGAAAAAGAACAGCAAAACCGATAAGGACTTTTTTCATCTAAATTACCTCGTTTGGGGTTAAAAATTTAAAAAAGTAGGACGAGGAGAGGCGTACCGGCTTCTTCCCTCCACCAAGCATAGTATTATACGCTTTTAGAATGTCTTTGTCACCTGCTTTATTCACCAGATCGCCTGCGGCGTAAGCGCAGACCTCGCCCCGTCCATAAAAGAAATTACATCCTCTCGCCCCTCCCCACAGTGGGGAGGGGCCAATCTTCATGAATTTACAAACATTTTGTGGGGTGAGGTCAAATGTGGCCGGCTGGTGAGAGAAGCGAAAAATAGACCTTGCGGCTAAAGAGTGTCCTGCTCGTCATATAGTTGCACAGCCTTTTTTACGAGCTCCGCTGTAAGGCGTATCCCTTCCGGGTTTATATTATCCCCGGTGTCGCGGCGGGTGTGGTAATAATCCGTCGGGGCATGCTGCACCGCGCAAATAGCCGCCGCTTATTCCTCCAATGGCCAGTAAAGCGATACTAACCACAAAGAGCTCACGGCGCAGAGTAAAGGGCCAAAGGCGCACCTCATCGGCTAAGAGCAGCGGAAATCCAGTCGCTATTCTCTCGCATGGGAGCCCCCGAATTTATACATACTAAGTCCAACCGATTTGGAGTGTGACTCCAAATTGGTCGAAAGTCAAGGGCGGTTTAGGTACCCGAAATTTTGGGCCACTAATTGTTAAATATCTATGCTTCTATGCGCTCTTGCCAAGAACCGGCCTTTTATTATAAAAATTCATTTGTTTATTTCCGGCGTGCCCAAATGCTGGCCGGCCTTTTTTAGGTGCTGATATGTATAATTTTTTGATAAAAACCGCGTTATTATCTTTTATGCTTACCGCGGCCCCGGCGCTGGCCCAGGAATACGGCTCCTTTACCGATAGCCGCGACGGCAATACCTATAAAACAGTGCAAATTGGCGGCGGGACTTGGCTTGCCGAAAATATGAAATACATAAACGCCGATATTGATTACAAAGAGAGCAAGCGTCCCGATGAATATGGCTATTTATATAATTGGGCCGATGCGCGTAAAGTCTGCCCTGCCGGCTGGCACCTGCCGACAAAAGTAGAATTTGACCGCCTCATAGGCACCATCGGCAAAGGTATCAGAGCTTCGGATAGTGTAAGGCACCCAAAGTGGGATGAAGCTAAAAACAGCACCGGCTTTGGCGCTTTGCCGGTGGGCTATTGTGATAAGGATGGCTGTGCCCCCTTTGCCAGCGCCGCCTATTTTTGGGCAAATACTGAGCGCAACGCCGGCCAGGCCTATGGCCTCTATGTGGATAGCAACAAAGTCACGGTCAATAGCGGCAAAAAGGTGAGCTACCTCTCGGTGCGCTGCGTTATGGGCTCGGGGGAAGCCGAGCTGGCGGCGGAGCGTCGGCAGAGTATTATCCACTATGAGAAGCAAAAGAAGGCCTTTCTGGCCAGCAGTTTAACTATCGGCCTCGTCGGCGGGCTCACCGGCTTTATCGGCGGGTCGATTTTTTTTAGCTGCCTCCAATAAGCAGTATGAGCGCTATAATAATCCGCAAATGCTGGATAGCATGTTATATTTACAAAATCTGGAAAATGCCTGGGAGAAAAACCAGGCCGCCGGATCCGTACTTATTGCCCTGGGCAGTGCCGCTGTTATCTCTTCCATTGTTTTGGGCGCTTTGCATGTGCGCACCAAGCATAAACTGGCTAAGTTAAAGGAAACGCAAGTAACAGTGCTACCGGCTATCGGCAAAGAAGAGAGCTCACTGGTGCTGGCTATCACCTTTTAGGGAACTATTATGAAACAGGCAAAAATATATCTTTTACTGCTTGCCCTTAATCTCGCCGCCTGCGATATGGCTTTACTGGACGAAAACCCCGACGCCGAGGCCGATGGCCCATTGCCGGAAGGTAAACCCGGCCAGGCCTGCGATACCGCCGGAAAATGCCCGGAAGGCTACCTCTGCATAGAAAAAAGCGGCTACCCCAACGGCAAATGCGCGGCTATTTGCCAGACGGATGACGATTGCGCCGACGATTGCCTTATATGCTCGGAAAGGCATATCTGCGAAGGCGTTAGTAAGGGGGTAAAGCGCGGCAGTTGCAGCGGCGAATTTCAGGAATGTAACGGCCAGGGCCGCTGCGCCTGTAGCGGCCACCGCGGCGGCGAAAATTGCACTGAGTGCGCCATCGGCTTTAGCGGCGAGAATTGCCAGGAATGTGCGGCTAATTTTACCGGCGCCGAGTGTGCCGAGTGTAAGCCGGGCTATTATGGACAAAACTGCCAAAAATGTGACTGCGGCGATAAAGAATACTGCCACGAGGGGCGGAGCGGCAATGGCGAATGTTTTATCTGCGGGGAGTTCTACGCCGGCTTAAAGTGCAACATAAAAATCAAGTGCAGCCATGGCCTATTGAATCCGCTGACGGGCAATTGCCACGCCGATAGCTGCGAAGCCGGCTGGGTCGGCATAAACTGTGATGAATGTCAAAACCCGCACAAGACCGGGCCGCTCTGTAATTTTTGTGTGGATGACTACACCGGCGCCGATTGCGATAAAGAAATTTTGTGTAAAAACGGCAGATTAGACGATGAAAGCGGCCACTGCAAGAGCGGAACTTGCCAAACAGGCTGGACGGGCGAAGATTGTAATGAGTGCGCCGACACCTTTACCGGCAGCAAGTGCGACAAAAAAATTCTCTGCCAAAACGGCACGCTGGATAAAGAGAGCGGCAATTGCAAAAGCGGAACTTGCCAAACAGGTTGGGACGGCGAAGATTGCAGCGAGTGCGCCGCCGCCTTTACCGGCACTAATTGTGACCAGTGCAAAAATAAAAATAGGTTCGGCGAAAAATGCGACCAGTGCAAATTAGGCGCCGATGGCACAACCGGTAAACTAGAAGATGATCATGATAGTAATAAAAAATATAACACAGTGGTGATTGACTGCCGGGAATGGATGGCCCAAAATTATAAGCGCGAAACCGATAGTAAGTATTATCCGGGTGGTGCTCAAAATAACATGGATAATTATGGCCTTCTTTACGATTGGGCTACAGCCAGCGCCAGCGAATTTTGCCCCAGCGGCTGGCGCTTACCAACCAAGGAAGAATTTGAAGAACTTATCGCTTATCTCGGCGGCGAAAATGCCACTGCGGCCCAAAAATTACGTGTTAGCACATGGAATGGCGGCAAAGATATTTATGGCTTTACGGCCGTTCCCGCCGGTGATTACTGGTATCAAGCTTATCCGAAGTATGGTGAATTTGGTGAAACAGCCACTTTATGGTCTTCTTCACCATACGATAGCAACTATGCGTATTTTCTAAAAATTACCGGCAACGATATATATGTGGGCTATTTTTCCAAACAAGCCGGCTATTCCGCACGCTGCATCAAGAGCCAGAACTAAACAGCGGAAAGAGGTAATTAATCCATCTCCGCATGGGCCCATCTGCGCTCTTGGCAGCCTTAACCCATTATGCTATAATATTTGGACTTAGGGGGGATCGATGACCTACGAAATGCTGGAACAAGAAATAAAGGCACTACCGGAAGACTATATAACGGAATTGGGCTTATTTATTACTTATTTAAAGCTTAAAGCCCATTTTGCGGATTTTGCAAATCATAATACCGACTATGAGGCAGCCCTAAATAATTGGCGTCTTGGCTCACAAGAGCTTTTCAACAATGCCGACGACGCTGCTTTTATGCAAACGGTATTTGATACACCACGCTCAACTGAAAAATATGCTGCCAAGGAAATAAATATTTTCCCCTAAAAATTGAGAATTGGTTTGTTTAAATATCAATGGTGCTTATGAGTTTTTACCTCTCTGCTCCATGTATATGAGGAATAAATATTTGTTATGCGTAAGCCATCACCGATTTTATTAAAAAGAAGCCAGTTGCTTAGTGCCGTGCGCGCTTTTTTTGCCGAAAACGGCTTTAACGAAGTGGATACGCCGGCGGCCATTATGGCCAACGCGCCGGAAATGCACATTGAGCCGGTGCCTATTGCCTTTAAAAAAGAGGGCAAACTTGTTAATGGCTTTTTGCACACTTCGCCCGAGCTTGCCATGAAGCGCCTTTTAGCCATGGGCCTGGGCAATATTTATCAGCTTTGCCATGTCTATCGCGATGACGAGTGGACAGCCCAGCATTTTTGCGAATTTATGATGCTGGAATGGTACCGGAGCGAAGCCGATATCCGCTATCTCTTTGAAGATCCGGAAAATATCATCAAAGCGGCGGCGGCGGCCATAGGCGCTACCGAGCTCAAAACGGCGCACGGCGTAATAGCTCTTAATAAGCCTTTTTACCGCTTTACCATAGATGAGCTTTTTGAAAAATATGTGGGCTTTAAAGTGAGCGAGTGCGCGCCGGATAATTTGCCCATGGAGCATATTCATAAACTTTTGGGTCGCCACCTGCCCGAGATGCCCTTTGATGATGTCTTTAACCTACTCATGCTGGAAAAGATAGATCCGGAGCTGGAAAAGCTGGATAGGCCCTATTTTGTCTCTCACTACCCGGCGCCATTAGCTTCGCTCTCGCGCCTCGATCCCCAAAATCCGCTGCTTTCCGAGCGGGTGGAGCTCTATGCGGCCGATATTGAGCTCGCCAACGGCTTTGTGGAACTCATAAATGAAGCGGAGCAGCGCCGCCGCTTTGCCTTGGAAGAGTCTGAGCGCCGCCGCCGTGGCAAGGTGGCCCAGCCCAGCGATGAGCGCTTTTTAAAAGCTGTTGGCGAGATGCCGCCGGCCACCGGCATGGCCATGGGCTTTGACCGCCTGGTTATGCTCTTAACCGGCGCCCGCCATATCAGTGAAGTAACTTTTATCCCCCCGCTTGGAGCTTAAATATGCACGAACGTCACCGCCGCCATGTAAACCCCTTCAGTCTGCGCTTTACCGCGCCCATTGAGATTCCGGATTGGCCCAAAGTATTTGGCCGCGAGGCACCCTATCACCTGGATATCGGCACCGGCAAAGGCGCCTTTGCTCTGGCTCTCGCCGAAGCGCACCCAGAATATAATGTGGTAGCGCTCGAAATACGCGATTTTCTGGTAGAAGGCTTAAAGGCGGCGGCGGCGGCCCAAGGGCTTACCAATCTGGCGGCCCTCATGTGCAATGTCAATGTGCACCTATCCGGCCTCTTTCCCGATAATTCGCTGGACACAGTGTATATAAACTTTCCCGACCCTTGGTATAAAGCCCGCCACCATAAAAGGCGCGTTTTAAATGAAGTTACGGCCAAGATAATTGCCGAAAAACTGATTGACGGCGGCCATTTACTGGTAGCTACCGATAATGAACCCCTGGCCCAGGCCATGTTGGAAGCGCTGGAGCAGGAGCCGCTACTCATAAATTTACAGGAAGGGGGCGGCTTTTCGCAGGACAAGACACCCTTTGGCCCCGGCCCCACCGAGCGCGAAGCCTGGCACGAAAGCCAGGGCGACCCCATTTACCGGATGCGTTTTAAAAGAATAGCCCGCTAAAATCTAAGATCACTTGGCCGGCATGGCCATATCAACTGCCCGGGCAATATCGCTGGCGCCAAACGGTTTTTGCAAATAGCCGGCAATGGGCACATCGATCTGCCCTTTTAAGCTATTCCATGAATAGCCGCTGGTGAGCACCAAAGGCACATCAGGATTAAGTTTGGCAATGGCTTTAAGCAGCGCCACTCCGGAGAGTCCCGGCATGGCAAAATCAGTAAGCACCACGCTGTATTTATGCTGGTTCTGGCGCAAAAGTTCCAAACCGTCTTCTCCGGAAGAAACGGCATCAACCTGGTAGCCGACTATTTCGAGAGCCAATTTGGCAATGCTTAAAAGCGCCTGTTCATCATCAATCACCAGAATAGTGCCTCCGGCTCTTTGTTCACGCTTAATTACTTTGGGGGGAGACGCCGGCTCACTCTTTACTTCCGGGCTCTTGGGCGGTTCCCGGCCGCTCTCTTTTAAGCTGCCCTTCTCTTCGGGCAAGCGCTCATTGCTACTCACGGCGCCCGAAAGCGGCTCTATTTCCTGAGTAGTAACCGCCTGGCTGGTTTGCGGTAGATAAACACGCACCGTTGTACCAACACCGACAATAGAATTTATGCCGATGAAACCGTGATGGCTACGCACAATGCCCAAAAGGCTGGCGAGCCCCAAGCCGCGCGATTTTTTCTTGGTGGAATACATGGGGTCAAAGATTTTTTCGATATTATCGGCCGGAATACCCGGGCCATTATCGGTAACTTCGAGGGCCACATATTTACCTATGGGAAGCGGGCGCTTTAAGTAATCCGTCTCATTTTGTTCGCCGGTTATAGCAATAGCTCTTGTTACCACAGTCACCAGGCCGGTAGAACGATTCATGCTGATAGCTTCGGCCGCATTAATTAGAAGATTCATTACCACTTGGCGAATTTGCGAGGCATCAGCCAAAACTTCCACCTGCTCCTGGCAGTTAAATTTGAGATCCACACTGCGCGGGATGGAAGCTCTAAGCAGCGAAAGCATATCATTGATAATATTCTTTAAATATATGGGTGCCAGCTCCAAGCCACTGCCGGTAGCATAAGTTACGAGCTGCCTGGTTAAATCTGCCGCCTGCCGCGCCGCCAGTTCAATACGCCCTAAAAATTGCTGAGCTTTATCATTATCTTGCAATTCTCCGGCCAGTAAATTGGCATTGCCGATAATCCCGGAGAGCATGTTATTAAAATCGTGGGCAATGCCGGCAGCCATCACCACCATGCTCTCTTGCTTTTTAGCGAGTTCAATGCGTTCCCAAAGCTCATGGCACTGGTTTTCGCTGGCCACAATATCGCTGATATCGCTGGCCACGGCCAGGATCATGTGGCGCCCCTGAAAAGTCACCGCCCGCTCTCGTAGCATGGCAAAAAATTTATGGCCATCTTTGGTTAAAAATTCTTCGCTGTCTTCTATTATTTCACCATCGAATTCGATAATACGTTTATCGCGCTCAATAGTGGCTTTGGCATTTTTTTCGGGAATAAAGCTATAAAAAGAGGCACCTATGAGTTTATCGGCGCTGCTTACGCCCAAAAGTTTTGCCGCCCCGTTACTGGCATATTTAATAATTCCTTCATCATGAATAAGAATAAGATCGCGTGAATTTTGAATTACATGCTCCACCAGTTCGCCTGTTTCCTGCTGCTCCTGGCGCAGGCGCTGCTCGGCTGTCAAATCACGGCCGATAATGGCTTTTTGCGCCATCGGGCTCTCTTCGCCTGGCAAAAAAGTAACACTATAACAAATAATAAAGTCACCGGCAGGCAAAGGCAAAGTAACTAAATTATTGGTTGATTCTTTATCCCACACCACAGTGCGCGAGAGTTGGTTAAAAAATTCTTCCGGCTTAACTCCAAAGCGCTTTAGAAGCTCAGGTGAGGCAAAAGTTGCCCCAAGCTCACCATCCTTGCCGGCTAAAAAGAGAAAATGCTCATTGTTAAGTTGCAATATTGCATCATAAAGCCGAAATCTAGATCTAATACCAGCTACTGATTTTTCCATGATTAAGCTCCAGTATTTTCCGAGAAACACCACATGAGCTCATAGTTAAGAAATGGCGATAAATAGTCAATATACTTTTTTCAAATTTTGCGGCGATAAGTTATTTTTGGCAATTTTGGCCATTTCACCTGCCCTTTCAGCCATAGACTCAGCCAACTTTAGCTGAGCCAGGCCGCGTTTAAAATTCTGCTCTGGGTAATGAATGGCAAAATAGTGGTCGCCGCTAAGGTAATCGGCAAAAAAGCGCAAAGAGAGTTCGCAGGTAATGGTAAGCGGCGCCAGCGGCAGGTATTCCCGCTCGGCCTCATTTAATATGGGGAGTAGCGGCGGAATAAAGCCCTGACAGATAACCTCGTATTTTTCCAGGGAAATTTCCATTCCTTCCGGCTCATCTTCAGCACCTGTCGCCGCCGCGCTACGCACCAAATCGCCAAAATCATAGAGCGGCGAACCGGGCATTACTGTATCAAAATCTATAATAGAGAGCGGCTCATGGCTCTCTTTAGCAAAGAGTATGTTGCTCAATTTGGTATCGTTGTGAGCCAGGCGGCGCGGCAGCTCACCGCTGGCTATAGCCTTAGCCAGCGGCAAAGCCAGGGTAGCCATGGCCGATAATTTTTGCGCCAAAGGTAAAACTTTTTTGTAGCGCTCCGGCCGCTCTTCGGCTGCGGCCGAAAGAGCCGCGTTAAAGGCCAGAAGGCGGCTTTTTAGGGCATGAAAATTGGGGATAGTCTCATTAAATAATTCACAGGACAAATTAGCCAGGCGCCTGGCCAGCGAGCCATAGGCAAAGGCCGCCGCTCTAATTTCCACTAAAGCCGGCTCCTTTAAGATTGTGGCCGCGCCGATGAAGGTATAAGCGCGCCAGAAGGAGCCATCCGCTGCCGCCAGAAAAGAAGCGCCATTTTTAGTAAAAATAAGCTCCGGCTCCCGGCCGTAAAAAAGCTCTTCGCTTATATGCGGCTCATTTTTAAAATAGGCCAAAAGCCGGGCCACATTGGCCATTAAAGCGGGCACATCTTGAAAAACCGCGCTATTTATCTTTTGTAAAAGATAGTAATTTTCCCCGCCCCGGCCATTATCGTAGGTGAGATAATAGGTGCGGTTAATATGGCCGCTTGCTATTGCCTGAGCCTTAGTAGGTTCTCCTTCAAAAGCAAAAGCCGATGCCAGGTTAGCTAAATCTTGGGCTATAGCCATGCGGCCACTCCGGCAAAAAGTGAATTATTTCATCAGCCAATCAGAATAAGCCTTAAAGTCGCTCTCGCGCCCCAAGAAGTCTTCCACCAGCTCTTTAGCCGGTTTGGCTCCGCCCTGGGCCAGAATTTTTTCTTTATAGGCTTTAAATACCTCGGCATTAAGCAAATTGCCGTCAAATTTGGTCAAAAGATCTTTGGCAATAACAAGCGACCACATATAGGTGTAATACATGGAGCTATAGCCATCAAGATGGCCGAAATTGGCATAAGGATGGGTGCCTTCTACTTGCGGATAGGGGCTATATTTGGCCTGCACTTCATTATACTTTTTCAATAAATCGATATTTGCCGGGTCTTCGGCATAGTAATAATAGGAAAGAGCGGCATAAAACATCTGGCGGCCAACATGGACACCTTTGCCAAATTCATCGGCCGCTTTCATGCGCTCCACCAGCTCCTTGCTGATAACCGTGCCATCGGCTTTTTTGGCAAAAGTGGAAAGAACTTCATGATCCCAAGCCCACTCTTCAAAGAGCTGCGAAGGAGCTTCCACAAAATCCCACTCGGTGGAGACGCCGGAGAGATTGGGATAATCGTGGCGGCCGGAAACAAGTTGGTGCATTAAGTGGCCAAATTCATGGAAGAAAGTAGTAACATCGCTGTGTTCCATAAGAGCCAGTTTACTTTCGCCTCCGGGGGCTGGAAAGTTACAAACCAGGCTGCCGGCCGGGATAACGCGCCCGGTAATACCGTTTCTTATTTCAAACATGGCGGCATGGCCATATTTACCGGCTCTGGGGTGCATATCGAGGTAAAAAACGGCAATAGGAGCACCGTTTTCCAGCACTTTGTAAGCTTCTACGCTTTCATGCCACACCGGCGCCGCTTCATCGCGCACAAAGGTTAGACCATAGAGTTTTTGGGCTATTGCCAAAAGGCCGCTTTTTACATCCGGATAATTAAAATAGGAGCGCACTTCCTGGGAATCGAGCTGGTAATTTTTAGCTTGCAACTGCTTTTGATAATAGAAGCGGTCCCAAACTTCCACCACTTTGGCTTCGGGGTATTCGGCCTGAAGCGCGGCTAACATCTCCTTGAGATCGCTCTCCATCTTGGGACGCACCAAAGCGGCCACTTTGTTCACAAAAGAGTCAATAGCGGCGGCATTGCCAATCATTTTATCTTCGGCATTATACTCTGCCCAAGTGGGATAACCGAGAGTTTGGGCTATATCATAGCGAATTTGCAAAAGTTTTTTGAGATTCTCTTCGTTTTCCGGGTAGCCGCGCTCCAAAAAGAGTTTGTAGAGCTTTTCGCGGATTTCACGCTTTTTGGCATAAGTTTCCACCGGGAAGAAGTCCGGGTAATCGGTGGTGATGGTGATGGTGCCGTCCTCATTTACCGGGTGACGCTTAATAAAATCTTCGGGCAGCCCCTCCAAATCGGCAATAGCCACATTCATTTTGCCGGTGCCATCGGTAATGGCTTTGTGAAATTTTTGGCCATAAAGGACATCGTCCTTCTTCAAAGAGGCAATCTTTTCGCGGATTTCGGCGCTCTTATCCACGCCGGAGCGCTTGTAACCCAGCATAATCTTATCAAAAAAGCGAGCTGCCTCGCCGCTAAGTTTAGTGGCATCAAGGGCATTCAAAGCGGCAAAAAGGTCGGCATCGAGGGAGAGCGCAGTGGAGAAAGCTTCCAGCTTTTGAGTGCACTCCTCGGCACTCTTGCGCAGTTCTTCACTGGGGTGTACCTGGCTCAAAAGGTAACTCATAGGGCCCACGCTGTCCATGGTTATGAGCAAATCATTCATAATGGCCAAAATATTTTCGTGCTGCCCGGCGGCATGGTCGCTCTTGATTTTGGCGGCCAGTTCCTGGGCTCTCGCCAAAACTTCGTCACAGGCTTTAGTAAGCACTGCCGGCTCATTATAAACAGTGGGGAAAATAGCGGGAGCTTGCTCAGCCGGAGCCACTTCCGCTTTGGGGGCGGGAACAGGTTTATTATTAGCCCCTGAGCCGCCGCAGCCGGCCAAAACAAAGGCCATAGCTAGAGAGTAGGAAGATAGTTTTTTCATGGGTTACTCCTTATTTAATATAGTAATTTTTATTTAAACGCCTCTTTCACCAGCTCTTCGGTGATGGTCAGCACCTTTTCGCTGCCATTATCCACCAGGTGCGGATTATCCAGGGGGTTATACTCATATTGCTTAATCATGCGCCCAAAGACCTCAGTGAGCGCGCGGGCGCCCAGGCGGTTATTTTCTGAGGCTTTATCGGCAAGAAGCATTTTGGCCCCCTCGGTAATTTGCAAGTTGATCCCCAGGCCGGCAAAGTATTCCTGCGCCGTGGGCCAGATGGCGTGCGGAATATCGCAAAAGATAGAGACCAGGTCGCGCGGGGAGAGGTCGCCCAGCATGATGATGCTGGCAAAGCGGGCGATAAATTGCGGCGTCATGCCATAGCGAAAGAGATCTTCATGGCGCAAATGGTCGCCCAGTTTAAAAACTACCCGGCGCTCCAAGGTGCCGTCGGCTTTGGGCACCAGCTTCATCAGGCTGCTCATGCCGCCGTGCTCGGTAACGCGGTCTAAAACCTGGCCATAGAGCTCTTCAAAAGCACCGCCGGCGATAAAGAGCACATGGGCGGTATTGATGGGCACCACCCCCTCTTGCCAGCTGCCGTTTTCGATATAAGTAATTTTTACATGGACATTTTCGTTTTCCATGAGGGTGAGCAGGCTATCCTGAGCAATAATGCCCTTAATGCTGGGCTCGCCGCCAACTTCGGCGCGGATTTTATCCACTTCATCCACACAGACAATGCCGTGGGCTGTGTAGTCGATGACATTCTCTTTAGTGGCGTTATTGCCCAAAACAGTGGTGGCCTGGCGAGCGAGGCGCTCCATCACCACATTGGACTGCGCCCCTTTGGTGGCGAGGTCAGCCACTAAATTGGCATTAATGCGGATGATGGTGGAAAAGCGGGCGAGCTCCTTCTCCTCGGCAAAAAAGCGCTCCACAGAACGCATGATAGTGGTTTTGCCGGTGCCGGAGTTGCCGATTAAGAGCACATTGCCAGTTCGGTGGCTGATAAGATGCTTATATATAGCCACCGCCATCTCGCGGAGAGCGGCATCTTGGCCGATAACTTCGCGATTTAAAAGCTTAAAAATCTCTGGAGGCTGAATCATAAATTCCTCACATACATAGCCGCCCCGCGCGCTTTTTTGCCGCGAGGAGCCAGCTTATTCCGCCTAGAAAAGCCAAATTTATCAGATGGAAGTGCGGTCGTGGGCCAAGAGGCGGAGGCGATCCGGGAACATTACCGATATTTTGTGATCATCTTTAACGGCGGTCACAATGCCGGTGCCAAAAGTGGCGTGTTTTATCATATCGCCTTCGGCAAATTTGGTGGAAAAGGCATAAGGCTTCGCTTCGCTTATGTCGCGATTACCGATTACCCGCTCATATTGGGCGGTTGTTACCGGGCTCGAGGTAGCGGCATCGGTGGATACTTCTTTGGTTTTCTTTTTGCTGGCGGCTTTTTTCTTAAAAGCGTGTTCATAGCCGCAGCTGTTGCAGCGCACTTTTTTTATCTCGCCATCGACAATGGCGGTAATAACATGGCCACGTTCCAATTTGCATTTTGAACACATGGCATCAACTTCGGCACCCAGTTTAATTTCTTGAATTTCACTAACGTCACTCATCTATTACTCCTTACTCTTTAGCTGCAAGGCTACAGCCGAGGCCGGCATTATAGGGCAAAAGAGTTTAACTTTCCAGCTCTTTTAAAGGGTTAATTTAGCTATCTTAAAAAATAACCACAATGAGATGTGAAATTTTTGTTCCAAATCACAAAAATTTCACCAGTGCCTTTTATTTCATAGCAGCTACTCTCTAATTTCGCCGCGTTTTTTTAGATTGCCTTTTTCCCCCTAAATATTCTAAATGAGCGGCGGGAGGAAGCCATGTTTATAGATAGCCACTGTCACCTTGACCCTTATACTTACGAAAATGACGACCCGGCCCTCATTCCGGCTATTATTGAGCGGGCGCGCGCAGCTCAAATAGATACCATGATTACTATTGTAGCCTCAATCAAAGATGACAACCTGGGCTACGCCATGAATCTAGCTGATAATTATCAGGAAATTTACTTCGCCGCCGGGGTGCATCCCCATGAAGCCGATGAGGTTAGCGAAGAAATTTTAGCCCAATATGCCACCGCACTTAAAAATCACCCCAAAGCGCTGGCCGTCGGCGAGATTGGGCTCGATTATTTTTATAACTTAAGCACTCCGGAAAACCAGCGCGCCCTCTTTCGCCGCCAGCTTAATATGGCCAAAGAGCTCGCCCTGCCGGTTATAGCGCACATCCGCGATGCCCACGAAGAAGCGCGGGCCATTTTTAGAGAAGAATTTTCGGGAAATCCGGCGTTAATTCACTGCTTTACCGGCACCGCCGCCGATGCCGCCGCCTATCTTGATATGGGCTTTTACCTCTCAGCGCCGGGCATCATCACTTTTAAAAAGGGGGCCGAACTGCGCGACATTTTTGCCACTCTGCCCCATGAGCGCATTCTTTTGGAAACCGATGCACCATACCTCGCGCCGGTGCCCTATAGGGGCCGCCCCAATGAGCCGGCTTTTATGGTGGAAACGGCTAAAGTTCTGGCGGAAACCTGGCAGCTTTCTCTCACCGAAGTAGCTAAAATAACTAGCGAAAACACCAGAAGATTTTTTAATCTTCCCGCAGTATAAAAGCCTCATAAGAGCCCAAAATGAAACAAGTTAAAGTAGTTTGTGCCATAATTATTAGCAAGACGCCCGGCGGCGAAAAAGCGCTTTTTGCCACCCAAAGAGGCTATGGCCCCTGGAAAGACTGGTGGGAATTTCCCGGCGGCAAAATCGAGGCCGGCGAAAGCCCGGAAGCGGCGCTGAAAAGAGAAATTTTTGAGGAACTGGCAAGTGAAATAGCGGTGGAGCGCTTTTTAACCACTATAGAATATGATTACCCGGAATTTCACCTTTCCATGGACTCATTTTTGTGCTCTTTGGTTTCCGGTCGCCTCACCCTTTTAGAGCACGAAAACGCCGCCTGGCTCAGTAAAAAAGATCTGCATTCGGTGAAGTGGCTACCGGCCGATGAAGAGATTTTAGGGCTTTTAGAAGGGCTTTTGAGTTAAAAAAAGCGCATTATTGTACTTAGCGGATTAAGCAAAAGCGCCGCTTTGGTTTTTGACAATAAATAGAGCAAATAAGTTGTAATCAGTGCAATCAAGAAGATTGACGGCGCGAGGCCTAGCCAGGAAAAGCGCCGATCCAAATAATAAATAACCGCCGCTACAAACGAATGTGCCATATAAATAAATAATGTCTTTTTCCCTATCTTGGCCAGGAATTGGCAATTTGGTGTAAGCCGCATCACCGCTATAGAAAGAGAAATAGCTGCCAGAAAAAAGCTCAAGCGCATAAGAAGGCCTTTGAGCTCGCTGCTCGCGCTGTAATAATTATACGAACCGTAGCTAACATGCCCCAGGCTCTTGCCCATTATAAAATACAAAAAGGCCAATGCGCCGGCACATATTATGATGGCCAGCCAGCAGGGCATTTTTTTAACAATTCTTTTAACTATATCCGGATTAAGGTAATATCCGGCCATAAAAAAGGGCCAAAAGCACATAGTTCTCTGCAAGGAAAGCTCAGAGCCGACCGGGATGAACCCACCGGCCAGACTTATAAATAACGCTAAGCACATAGTCTTAATTTTATTGTTATTTAGCGAGGTCTCGGCAAAAAAATAAATGATTAAACGCCAGGAAACGAGAGACAAAATATACCACAGTGTCCAGGTCGGAAAAGTAATGTAGTTAGTAAAAGAAAAAACGCCATGATTTTTCGGCAATGGTATAACATAATGTAATAATTGAAAAACTGCGTATGTTTCCATTAATTTTATAATACTTAACAAATACCGCTCCCGGCTTTTGACATGGGAAAACATCCCCGACAAAAAAATAAAAAGCGGCATGTGAAACAAATAGATAAAAGTCCTTATGGCGCAGTTGACACTCCCATCAGGGGCATTTTCTTCAAGAAGATGCCCATATACAACCAAAAATATCAAAAGGCCTTTCAGAGCATCTATGTAATCATCACGCAAAGGCGTAGATGATATTTTGCTGTCGGCATTCACCGCTGTCATCACGCAATCCTCGGAAATATATAATCTTTTCTTCAAAAAATTCCGGCCGTTAATGTGCCCTACCGGCAATCGCTGCCGCCTGTTAGGCAATGGCCATTGACCGAAACAGAATTGGGTCCGCCGCAACCGTAAGTAAGGGGCGAACCGCTGCTATTAAGGGCAATATTGCCAAAAGCGCACTGGGCCTCATTTAAGAGCTCTTCATCGCTAATATCGCTGCAATCGCTATAAATATCGCTGGAAGCATTAAAATATTTGGTAAGTTTAATATTACAATTCTCATCCAAAACAAAATCGGCCGTTAAGTTCGCTGCACAGCCCAGACAACTACCATCACTCTTACATTCATGATGCTCATATATAATAATGCCGCTATAATCAGCCCAAAAGCCCAGTTGCATATAGGCTTCTACCCGCTCGTAACCATAGTGAGTGGAGCCGCAAGTGGTGGTAAAATCGTCTTTTAAAAAGATGCTGCAAGCATTTAAATCTATCCCGCAGCGCATAGGTATTTTATCTTTATCGGCGGGCTCTTCCTCTTCTTTTATAGACTCTTCGCCATAACTTTCGCCGGCCTTTATAGTCATGGTGTAAGATTCGCCGGTGTCATGGCGGCGCACCACAATCTGCGCTTTGTCATAAACATCCAAAAGCCAGGTGAGCTCGCCGCCGGCCGAGAGGCTCTGCTTGGCACTGCCCCAAACCATGCCGTTGGTGGCCGTGAGTGAAACAGTAATATTTTCATAGACATGAGCAAGTTTTGCCGTTACTTGGTAAGTTTCTTCATTATCATGGTTATTAGCGGCAAATAAGGAAGCCCTATTTCTGCCGCCAACATTAAAAGCAGCGGCAGAATTATGAACCGCGCTTTCGGGAATAGCCGATACAGAAATAGTGCCCAGCTCCGGCACCAGATGCAAAGTAACCACACTGTCATGGCCATCTGGCACAAAAGAGCCCTCCGCCGGCGCCATGCCCTCGGCAAGCAGCTGCACATCGGCCTTGATATTTTCGGGGAAAACACCAATAGGCACACTAGCTTTATAAGCCGGGCTATTGTCACTGCTGCCAGGCGCCAAATCGAGACGAATATCGCCCACCTGGAAATATTGCGGCCCGGTTAGCTCTGTGGTTTCAAAACCGCCGGGCTGGCGCTCCTCCAAATGCCAATGGATGAGGTTTAAGGCAATGAGATCGATGCGCTCGGCAGTCAGTTTACTGTCATCAGCTTTGCCCCCTACAAGCTCCTTAATAGCCTTTTCCGTCTCCTCCCGGCTCAACTTCTCGGCCGGCAGCTCAATGGTCACCGTTTCTTCGCCGCCGGTAATGGCCACTATGGAATTATCTTCCACCAGTTTAACTGGGTCAGTTTCGGTTACTTGCAAAGTAAGGTCAACACCGGCGCCGATAGCTTTACCGGCCTGGCCGCCAATGGCCGACTCCACGATATTACCAACATTGCCAGTGACTTGTTGCGAGGCGGCCACGGTGCTCTCCAGGGCCACTTTGCCGAGTTCATTAGCCGATTCCACCATCTTTTCGCGATCGCGCTCTATAAGGCCATCGGCCTGATAACTGTCGTCGCCGCCCTCCTGGGTAAGTTCGGTAGTGACATATTCGCGCACCTCTTTGGCAATGGAGGCCCGGCTATCGCGCCCCAGCTCCTCAAATTTGCTCTGCACCTCAGCGCCCGTGGCATCATCACTGATACTAACACCGCGTTTTTGCAAGATTTTTATTACATTTTTGCGACCACTCTCACTACTACTTGCCGTATCGCCGACAATCTCCTGCGTCCTATTCACAGCCTTATTTATGGCCTTAAAAGTTCCCCACACGGTAAGTACTATACCGGTGGCTACAAGAGCTGTGCCAATTAGAGGTTCTTTAATTGGCACCAAAGCTGTCTCAGCTTGGGGAATAGCAGGAGCGGCCGCAGCGGCATCTTTAAAATCATTTTGAGCACTATCACGAAAAGCATAATAATATTTGCCACTTAAATATGCTTCTTGCAAAAGACCGGCGGCCGGGAGCTGCAAAGCTAGTACCTTCTCAGCAATAACTGCGGCCTCCCGGCCATATTGCTTTTTGCCCTCTATAGTTGAAATATCTATTTCCTTTAAAGCATGGCTTTTTACCAAAATACCGTCCTCGGCAATGATGGGGCCAGTCACCTTGGGCAAATCTTCATTTATTTGTCCGACTGATCCTTTATATGCTTTAAGGTTTTGCTCCGCTTCGCTAACAGCATTTCCTTTATTTTTGTTGCAGGCAGCAAAGAAAAGCAAAAAAATACTAGTCAGGATTGAAATTCTTTTGAGCATCCGCTTTTTCCTCCCGGGCTTCGGGCACACGCGCCGGTATGCTAATGGCAGCTCAGCGATGAATCAAGCCATTTTTAGCAGTGACTAAATATAGCCGTTAGCATTTAGCCCTTGACATTTTTTTTAAAATGCGTATAGTGCTCACCGTTTTTTGGCTCATAGAGCCTAACCAGTGAGTTTTGGAGGAAAAAATGCGTTGTGCTATATGTGGAAAAAGATTTATGAGCGGTTGCAAGGTTTCTCACTCTAACCATCACACCCCAAGAAGAGTTGAAGCCAATATTCAAAAAGTACGGGCAGTGGTAAACGGCCGCCGTTGCCGTATTCAAGTATGCACAAGCTGCATCCGTTCTAATAAAGTTACTAAGTAATTTTTTAAAATATTCCAGTTAATTAGACCATTTTCCCTATGCGGTTTGGTCTGCCCTTTGGGATTGGCCGATGAGTGTTAAGGGAACATATTTCGGTAATTACCTCTTATTGGCCAAGCTGGCTAAGGGCGGCATGGCTCAAGTGTGCGTCGGCAAAAGTTTCGGTGCCGAAGGCTTTGAGCGCTTAGTTGCTATTAAACAGCTCTTGCCGGAGTTTTCCAAAGACGAAAAATTCGTCTCCATGTTTATTGACGAGGCCAAAATTGCCTCGCAATTAAGCCATGCCAATATTTGCCAAATTTATGATTTAGGCAACAAAGACGGCACTCTTTATATCGCCATGGAGTTTATCCACGGCCGAGATATGTACACCATTTTAAAGCGGGCGGCCGCCCAAAAAGAGCTGGTGCCAACCACCATAGCGGCCGCTGCCATCGCTAAAATTGCCGACGCTCTCGACTATGCTCATCGCAAGAAAAATGAGCATGGCCAGCTGCTCGGCATTGTGCACCGCGATATCAGCCCGCAAAATATTCTCATCTCTTTTGAAGGCGATGTTAAGCTGATAGATTTTGGTATCGCCAAAGCGAGAGACAGAGTTGCCAAAACACAAGCCGGCATTATTAAAGGCAAATTCTTTTATATGTCGCCGGAGCAAATTACCGATGGCGAGCTCGACGGGCGGACTGATATTTTCGCCTTGGGCGCTGTGCTCTATGAGCTTTTAACCGGCGTCCCGGCTTTTAAGGGCGCAACCGACGGCGACACCGTGCGCAACGTGGCCACCAGTCATTATCTGCCGGTTAATCATTATAATCCCCGCTGCCCCAAATCTCTTTGCAACATAGTTGATAAAGCCTTGGCACGCAATAAGGATGAGCGCTATCAGAGAGCTGCCGAAATGTCAGCTGATTTGCAACGCTATCTTTTAAATGAAGCTATGCCGGTCAGCGGGCAGGATTTTTCCGATTATATGCGTTCTCTTTTTGCCAGCGAGTGGCAGGAAGAGCAATCAAAAATTCAATATTTCAAGTCGGTTAAGGCTCCATCGGCAGAAGAGGCCGATGAAGATATAGAGTCACTCGACAAAACAGTTATTGCGCCGAATTTTGATGTCAACGCCTCTTTGAATAAAGCTAAAAGCGCCGCAAAATCCAGTAAACCGGCCGAGAGTGACATCCAAAACATGGCCACTGTGATAATCCCCGGAGGCGTAAGTAACAGCGGCACTGGGAACAGGATGGCTCCGGTGGTTTCGGCCAATCAACTATTAAGGCAACCTGGTAGGCCGCCTTCAGGCGTCATGCCCAGGCCCGATTACCGCGACCCGGCTTATTCTTCGCAGCTTTCGGCCGTGCCTACTTATATTACCGGCCAGACGGCCGTCCCCCAGATAAAGAGGAATACTTTCCCGATAAAACTCATTTTATTGCTTATTTTTGTTGTTTTGCTGCTCCTTACAGGCTTAACTTTTGTCTTTATGCCGGAACTTTTCGGCCTTGGCGAAACTATGCCCAGCCCACCGGATACCCCGGCAGTAACAACACCGGCCACACCGCCGCCCCCGTCTGCCGAGCCGCAAGCCAGCGAACCTGCCGCACCGGAAAAGGAGACCGGAGCGCCTAAAGCAGCAGACAAAGCACCTGGCAAACAGCCGCCTAAACGGCAAGCAGCCAAAAAGAAAAAATAAGCACAACACTTCGGTAAGTCTCTTTTCTCTTCATTACTCACTACCATTTATTTTTAAAAGAGGTTAGAATGTCGGCGGTGGCCGCTTCGGCCACAAAGGTGCTTGGGCTACACAACAAAGGCCACTTAAGTGGCTAAGGAGGAGATATGAAAAAGGTAGCACTGAGGTTTTTGGGTCTTTTTATACTTAGCAGCGCTCTCGCTCTTTCCGCCTGCTCGGATCCGGTTCCCAAACCTAATGATGACGAGCCGGTAGTCAAACCTAGTGATTCCAAAACCGATCCCCATGATGGCAAAAGCGACGATGCCCAAAGCGATAATGACGCCCAAAGTGATGCTGACGCTAAAAGTGATAACGACAGCCAAAGCGATGTTGGCCCCGGCCCCGGCGATCCTTGTGACAATAAAAACTGCGGCGCTAATGCCTCCTGCGTAGCCGGTACCTGCGAATGTGACAGCGGCTTTGCCACCTATGATGACGGCCAGGAATGCTTAAACTCTATCACTATTTCCTGCAAAGTACCTGAAGGGTACTTAGTGCCCAACGGTTATTACAAAGATGATACCATGGTAACCCTCAACTACAGCGAAGAGCATGGCTGGGATATTCGCCCGGAATGCCCCATCGGCTGTAACGACGGCTTTACCGATAATGCTGACGAAAATTGTGAGCGTATCGGCGGCGCTCCCGATAAACTCCCCTGCTCGGATGCCAACTTGCCCCAATTTGCCATCGCCATCTCAGCCGAAAAGCCCACCGTTTGGGACGGTTCCTCTTGGGTAGCGGATAATTGCGCATTTGAGTGCGACGATGATCATAGATTAAGCGCCGATGGCACTTACTGCCGCGAATTAGCCGCCGGTGAATGCAGCAATAGAGCTGTTTTTATTAGCGAAATTTTTGAAGGCTGCACCGGCAACAAAACAGGTAGCCGCTTTATAGAGCTCTATAACGACTGCGACAGCGATATCGATCTCAGCGATTATACACTCAAAATGCAAACCAACGAAAACACCCAATGGACCAATATCACTACCAATAATTCTTCTCTTAAAAACATTATTATTAAAGCCGGTTCCACGCTCACCATCGGTGGCGGTCTCAGCACTTTCGGCCTTGATATATCAGCCGATATCCACTCTCAACCGGGCATAAACGGCGACGATCGCATCGGCCTCTTTAAAGGCGACAAACTCATTGATATTTATGGCGAAGAAGATGTCAGCGGCACCGATAAATACTGGAATTATGCCGAGAAAAAAGTCATTAGAAAACCCGGCCAGAGAGCCGCTGTGCCTTTTGCCGATGAAGACGGCTTTAGCGATGTCTGGGAACTTTCGCCCATAGCTTGCGATGCCGAAGGTACCGCCTCTATCGGCCACCATGCCATGACCGATTGCGCCCCCGGTGAGCACGCCGAAGGCATAGAATGTCTAGCCAATGAAAAAGAAGTTCCCTGCGACAGCAGCTCTTTAGTGGTGCCGGAATATGGCGACATGGCAACAGATGTACTTGTCACTATCCATTATGTAAACGGCCTCTGGGAAGAGCCGGCCAAATGCGCCGTAGGCTGCACCGGTAGCCGCGTTTACACCCACGAGGTCTGCGCTTTAAACGAACCGGAAGTAAAATATTGCACCGATGTAGCTCCGGAAAACGCCACCTCCACCAAGGTGGAACTCAAGGTAATCGGCTATGAAAACGATGAGTGGGTATATGAGCCGGCCAAAGATTGCGTCTGGGAATGTCTGCCGGAATATGCGAACGAAAATAATAGCTGCATTAATGAAAAACAAGTTGAGTGCAAGCATGTAGATACACCTTCAGGTGGTGTAGCCAATAACGGCGTCTTGGTAACTATTCACTATATTGATGGTGTTTGGGAAGCAGCACCTAAATGTACTATCACTTGCAATGAAGGCTATGCTGAACTTAACGGCAAGTGCCAAACCAAATATCTAGCCGATTGCAATAGCGATTTTGAGCCAGAACATGCCACAATAATTGCTCAGAAAAAATATGTCACCGTTTTGCCTGGTACCAACCAATGGGGCCCGGTGCCATATTGCGATATAGAGTGCGAAAACGATGGCTACATGATACAGGAAGACGGCCTTGATTGCGTATTAAAGCAGGGCAACGACTGCGCTTCCGATGATCTCTTCATCAGCGAAGTGGTGGATAGTGACTGCTCAGGCGGCCCCAAATATCTGGAAATTTACAATGCCTGCGCCAAAGCTATCTCCCTCGATGGCTGGTCCATAAGAACCCAAAGTGCCACAGCCACAGCCTGGACAATAGTCGGCTCTTATACCATAAACGGCACTGCCGCAAGTAACCTTAGCAGCCTGACTATAGAACCCGGTCAGGCCATGGTATTTGCCCAAAAGAACAATGCGGCATACTATTATGAATCTGAAATTATTTCCGGTTCCATCAGCGTTGCCGGTAAAGGCCGCTATGCTCTATTCAAAGGCGAGACGCTGGTTGATGTCTATGGCGGCAGCGATACTTATTGGAATTTTGTCGATAAGCGGGTTATTCGCGCTCCCGGCTATAAAGCTTCGGCAACCTTTGTCAGAGAGGCCGACTTTGCCGATGAATGGCTGGTTTCCGATGCGGCATGTACTCAAGAAGTCTTTAGCTCCCTGGGTAACCACGACTTTATCGCCTGCGCTAACAATCAGCATGTGGAAGGTGAAAATTGCGTGGATAATCCGGCTATTACTACCTGCCAAATTACAACCGATGTGGTTACTGTGGATGTTCTTGACGGCAGCTCCTTTACCGCTCTCGCCAAAATTGAGCCGGCCGATTATGTGGTGGCCAAAGCCTGTATGGTAGATATGAACAATATAGATGTTGCAGCGGCTGATTGCAAAAATGCCACTATCGCAGAAGGCATAGCCAGTGCCACCTTTACCGGCCTCTCTAAGGGTGAATATCTCCTCTACTTCATGGCCTCGAATGACAAGGGCACAGGTTGGAAATACTGCGATACCGATGGTATGTTTGACATAAATGCTCTCAATGTTGCTGTCCCAATGATGATTACCGTCAGCGATATGTGCGGTGATTTTGCCAAGAATATTGAGGAAATAACCGATCCTGATATCTGGGAAGTACAAGTTGCAAGCGGCATGGTAGCCGTTGATCTGATGGCCCCGGCAAATTCGGCTGTGAAGAGCTTGCAAGTAGTGCGCGAAAAGAGCGGCATAGACTGGAACGATGTGGAAAGTGATCTAGCTACACCAAGTAACGATATGTTATCTGTTATTTATAGCACCGAGTTTGACGGCACCAAGACGCTCAAATATTTGCTGCGCTTTGAGCTAGACCGCTGCGAGGCTAAAGAGATAGAAGTATATACCGCTGCCGCCCAGGGCAGTAATGAACCGCTGGTCACCTATGCGGAAGATTTTGACGCTTTGGGCTCAAGCGGCGATATCTTATTTGTAAATGATTCCACCTTGCCAGGTTGGTTTACTAATCCCAAAAACATTTATTTATATAAAGATACATCTTCAACAGGAGGGCTCTATAATTTTGGCGAAACCAATGATAGTGATCGTTCTCTTGGTGCTTATACATCAGGAAGTTATGGCGGTGCCTTTGCTGTAGCCATCAAAAATGATAGTAGCAAAACGGTAACAAAAGTGGTTGTTTCTTTTATGAACGAGCACTGGCGTAAAAGAAGCGGAAATAGTGTCTTTAGTTGTACTTATGACATTGTAGATGAAAAGCCGACTACAATACCAGACGCCAGCACAAACAAATTAACCGATCTCAATATTACGCCTGTAAATACTACAGTAAGTAATGGTACTACTTTGAATGGCAATTTGGCAGCAAACCGTACCGAACGCACTACTACTTTGGAAGGCATCAATATCCCTGCTGGCAACTATTTCATTCTTCATTGGAATGCGCCCAAACTTTCCAACGGCAATGGCCTGGCCATCGACGATCTCAAAGTGGAAATGTTTGAATAAAAGCCACTCTTCCCCCCATTTTTTTAAAGACTCTAAACCCCAACTGTGATAACGAGCTATAGCGTATAGGTCTTGGCCGCGCCCTGCCGGCCGGGCCTTATGCTTTAGCGTTCTATCGAGGTTATGCTGTATGGATCTTGATGTTACGGTAATTATGCAGCTTGTCATCATCATAGCTGCTTTGGCTGCCGGCGCCGGCATTCTGGCCCGCCCATTTTTGCGCGCCATTTTGGAGCGCGAGGCCCTTATTGAGGGCGCTCAGGGCAAAGCCGCTCTTTTGGAGCAGGAAGCTAAGCAGATAAGCGATAAATCGGCTGCCATCTTAGATGAAAAATTGCAAGAGATGAGCCTTAAACGGCAAAATGAAATTGTGCTCACGCGCGGCGAATTGCAAACTGGCCGCCAGGCACTACAAGAAGCCCATATTAAAAGGCTAGAGAAAGCCAACAATGAGCTCACCACTTACGCCGCCAAAACCCGCAATGATTTGGCTTCAGGCCGCAGCAATCTAGTAGACTTACTAGCTAAATCACTAAGCCGCCAGGAAGGTGATGCCACATGAATAGTTTAGCCACTATGCTGACCGCCGAGGCCGGAAATTTGCTGCTAACCAATGCCGCTGAGCCTTTCCCCTGGTGGAAAACCTGTTGGTCGGCCTTTAATCTGGCGCTCATCGCTTTTATTATTTGGTATTTCGGCCGCCATAAATTCCGCGAGTTTTTTAAAAGCCGCCACGAGCAAATAGAAAGCGACATAAATAGCTCCGCCGCCCGCCTGAAAAATGCTGAAGCAAACGCGCTTAAGGCCAAAGAAGAACTGGCACGCGTCGATGACAAGGTGGCCGGCTTCCAGGAAAAGCTCAAGGCAGAGATAGAAGCTATCCACCTGGATGAGAAAGAACAGCTGGAAATTATTAAAAAACTCCTCGAAGGCGAATATCAAGATCGCGTTTTGGCCGAAAAAATTGAGCTAAACAAAGAGATTTTCGCCGAATTTTTAAAAAGCCTCTTTGACGATGCCAAAAGAAAAATTTCTAAGGAAAACAGCCAAGTTATACACCAAAAGCTAATTGATAATCTTTTAAGCGATTTAAACGGCAGCGCCGGGCAGGAAATTGCCAAAGCCGTAAAAGGTGAATTTTGATGAAAAGTATAGAGGTCTATGCCAATGACTTTTTAGCCACCATTGGTAAAGCCAATTTAAAATTGCAAGTTGCTCTGGATGAGCTAAAAAAATGGCAAGTGCTTTTACATGACCCGGAAATTCTCTCCATGGTGGAAGATCCGCGCCTCAGTTTAAAAAGCCGCGAAATGCTCATCGAGACTATAGCCAAAGAGCTCGGCAGCAGCAAAGAAGTTACTGATATTATTACTCTTCTTTTGGATGATAACACCATTCAAAAACTAGAACTCTTTGTGCCAGCCCTCTTAAAGCGCCACCATGAGCTGAATAATATTCTTGAGCTTAAGGTGGAAACAGCCTTTGCCTTAACCAGCGAGCAAAAAAGCGCTATAAGAGAGCATTTTGAAAAGATTTTAGAGTGCCATATCGAAATCAAAGAGGAAGTAAAACCAGAACTTTGCGCCGGCGTGGTATTGCACCTGGGTGATCTCTTGATAGATGATTCCATCTTGGGGCAAACCGAGCGTTTAAAACAGCGCATCAGCCAAAACCTCGCCGAATATACGGCTTCCACCAGCGGCAGCATTGAGGTAAATACTACTGATATTATTAGTATTTTGCGCGAGCAAATTGCTAGGCCGGTTAAAAGCTACGATGTATCGGAAGTGGGTACAGTTATCTCGGCCGGCGACGGCATTGCCAAAATACATGGTCTTTTGCACGTTATGCTGGGCGAGCTTGTGGAATTTCAAAGCGGCGTTAAAGGGCTAACTCTGAGCATTGAGGAAGCGGGCGTTGGAGTGGCCGTTATGGGCGATTCCACCAAAATTTCCGAGGGTGAAACGGTGCGCCGTACCGGCACCATCGCCTCGGTGCCTGTGGGCAAATGTACCTGGGGCCGAGTAATTAACGCGCTGGGCGAGCCCTTAGACGGCCTGCCGCCGCTAAAAGCCGAAAAAACGCGCCCCATGGAGTCTAAAGCTCCGGGTATCGTAAAACGCCAGCCGGTGTGCGAGCCCTTGCAAACGGGCCTTAAAGCCATTGACGCCATGATCCCCAGCGGCCGCGGCCAGCGCCAGTTAATCATCGGCGATCGGCAAATCGGTAAAACCACAATCGCCATTGATACCATCATCAACCAGAAGGGCCAGGGTGTTCACTGCATTTATGTGGCTATCGGCCAAAAACTTTCCACTGTGGCCCGGGTGGTGGATACGCTAAGAGCTAACGGCGCTATGGAATATACCACTGTAGTAACCGCTTCGGCTGCCGATCCGGCTACTTTGCAATATCTGGCACCATATACCGGCACAGCAATAGGCGAGGAAGATCGCGATAACGGCGGCCATGCGCTGGTTATTTATGACGACCTCAGCAAGCACGCCGTGGCCTATAGGCAACTGGCCCTGCTCCTGCGCCGCCCCCCGGCCCGCGAAGCTTTTCCCGGCGATGTCTTTTATTTGCACTCCCGCCTTTTGGAGCGGGCAGCCAAAATGAGTGACAAGATGGGCGGCGGCTCACTCACCGCTCTGCCCATTGTGGAGACCCAGGCCGGCGATGTAACTGCCTATATTCCCACTAATATTATCTCCATCACCGATGGCCAGATATATTTGGAAGCCGACCTTTTTTACGCCGGCAACCGCCCGGCTATCAATGTGGGTATTTCGGTTAGCCGCGTAGGTAGTGCCGCCCAGCGCAAATCTATGAAAAAATTGGCCGGTTCGCTGCGCCTCTCTTTGGCTAAATACAACGACCTGGCGGCTTTTGCTCAATTCGGCACCGATTTGGATAAAGCCACCCAGGAGCGCCTGGCCGAAGGAGCGCGGCTGGTGGAAGTTTTAAAACAAACCAAATATCAGCCGATGAGCGTGCCTAAAGAGCTTTTGCAACTTTATGCCGCCATGACAAAAGACAGCGAAACGGGCAAAATTTACCTTAGAGCCATTGAAGTGGCCGATGTCGGTGCCTTCTGCCAGGCTCTTACCGATGATTTTGAGAAGAATCATAAAGATCTCTTGGAAGCCATTGATAAGTGCAGCGATATTAGCGCGCTAACAGCCGAACTCGCACCCATAATCAGGCAAAATATAAATGCTTTTTTGGCTTTAAAGGGCTAGGCCGTGAGTAGTTTACAACAAATAAAAAAGCGCATCCGCTCGCTGGAAACGACGAAAAAAATCACTCACGCCATGAAGCATGTCTCTACTGTGCGTTTCCGGAGAGCCCAGCGCACTCTGATAGCCGCAAGGCCTTACAGCGAGCAGCTGATAAACCTTTTAGCTCGCGTTTCGGCCCGCGATAGCACTCACACCATGCACCCCTTTATGGAGCAGCGCGAGATAAAAAAGGCCATTTTGGTGGTTATTACCTCCGATCGCGGGATGTGCGGCGCTTTTAACAGCAATCTGCTGCGCGAGGCCGAAAAGTTTATCAAAGAAGAAGAAGCTAAAGGGGTAAAAATAGAGCTGGCCTTAATCGGCCGCAAAGGCTATGACTATTTCCGCCATAACAATTATGAACTTTTGCATAACTATCCGGGGGTATTTGAAAATTTAACTTATCAAAAAGTTTCAGAATTGGCCGATGGCTTTGCTGCCTCTTATATTAAACACGATATGGACGCCCTCTTTCTCATCTATCATGAATTTGAGAGCATGGCCCACCAAAGTATTGTCATAAAGCAAGCCCTGCCCATTATGCCGGTAGAGCAGCAGGAGGCGGCCACTCCGGCCGATGAGTATATTTTTGAGCCAGATTCCAAAACATTTTTGGATAAACTGGCTCCGCTTTATTTAGCTTATCATCTTTGGCGCACTCTTTTGGAAAGCAGCGCCAGCGAGCACGCCGCCCGCATGAATGCCATGGAAGCTGCTGCCCATAACGAAGCGGAAATGCGCGAAAAATTATTATTATCTTATAATAGAGCCCGCCAGGAGGCGGTAACCACCGAGCTGCTGGATATTATCGGCGGCGCCGGTGCTTTAGGCAATTAGAGGTTTTATATGGATCCTATCAAAGCAGATGGACATATTATCTCGGCCGTGGGGCCGGTTGTGGATGTGGCCTTTCAAGATGAAAACTTGCCGCCCATATATACCGCTCTGGCCGTCACCAATCCCACCATAAACGACAAGCCGGAAAATCTGGTTTTAGAGGTCATGCTACATCTTGGCGGCCACAAAGTGCGCTGCATCGCCATGGATCAAACCGAAGGCCTGGTGCGCGGTATGCCGGTGCGCAACCTGGGCGCCCCCATCAAAGTGCCGGTTGGCAGTGCCACTTTAGGGCGCATCATGAATGTCATCGGCCAGCCGATGGACGACGGCCCGGAGATTAAAAGCTCCATTTTGCGCCCTATCCACCGCGCTCCGCCCTCTTTTACCGAGCAGGATGTGGCCGTACATACCTTTGAAACAGGCATTAAATCCATCGATCTTTTGGCTCCCTACCCGCGCGGCGGCAAAATTGGCCTCTTTGGCGGCGCCGGCGTGGGCAAAACGGTGCTCATCATGGAGCTCATCCATAATGTGGCCATAAGACAAGGCGGCTTTTCCGTCTTTGCCGGCGTGGGCGAGCGCACCCGTGAAGGTAATGACCTTTATTTGGAAATGCTGGAAGCCGGAGTAATTAACCGCGATGAGCCGCAAAAAAGTTTGGCCAGCCTCATCTACGGCCAAATGAACGAGCCGCCGGGAGCCAGAGCCCGCGTTGCCCTTTCGGCTCTTACCGTAGCTGAATATTTCCGCGATGACGAAAAGCGCGATGTGCTCTTATTTATTGACAATATCTTCCGCGTCACCCAAGCCGGCAGTGAAGTCTCCGCGCTACTTGGCCGCCTCCCGAGCGCCGTGGGCTATCAGCCGACGCTGGCCAACGAAATGGGCGAATTACAAGAGCGCATCACTTCCACTAAAAACGGCGCTATTACTTCAGTACAGGCTATTTATGTGCCGGCCGATGACCTAACCGACCCGGCGCCGGCCACCACCTTTGCCCACCTTGATGCCACCACCGTGCTTTCCCGCGCTCTTTCGGCTAAGGGTATCTACCCGGCTGTAGATCCGCTGGACTCCACCAGTAAACTCCTCGACCCGGCTGTGGTGGGTGTGGAACATTATGAAACGGCGCGCAAAGTACAGCATATTTTGCAACGCGACAGAGAACTCCAGGATATTATTGCTATTTTAGGCATGGATGAACTCTCTCAGGAAGATAAGCTCATCATCGCCAGAGCCCGGCGCATCCAAAACTTCCTCTCCCAGCCTTTTAGCGTGGCCGAGCAGTTCACCGGCTACAGTGGCCGCTATGTGGAAGTAGCCGACTGTGTGCAGGGTTTTAGCGAAATTGTGGCCGGCAAATACGACCACTTACCGGAAGACGCCTTTCACATGAAAGGCAGCATTGCCGAGGCCGTTGAAGCCGGCGAAAAGATGCTCAAGGTTTAATAGCCATGACCATGATGGAATTGCCCAGTGCCTTAAATGTCATCATCGTGACGCCCATCAGGCAGCTCTTTGGCGCCGAGGTCTTTGCCGTCACTTTGCCAGGCGAAAACGGTGAGCTGCAAATTTTGCCCGGCCATTTAAACCTCATTACCGCCCTCACCCAGGGAGCGCTCATTCTGCGCGAAGGTAATGATAAAGAAGATCTTTACTATGTAGGCGACGGTTTTGCCGAAGTCTGCGGTGAAACAGTAACTATCCTGGTAAACGAAGCGGCCCATTACAGCGAACTTAACCGCGCCGATATAGCAGCCGAGCTGGATGCCGCCAGTAAACTTTGCCAGGAGACAAGCGGCGACGATCTTATTTTGGCGCAGAAACAATTTAAGCGCGCCGAAGTGCGCAAAAGTGTTATGCTGCTGGCTAGGGAGCTGAAATTGCCGGAACCAGAAATTTCGGCCGATTTATTAAGTAACCCTATTGAACACTAGTTTTAAAAATGGTAGGCTATGGTGGCTTTTGTTTAGGGTGGGCTGATGAGCAAAAAACCATGCTTTAGAACAGACCTTGTAGCTAAGCGCGAAGAAGAACAGGGAATCGTCTATTACCAAGTAGAAGATCCACTAACTAAGAGCAAATCGCGCCTTTATGAGATGGAATACATGATCGCCCAGCAGATGGACGGTCAAAAAGGCTTTGAGGAGATCATTAAATTGGTGAACGATGAGCTGCACTTTGCACTCACCAAAGATGATCTCACCCGCTTTATCAGCCAGCTGGATTCCATGAACTTTTTAACACACCTGGACGATGATTCAGCCGCTCATGAGCCGGAAACGGTTGATGTGCTTATTGAGCCTTCGATTGATCCGGCGGAAGAGGAGCGCCTGCTAACAAGCGCTATTTTGCAAATAAAACAAGGCTTTTTTGACCAGGCAAAGGATTATTTTCTGGAGCTTAAAGAGGCCTCACCGGGCGATCAACGCCACCTCACCATGCTGGGCCACCTTTCTATTTTAGGCAGTGAGCCAACCGGCGGTGAGCTAAAATTCATCTGGAACGAAGTAACTAAGATTTATCCACAAATTGCTGCGGCCGTCGGCACGCCGGAAACCACTATCGAAACTGCCGAATATAAACAGCCTGTAGCCCAAAAAAATGGTTCAAAAACCAAAATTTATATTCTTCTGGCTATAATAATTGCCCTAATTTTAGCCGGCGGCGCTTATTACTTTTTCGCTTGTAAACAAAAAAAAGCTGAAGTTGCTCCTCTAACCGTCAGCACGAGGATTATAGAAAGCTACACCGCTCCGCTTTTTAACGAAGAGTGGCCGGCTAAAATTACCGCTATACAAAAAAGTGCCCTCTCATTTGGCGAAAACGGCCAGGTAGAAGCCCTCGAAGTTGCCCCGGAAGCCAAGGTGGAAAAAGGCGCCTTTTTGGCTGCTCTCACCATGGACGAGGCACTAAAGCGGCCATTTGCCGAAGCCAAAAATAAGCTGGTAATAAGCCAAAAAGATCTAGCCAAAATAAGTGCCGCCAATGAGCGCAACGAAGAGCGTCTAAGCGCTCTTAACGAAAAAAAAGCCAAAGATCTGGCTAAAATAAAGGAGCTTAGTGCCGGGCGTAGTTCCAAAAATCGCGCCTCTGTACAAAAAATCAAAAAAGAGCTCTCAAAAACCAATAAAAATCTGGCTGCCGGGCAAAAGCTCAAAGTAAAATTGGCCGATGATCTAAATCAAGCCAAAAAACGCGAGTATGCCGCGCAAAAAGAGTTTGATACTTTGGTAAGCGGCGCTGATTACAAAAACAAGGTACTCACCGCCCCCATAAGCGGCCTCATTGAGAAAATTGCCATCGCCCCCGGCCAGGAAGCGGCAAACCCGGCTCTAACCATCATCGATCCAACTCTTCTAAGAGCCTCTTTTAAGCTGCCGGAAGAGCTTTTAAAAGAGTATACCCCTGGCCAGGGTGTCGCACTGCTCATTAAAGAAGAAACTGATTTTAAAAAGATTTCTGCCGTTGTAGAAAAGGTGGAAGATAACGAACTGGCCGTAAAAATACAAGATATTACCGAGACGCTATACAAAGAGTCCCGGCCGCTCTTTTTGGAGCTTGCAACCAAAGAAGAGCTTTACATCATTCCCCAAAAGCTCCTTTTAGGCCAAAAGAATAAAACTTACCTCTGGGTGAGCGGCGAAGATAAGCAGGCCCACCAAGTGGCTGTAAAAGTTTTGGCTAAAAATGGCGACAATGTCATTATAAGCGGCAAATTAAACACTTCATTAAACCTTATTGAGAGCGTTAAAAACGGCTCCCTGGCCGATTTAGACGAAAATATTCCGCTTTCCCCACTTCCATAAACAGTAAAATATTTGCTATTGTTACGCCGCTCCTTTAGAGAGCAAGGAGGTTATTAGATATGTTTACCACTGAAAGATATATTGAACGTCGTAAGAAATTACTACAAATGATGGCCGGCGAAACGGCTCTTATTCTGGGCGAAAGGCTGGTGCCGCGCAATTATGCGGCTAATACCTTTTCCTTCCGCCAGAGCTCGCACTTTTTATACCTGGTCGGACTCAACCTGCCCGACATGGCCCTCTTGTTACAAGACGGCCAATATACACTCTTTGGCGAAGAGCCCTCAATGGACGACATTGTCTGGACCGGCCCCCTGCCCTCACTGGCCGAGCTCGGCCAAACAGTGGGGCTTGATAAGGTTAAACCGCTCAGCGAACTCCCGGCTATTTTGCGCAAAAGCCAAAACAATCTGCACTATTTACCGCCTTTTCAAGGTGAGCAGCTGCTCTGGCTGAGTGCCATGTTGGAAAAGAGCCCGGCCGAAGTGGCCAGCGGTTATAGTAAAAAACTGGCCAAAGCGCTGGTGGATTTGCGCGTCATTAAAGATGATGCGGAAATAAAAGAGATGCAGGCGGCACACAAAATCAGTGTGGAAGCTTATAACGCCATGGCGATGGCCATTGCCCCCGGTAAAAGCGAATATGATATTTTAGCTGTTTTAAACGGCATCATGGCGAAACATGCGGCCGAGCACTCTTTTAGCCCCATTGTTTCGGTGCACGGCGAAGTAATGCACAATATCACTTACAAAAATAGCCTTAAAGAGGGCCAGCTTTTACTCATTGATAGCGGTGCCGAGTCCAAAGAATGCTATGCTTCCGATATTACAAGAACTTTCCCGGTAAGCGGCAAATTTACCGCAAAGCAAAAAGAGATTTACGACATTGTGCATAGAGCTCAGACCAAAGCCATAAACACTGTAGCCGTGGGAGTGGAGAATTTAACCGTGCACCTCGCCGCTTCATTGGAAATAGCCAAAGGTTTAACCGAGCTGGGCCTCATGAAGGGCAATCCGGAGGAGGCGGTAAAAGCCGGCGCTCATGCTCTGTTTTTGCCGCACGGCATCGGCCACATGCTGGGCCTCGATGTGCATGATATGGAAGATTTGGGGGACCTCGTGGGCTACCCGGAGGGCGAGCCCCGCTCCAGCCAATTTGGCTTAAATTGCCTGCGCCTAAAAAGAGAGCTGGCCGCCGGTTGGACGCTGACCATTGAGCCGGGTATCTATTTTATCCCCGAACTGATTAAGATGTGGGAGGGCGAAAAACGCCACGCAGATTTTATTAATTATGCAAAATTACATGATTATTTGGATTTTGGCGGCATTCGTCTCGAAGATGATATTTTAGTGACGGATAAAGGGCCAGTTATTATCGGCGGCCAGATGCCCATTGCCTCTCAGGCCGTGGAAGAGTGGATGCAAGGTAAAATTAAGGCTAATTAAGCCTTGAAGAATGGCCGCTTCCTTAGTATAGTAACGAAAATTTTGTGTGGAGGCACGGTAAAATGAGAATTTTGCACATCGCATCGGAAAGCGTTCCCTTTGCCAAGACCGGCGGTCTGGCTGATGTTGTGGGGGCTCTGCCTCTAGCCCAGGCAGCCGGCGGCCATGAGGTGTCACTCATCTTGCCATATTATGATCAGTTTATTAAAAATCCGCTTTACCAGCTGCCACAAATAGAGCCCATGCCCTTTGATTACAATGTCGATATGGGGCCGGCCGGCTATTTTGCCATCCATCTATACCGCGCTTACCTGGAACAGGGTGGAGCTAAAGTAACTTGTTATCTCATCGGTTCGCCGGTGCTCTTTAACCGCGCTGGTCTCTACCAGGAAGATGGCCGCGATTATGCCGATAATCTGGTGCGCTTTGCCTTTTTTGCCAAAGCTGCCTTAATCGTCGCCACCTGCCTGAACTTAAATCCGCAAATTATCCATGGCCACGACTGGCAGGCCGGCCTTTCATTTGCCCTCATTGCCGCCGGCGCCAATATGGCCCACTTTGACGCCGCTCTGGTGCTCACAGTGCACAATCTGGGCTACCAGGGCATTTTCCAGCCCTTTATGTGGGATTTACTAGGGCTGCCCAGCGAAATGTTCTCGGCCGATGGCCTAGAATTTTACGGCAATATCAGCCTCTTAAAGGCCGGCCTCACCTATGCCGACGCCATTGCCACCGTGAGCCCCACTTATGCGCGGGAAATAACCAGCCAAGAATATGGCTATGGTTTTGACGGTCTCCTAAGAGCCCGCCACTGGGATCTTTTCGGCATTTTAAACGGCCTGGACACCGCCACCTGGAATCCCCAAAAAGACACTTATATTGCCGCCCACTATTCAGCAGCAGATCCTAGCGGCAAGGCCCTATGCAAAGCCGCTTTACAAAAAAAATGCGGTTTTAAAGTGGCTCCCGATAAGCCTGTTTTGGGCTTGGTTAGCCGCATGGCTTATCAAAAAGGGGTGGAGCATGTAATAAACAATGCCGAATACTGGCTCTCTCTGGGCGGGCAGCTGGCTATTTGCGGCAACGGCGAAACCGGCTATGTGGAGGCTTTTAAAAACCTGGCCGCCACCCACCCGGACGCCATCTTCATGGAGACCAAATTCAGTGAAGAAATGGCCCACCAAATTGAAGCCGGCAGCGACTTTTTCATCATGCCCAGCCGCTATGAGCCCTGCGGATTAAATCAAATGATTAGCTTGGTTTATGGCACTATTCCCATTGTGCGGCGCACCGGCGGCCTGATGGATACCGTTTTTGATTACGAATGGAACGAAGAAAACGGCAACGGCATAACTTTTGACGACTTTTCCTCCCAAGCTGTAGCCGATTCCCTAACTCGCGCCCGCCGCCTCTTTGACGATCGTGAGCTCATGACTCTGCTTAAAGAAAGAGCCATGAAGAGCGACTTTAGCTGGGAGCGGGCTGCCGGCGAATATCTGGAATTATATTACCTCTTAGGCCAGCGTCTGGGCCGCAACTGGGATGCCGAATAATCGTGCCCTCTGCTGCCGCCCTTGGGCTCTGCCCCATCTGCCACACTTTACACATTTTGCCCTATTCCGAGCGCCTTATAAATTTAGCCGCTGAATTTTGCCGCATATTGGAAAAAGGAGCCAGGGACAAAACTTTGCCCCCCTGCCCGCCCCCTTTTGATAAAGCCGATTTATTACCTCTCGCCTTGAGTAATGAAGGCAAAATGGTGGCTATTTGCGAATTTAAAGACGGCACTTTTGCTCTCGCCTTTTCCGGGCAAATTCATAGGCAATATGGCCTAAAGGGCTTTGCTCCCCACATAGCCGACCATGAAGCATTAGCTGATATTGCTCACCGCGCCCGCGTCTTAGTTAACCCCATCACCGATAAGATTATAAAATTACAAAAGAATAATGGTTCTCCAAATGAAATAGCCGCTTTAAAGAAAGAGCGGCGCCAAATATCCGGCCGCCTCTGTGCCGAAAATCAGGCTCTATACAAAATAGCGAATCAAAACGGCCAGTTAAAGAGTCTACCGGAAGTCTGGACTCCACCGCCGCAATATGCCCACCACGGCATTCCCACAGGCGTAGGCGATTGCGCCCTGCCCAAAATTTTGCAATGGGCCAATTTAGCTGGAAAAAGGCCGCTCGCCGCCGCCGAATTTTGGTGGGGCGGCCGGGAAAATGCCAATACATGCTGGGAAAACGGCACCATTGTGCCGGCTTGCGCCGAAAAGTGCCAGGGCATCATGGGCTATTTGCTCTGCCCGGTCTAAGTGCATTTTTCTAGGAATAAAGCGGCCGGATTATTAAGAGAAATATAGAAAATTATGGGCTATGGGCGGTGGGTGCGGCCGGTGCCTTCGATGCGGGTTCTTTCACGGCCTTCCTGCTCTTCGGTGGGCAATTCAATATGGTTACTGTTATCAACTATTGTGCGTTCCGGAGCTCGTGGCAACTGCTGATGCAGAGCACTCTGCGGTGCCGGAGAACCTGGCAACTGGTCGCGCTCGATAATAGCGGCCGGCCGGTGGCTATTCTCCTGCTGGCGCTGCAGGTCAACACGAATTGCCGCATCATGCCCACCTGTGCCATTCGTATTTGTCCGCTGAACACGCTGATGCGGCGCTAAAGGCGCAAAAGCAGCACCTGTGCCGATAGCTGCAGAATTAGACTGAAACTTCTGCACAAACATACTGGCCACTTTGGTTTCCACGTTTTCCGGGGCAATAATAGCCCCCACGCGAGCGGCATTAAGACCAACGGCGGCCATGATAAAGAACTGATCACTCACAAAGTTCACATGTTGGCGCACAAATTAAACACCCAGGACAACAAGTTGCAGAAAGATGCTGTCATTCCCTTTGTGTTGCTTGCGCAAAATGCTGATCCACATCATAAATTTATCTTTGGGAATACGAATACCCCCCATAGAAGTGCACTGCACATCAGCAAGAATTGATTTTACTACAGGTGACAGTTCTTTCTTTACCGGACGCATATATTGCCCTCACTCTCAGAGCGGAGGAATCTACTCCTCATCGAGGTAATCGTTATCATCTCCGTCAAAATTGTCTTCGTCTTCCTCTTCGTCTTCACTGGTTTCATAGAGGCCGTCTTCGTTCTCGTCTTCTTCGTCTTCATCGTAGTCTTTGACAAAGCGTTTGCCGGAGTAGCCGTCATCAAGCTCTAATATTTCACCGCCATCATCATAGATGTCGTCATAATCATCATCATCTACAAAATCATCATCTTCTTCGTCATCAAAATCATCATCTACATATTCATCATCGTCGTCATCGTCGTCATTGTCGTCGTCGTCATCGTCGTCGTCATCTTCGTCTTCATCTTCTTCATTCTCATCGTCATCGACGCTATAGACTTCCTCAAAAGTAGAATAATCATCGCGCCGCGGGCCATAAGAAATAAGCTCTTCTTCACCGTTATAATCTTCAAAATTTGCGACCATGCTTTCCTCCAATTAAAGACAGGTCTCAGATGCAGCGGCCCAAGCCGTGCACCTAGCATAGATACTCAATTAAAAATATTGCAACAAAAACTTCTTTTGAGAGTACTTTTGTACTCCGATTTGCGGCTACTACTGCCACATCTCCAAGTGAAAAAGCAATATAGGAAAACAGTAAAATTAAAAAAATTGCACATTGTCACCGCTAAAGACCGGGCAAACTAAGCCAACATGGCTCTAAGTCCATCAATATAGGAGCGTACTTCCGGCCCCGGCTGACGCTTTTCCAGCTTCTCGAGGGCCTCATTTATCAGGCTGGTACCGCCGATTTCTTTGCGCTCCACCATACCAACCAGTTCCGAAAGCCCCTTGCGCACAATGTTTTCATCGGGATGAGCCAGGACTTTTAAGATAATATCTATATCGCCGGGGAGTTCATGGCTGGCCACAAAAGTGCTGATGGCGGCATTGAGTTCCGCCTCATCTGTAGCATTTTTTATGCGCTCCAGGCGCATTCTGTAAGCTGAGGGGGCTTTTATGTTTTCTTGTTCCGTGGCCGGGAGAGGCACACTATCGGCTTTAGCGGCTTCTTTTTCTTCGGCCTCTTTGGCGGCTTTAAAAGCTAAAGAGAGCTTTTCTTCCAGGGCCCGGCGACCACCGGCCGGCGACATGGGCGTGCGCGAGGCCGGGCCTCTAACCTCTTCCTTGCCGCCAAAAAGGGCTTCAAGTTTTTGCATTTGGCTATTTCTGCTGCCAAAGCTCATCCGCGGACCGGTAGCCCTGGAACTGTAATTGGAACCGTAATTACCACCCATAATTATTAACTCCTTGCTTGGGCTTAAAAAAATTCAAAAAAACAAGGCTCTTATGATGTAAAAGACCGGTGTAACAAAGATAACCGCATCAAAGCGGTCCAGAACACCGCCGTGGCCGGGAATGATTTTGCCGGAATCCTTAACCCCGGCAGAGCGTTTCAAGAGCGATTCGGCCAAATCGCCGATGGGGCCCATTATGCCGGCTACCGCTCCCAAAATAAGCGCCACCCAAAAGCTGAAAGCCGGGGCATATATATAATGAGTTAAAAGCATTAGCAACATAGCCGAAATAATACCGCCGAAAAAGCCTTCCCAGCTTTTTTTGGGCGAAAGATTAGGCGCAAATTTGTGCTTGCCGCTGCGCCCCAGAGTGCGGCCGGCAAAGTAGGCACCGGTATCGCAGCACCAGACGGAAAAAATGGCACTCATAGCCCAGAAACGGCCATCACTGCCTTGGCGCAAAAGGTAAAGATAAGAAATAAGCAAACCGCCATAGATAATACCCAGAGTAAGCGCCGCCGAGCGCTTTATGCCCTCTTCCAAAGGCAGCGGATTAAAAACAACGGCACAAATAGCAATAATAGCCACAGCCGGTAATATGAGGGGCCAATGGGCAGTTTGCACAAAACCAAGCATGGTGGCTGCAGCGAGAGCCAAACCAACCACCTGGCCCACAATGCGGTCGCTCAGGTGTTTTGGCGCAGCCATGGCAAAGTATTCCCAAAGGCCGAAAAAAGCCACAATAAGACAAAGGGCAAAAAGCGGCCAGGTGCTTAAGGAATCAAAATGAATAGCCAGGAAAAAAAGCGGGGCAAAAATCAAAGCAGCAAGTGCTCTTGTTAATAACATAAAAATACTCCCTATGTATTTTCGGCGCTTATTTGCGCTGAGGTGAGACCAAAACGTCGTTCACGGCCGGCATACGCTTTTAAAGCCTTTAAAAATTCTTCCCGGTGAAAATCGGGCCAGAGGGTGTCGGTGATGTAAAACTCACTATACGCCAGCTGCCACAAAAGAAAGTTGGATATGCGCATTTCGCCGCTGGTGCGGATGATTAAATCCGGATCAGGCATGGCGGCAGTGTAAAGATTCTCGCTAATAAGCTCCTTAGTTATTTTTTCCGGGGCCAGCTCGCCGGCGGCCACTTTTTTGGCCAGCTTTTGCATGGCTACGGTGATTTCTTCGCGCCCGCCATAGGCGAGAGCCAGACAAAGCGTCATGGCGCTATTTTTGGCCGAAGCTTTGATAAGCGAGTTTAAAGCGGTGCGCGTAACCAGTGGCAGAGCCTCAATATCGCCAATGGCCGTAAGGCGAATACCGTTATCCATAATGGTATTCCATTCGCCTTTTACATACTCCACCAAAAGCTGCATCAGCCCCTTTACTTCATCGGCCGGGCGCCCGAAGTTCTGCTGCGAAAAAGCATATAAAGTTAAATACTTAATGCCGATTTCCCGGGCATAGGTAGTGATTTCGCGGACGGCCAGTGCCCCGGCTTTGTGCCCCAGCAGGCGTTTTTCGCCGCGACTTTTGGCCCAGCGCCCGTTGCCATCCATAATAATGGCTACATGGGTGGGCAAATTCTCTATGGCTATATCGTTTTCCATAAAACCTCCGGCAAGCGCCGCCGCCAGCCTAGCAGAAAAAAGCTATTAGGCCAATATCGGATATTAGAGTCAAACCACAAAACCTTTGCCTAGTTCCGCTATTTCCGCCGCAACCGGCCTTTCAGAGAGTGATATTGCCGGGCTGGCCATCTTTTTGGCTATCGGTTGCGGCGCTCACGAAGAGGAAAAGCCCGCTACACCCGGTAACCAGGAACAAAAGCCGATAGACGGCAAAACCGATAAGGACAAGGACAAAGACAAAGACAAAGACGCTCAAAGTGATGCCAAGAGTGACGACAGCCAAAGTGACGCTGCCAGTGATACCGATGGCCAAAGCGATGCCGCAAGCGATGAAGAAGAGCAAACTTGTGACTGCCAGCACGGCACTTGTGAAAATGGCTCTAGCACCTGTACTCGCTGCGAAGATGGCTACTTTGGCCAAAAATGCGACAGCAATGAGACAAATTGTGAGCATGGCACCCCTAGCCTGGGGCCGGACGGCGACGGCAATTGCGAATCCTGTGATGAACACTGGGATTTAGCCAAAAACTGTGCCGACACCACCAGCGATTATATGGCCGATACGCAAGGCAATGTTTATAGAGTAACCAAAATTGGCGAGCAAATCTGGATGGCCGAGAACATGGCTACCGACCAAGCAACAGATGGCACACCGGTTACCTGTGATGCTAATACTGATGAAGATCCGGATTTTGTGGCTAAATATGGCTGCCTTTATACATGGGAGGACGCCATGAAAGTGTGCCCTAAAGGCTGGCATTTATCGAAAAAAGCTGATTTTAAAAGCCTTTTAAATGCTGCCGGCAAGTCGGTTGCAGAACGTTCGCAAAATCTGCGAGCATCCGCTTTTGCTAGCGGAGCAGATGCTTATGGCTTTAGCGCCCTGCCCGCTGGCTACTACAACGGCCGCAGTTACCGCAATTTCGGTTACGGCGCCCGCTTCTGGTCGGCCACGGAGCACAACAATACCGACTTAGCCTACAGCCTGTACATAGCTAATGACGATGCGGACCTGTACGGCAACATTAAGTATAGCACCTTTTCCGTGCGTTGCCTCAAAGACTAGCCGCCCTCACCACATTTGACCTCACCCTGTCCATAAAAGAAATTACATCCATTCGCCCCTCCCCACAGTGGGGAGGGGCCAATCAACTTGAATTTACAAATATTTTGTGGGGTGAGGTCCAAGTGGGCGGCGACCGGGTGAGGAGCATTGCTAAAAATGGAGAGATATTCTTAAAGCGTATAATACCTCTCTCTAACCCAATTAAAAGCCCTAGCCATCTAATCTGCCTCCCACCAAAGCTTTGTCTCGTTCCGCTATTTCCGATAAGTCTTCCTCTTGTTTCCTGCTTGCATACATGTTAAAAGGCCCGGTAGCGCTTTTGTTGGAGTAGCCATGAAACGACAACTTGCCATCTGGGTAGCTCATCTGCCCCACAATTCTCTTTCCCGGCTGGTGGGCTGGTTCGCCAGCATTAAACGCCCGAAATTTTTAGTTAAATTTTACTGCTTTATGGCCAAAAAATTGCTGCATATAAGCACCGAGGAAGCACTTGTTCCGCCGGGCGGTTATGAATCGGTAAATGCCCTTTTTACCCGCGTTTTAAAAGAAGGCGCGAGGCCAATAGACGCTGATACCCGCTCCATTGTCTCGCCGGTGGATGGTGCTTATGGCCAATGCGGCACACTTAACGGCCTAATGGCAGTGCAAGCCAAAGGTGTTACTTATCCGGTAAACCGCCTTTTAGGCGATGATGCGCTAGGCGAACGCTTTCGCGACGGCACTTTTGCCACTTTTTATCTCTGCCCGGCCGATTACCACCACATTCATAGCCCCATAGCCGGCGAAGTTATTAAAGCCATTCACATTCCCGGCGGGCTTTTGCCCGTTTTCAAAGAATCAACCGAGGTACATACCGACCTCTTTGTGCGCAATGAACGGCTTATCAGCCTCTTAAAAACCGAGGTCGGCCTGGTGGCTGTCGTAAAAATCGGCGCCACTTCGGTGGGAAAAATCACTCTGGCTTATGACGGCGATTTTGTCACCAACCGCAAAAAGTGCCGCGATACTATAAAAAAAGATTATGCCGCTGGCGAGCACCCTGTGGCCAAAGGCCAGGAACTCGGAGTATTTAATCTCGGCTCAACTGTAGTACTGCTTTTTGAAAAAGGCCGCGTCTCTCTTGATGGAGAGGCAATCGGCACCGCCATTAAATATGGCCAAAAAGTAGGCAACTTGGCCAATTGAAAGGGAAAATCACATGGCTAACGAACCAAAAGGCGTAGATATCAGCTCTAAAGCTCTCGCCTGCTTTTTATTCAGCTTAGGTAGCGCTATTTTGTGCCCCATTGCTGCACCGCTCGCCTGGCTCTATGCCGCCAAAATTTCTACCGATGACATGACGGACAAAGATAAAAATTTTGTAAAAATAGCTAAAGTTATCGCTATTTTTATGACTATCATATTGGCTCTGGGCTTTGCTTTTATGCTTTTCGCTATAGTTATAGCCGTAGCCATTCCTGGCTTTATGCATTATGTCGATGCCGCTAAGGCCGGGCAAATGGCCATTGAAGCGCTGGATGCCGTAAGCGACCAGATTGATTCCTTTAGCGATCAAGTTGATTCTCTCAAAATGATCTTCGGATTTCATTTTTAATTCCGGGCGATTACCAGTAAATAATGCAGAGCTTTTTCACTTTTATATATAATATACTGGCTAAAAGGCGCGCCCTGGTTTTAGGGCTCACAGCGCTTATTACCGCCCTCTCTCTTTATGTGGGCCAGAAGCTGGAGATGGAAGAGAGCATCACAGCCTTGCTCCCGGCCGATGATTCCATTGTGGCCGATCAGCTGCTCATCTATGGCAATTTTGATTATAATAACCGCCTCTTTATGGAGGTAGCCTTTAATGACGGGGCCAGCGGCGAACTGGACGAACTAATTGAAATAGCTGATGAACTTTACGAAAAGCTCGCTGCCAGCCAACTTTTTAGCACTATTACTTACAAAACAGATGACGAGCTGGTGGGCGCCGGTTTTAACTTACTGGCCACTCATTATCCCGTGCTTTCCGGGCCGGAACAGCTGGAAGAGCTGCCCAAACTCCTGACCAAAGAGGCCATAAGCGAGCAACTGGCCCAAAACCGCCGCTTTTTAATGGAAACTCCCGGAGAGCTGCCCAAACAGATGGTTCTTAGCGACCCTTTGAACCTGCGCCGCCTCTATTGGCCGGTGCTCCTCACTTTGCAAGGCGGCATGACCAATGAGCTTTATCAGGGCGCCGTTGTCAGTAACGATCGCCGGGCTATTATGCTGGTAGCCCAGACCGATTACCCGGCCACCGTTTTCAGCAAAACGGCGCCAATGCTCGATAAAGTTGATGAAATCATTGCCGCTCTCCTAAAGGATAAGCCCAAGGGGCGCGTGGTGGTTAATTACACCGGCGCCCACCCGGCCGTGCGCGATAATAATGTGATGATCCGCCGTGATATCGGCCTCACTGTGGCCGTGAGCCTCATTGCCATCACTTTGCTGGTATTTTTGGCTTATAGACGCAAGTATATGATTTTCTACTCATATTTGCCGGTAATCTTCGGCGGCGCACTGGGGCTCGCCATCTTTTCGCTATTTAGCTCGGAAATTCAGGGCGTAGTAGTGGGCTTTAGCGCGGTGCTCATCGGTATTTCCGTCGATTACGCCATTCATATTTTATACCGCTACGACTGCGCCGCCGCCGGGCAAAAGACGGCAGCTATTCTGGCACCCCTCGCCACACCCATAATGATTGGCGCCGCCACCACTATCAGCGCCTTTTTGTGCCTAAATACTTCCATGTTGCCGGGACAACGCCAGCTGGGCGTTGTGGCCTCATTGGGCATTCTTTCGGCCATGTTCTTCAGCCTTTTTATCCTGCCCCATCTTTTGCCGGCAGTAAGCTCAGAGAAACGCCCCCCGAAACTGGCACTAAATAACCTCATGGAGCGCTACTTTCGCTGGTATGACAGCCATAAAAAATGGCCGGCGCTAATTGTTCTTACCCTCTGGATAGTGGCACTCACCGGCATAAATAAAGTGCAAATCGATGGCGATATGCGCCACCTCAGCGGCACCGCGCCAAAAACACTAAAGCAGGAGAACACTATCACGGCGCGCTGGGGGCAAGAACTCTTGGGTGAGCTGCTTTTAGTAGTATCTGCCCCCACTATGGATGAAGTGGCAAAAGAGCAACAAAAACTGCTGCCCATTTTGCAAAAGCTGCGTAAAAACGCTACCATTTCCAACTTTAGTACGCCGGCTATGCTCCTGCCGCCGGAAAATTTGCAAAAAGAACACCGCGCTGCTTTTGCCAAAATTATAGCTAAGGCCCAAAATGACGGTTTAACCGACTATTTGCCGGCAGCAGCACAGGAAGCCGGCTTTAAAAAAGAGGCTTTTTCCCAATATATGAGCCGTCTCCTAACTTCAGCCGAGAGCGCTCTAATAACTCCCGAAGAGCTAAAAGAGGCCATGCCAGATGTCTTTAAGGCCTATTATTCCAAAGGGCCAAGCGGCGAGTATTTAGGGCTGACAAGAGTTACCCTTAGCCCGGAAAACGCCCAAAAAGCGGTGGATATTCTCAGCGCTGATCTCCAGAAATTACATTGGTATCATGGCCAGTTATACACAAATCATCTCTCAAAAATCGTCACTTCTTCTATGTGGACTTTCGGCCTTGTTTCGCTACTGGTTGTCTGTCTTATCGTCTTTTTGGCTCTGGGGCGGGCCGAGCTTCTCCTCCTGGTGATATATGCCATGGGCAGCGCCATGGCTTGGACTTTCGGCATCATGGGCCACATAGGCGTGCCGATAAACTTAATGAGCAGCCTCTTTGTAGTCTTCGTTTTTGGTATGTCGGTTGATTATGTAGTCTTTGTCATAAACGATATGCTGGAAACACGCCAGGGGGCCAAAAGCAGCAGCAAAGGCACCACCAGTGGGGCTATCATTCTTTCGGCACTCACCACTATTGCCGCTTTGGGTTCACTGGCTCTTGCCAGCCACCCGGCTATGAATTCCGTGGGCTTTACTGCCGCCATCGGCATGGCCAGCGGCATGATAGCAGCACTCCTGGCCGTGCCCCTTTTTGTGCGCCCCATCGCCGCCACCGCACCGGGCAAAGCGCCAGTCACTTTAGTACAAATAATAAATACTTTCTGTGGTTACACTGTATTTATACTCGGTGCTATCTTGGGCACTATTATTCTCTACCCGCTTTTGTGGCTTATTTTGCGGCGCCGCCAAGATAAACTGGAAACGGCCTTAAATAAATATTTGCAAATTATCTGCCGCCTAGCCCTTATCGCCATACCATTTGGCAAAATAAACTTAACCGGCCTAAAATATTTACAAAAATCCAGCCCGGCCATTTATATAGCCAACCATGAATCCATGCTCGATATCGTCATTTTGGAAGCCTTTTTGCCCAAGCAGCGCATGGTAGTAAAAAAATGGGTCTGGGATGTGCCTTTTATGGGCTTTATGGTGCGCAAAGCCGGCTTTTTACTGGTAGATGACAACCACGATTTACTGGAGCGGGCCGAAAAGCTAATAAAAGCCGGGATAAATATTCTCATATTTCCCGAAGGCAGCAGGCAAATAGAGCGCACTTTGGGGCGTTTCCATAAAGGGGCATTTGAGCTGGCCCTTAAAGAAGATATTCCCATTCAGCCAGTGCTTTTGGCTGAAAGCCGCTCTTCTATTGCCAAGGGCTCACCGTTTATCGGCCGCTTTGCTATAGAAGTGGTTATTATGCCACCGGAAACACTCTCAGGCACTTCAAGAGAGGCGGCCAGCCATTTCCGGGAAATCATAAACAGCGCCTATGAAAAAGCGCGCAGTAATTTGGCGGCAACTCCGGCTTTTCGCCGTGAGCTAATGGCTCATTATGCCTATACCGGACCTTATAATGAGCAGTATATTTTCTGGAAAATGGCCATAGACCCCATTTTTAGGCACCTCCCCGGCCTCTTGCCAAGTGCAGGCACTATTTTGGATATCGGCACCGGCTATGGCCTTATGGCTAATATTTTAGCCTATGAGAGCCCGTTGCGGCAAATTTGGGCTCTTGATTATGACGCCGGTAAGCTGGCCATCGCCGCCAAAAACAGTATGTATCCGCAAAATTCCACCTATATATGCGGCGATATGTTTAGTGAAAATTTCCCGGAAAAAGCCGCCGGCGCTCTTTTGATAGATGTCACGCACTACTGGCCACAAGATAAGCAGCTGGAAATTTTTAAGAAAATTGCCCTGCATCTGCAAGAGGGCGGCATTTTACTCTTCCGCGATGGCTGCCGCGATGAGAGCCATGGCTACAAAAATGTGAAATTTTTTGAAAAATTGGCTACCGGCATCGGCCACAACAAAAGCGCCCACGAGCTCACCTTTTTAAGCAAAAGTGAGTATTTAAAGCTCCTGGAAACAGCGGGCTTTACTGTAGAAAAAGAGCTGCCGGAACTGGGGCTCGGCACCAATTTAACCTTTGTTTGCCGCAAGAAATAGGGAGAATACGCTTGCCTTATACCCTAGTCATCGGCTCGGGGATAGCCGGGCTCACTAGCGCGCTTCTTTTGGCCAAAGAGGGGCAACAAGTGGCTGTCATCGAGCAGCAGGCGCGCCCCGGCGGCCTCTTGCAAACCTATAGACGCGCCGGCCATTCTCTGGCCACCGGCCTGCACTATATGGGGCTCTTGGGAGATAATGATTTTTTAGGCCGCCTTTGGGGGTATTTGGATCTTAGCGGCGATTTGACTTTTCTGCCCCTTACCGAGGAGGGCGGCGAGCTCATTTATATTGGCGGTAAAGTCATAAGATTATCCAATAATAAGGCTAAGTTAGAAAAAGAATTTCTGACACTTTTCCCCAATGACAGAGGCATCATAGAGGCCTATTTTAGGCAAATGGAGGAGACAGTTTCGCGCTTTGCTCTCTACCGCCTAAACCCGCCTAAGGGCCAAGAAATAGGCCCTAACGAAAGCACATCTTTATTACATTGGCTAGAGCAGCAAAAAGCTTCAAAAGATTTTATAAATACCATTTCTTATTTGAGTTTTCTTTATGGCCTTTCCCCGGCCGAGTGCCCGCTTTATGTCCACTTAATCATTCATGACAGCTTTTTGCGTGGTGCCTGGCGCCTAAAAGGCGGCGGGAAAAGCCTCATTAATTCATTTTTAAAAAAACTGGCAGCCTACGATGTAAATATTCGCACCAACGCCAGATTAGCCGCCCTTTACCCGCATGAAGGGAGCCTGGTAGCCGAATTGCAAAGTGGCGAACAGTTAATGGCCGAAAAAGTTATTTACACCGGCGATATCGGCGCCTTGCCGGCCATTTTAAAAGAGCCTAAAGATAAACGCACTGCCCTCTTTTTAAAGCGCATTGGGGAGCAAAATTACACTGCCGGTATGGCCGGGGTAGGCATAGCTTTTGCGGGAAATGCAGCTTCTGCCCAAAATGCTGATTTTTTAAGGCATAATCATTATATATATTTGCCGGATTTCCTCGCCGCTATGCCGCAATTTTTGCGGGAAATTGTTACCACATCTCAAACGCCATGGCTCTTCATTTCGGCCGAAGAGGCTGGTAGCGCCCAGCTTTTACTGCCGGTTCCACAGGCGATAAGCCAAAATTGGCCAAGCCCCGGCGAGCCGGCTTATAAAGAGCTAAAAGAAGAGCTGGCGGAAGCTTTAATCAAGGTGGCGCTTGTCGCTCTGCCTGAGTTAAAAAAAGCTAAAATAATCGATACTTTTACTCCATTTACCTATGAGCGCTATTTAGGCATTAGGAGCGGCTCGGCTTACGGCCTGGCCAAAAATATAGATCAGCTTTCAAGCGCCCGCTTTACAGCTAAAACGCGCATTCCCGGCCTCTATTTAGCCGGCCAAAGTATTCTGCTGCCCGGTATTGTCGGCGCCTCCATTTCGGCTCTCTCTGCTGCTTTGGAGATTCTCGGCCCCAAGCTGCTTTGCAAAATCAAATAGCCACCTTGAGCTAAAATTTATTTAATTCGCCAGGTTACGCTGTAAGCGCCGGCAACATTTTGCGGAAACCACATATTTTGCCCAAAGTTTAGGATCCGCATCAGCAAAAAGATACTGCGTTGCACTAAAGATTTTCAAAAAGAGGGAAATCTTTACTATGTACCGATTTACTTTGCCGGCATGGAATAGGGGCGGCAACTATAATCACGCTCAGAGAGTAAAAGTTCCGGCTCAAAGTGCAATTTTGGCACTTTTTTCTTTTCCGCTTTCGTTAAGCTATTGCGAAGTTTAATAATTTGGCCTAGTAACTCTCTAGCCGCAGGTTGGCATAATTCTTGCTAATATTCATCTGGGGTTTGGCGAAAGTTGTCCCCCGGAATCAGGTTACTGTTATGAAAGTTTTTAAAGCACTTATAAAGCCACTCATTATAATTATAGCCCTCGGCGTCGGCGTCTTCACCTTTTGGCACCTTTTGGGCTCCAAAAAGCGCCCCAGGCCGGCACCGGCGGCCCCGATGCAAGTTTCCGCCACTGTCATAACCCCGCAAAAAGCAAGCTATGAGCCGCACATCGAAGTAATGGGCGAAGTAAAAGCCAAGCTGGCGGTAAAAGTCATCCCCGAAGTAGGCGGCAAAATCACCTATTTAAGCCCAAAACTCTTTGTGGGCGGCCATTTTAAAGAAGATGAGCTGATTCTCTCCCTAGATAAGCGTGATTATCAAATAAATTTAAGGCAGCAGGAAGCCGCCGTAGCCCAGGCCAAAGTAGCGCTGGAAGAGCAGAAAGCCCTGGCAGCCGCAGCAAGTAATGAGCTGAAATTATTAGATAAACGCGGCGTAGGCGTTAGTGATAGCGGCAAGCGTCTGGCCTCGCGCAAAGCCTATGTGGAAAGCGCGAAGGCCCAGCTGGACAGCGCCATGAGCAAACTGGAGCTCGCCAAATTGCAATTAAAACGCACCGAAGTGCGGGCTCCTTTTGCCGCTGTCGTAAAGAGCATCTATGTGGATAAGGGCCAGGTGGTCTCCGGCGGCAGCACGCTTTTAGAGCTGGTGGGCGATGAAGAAGTCTATGTAGTGGCTTCCATTATGCTAAATCAGCTAAAATATATATCTATTCCCCAAAATGGCGAGCCTAGCGGCTCAATAGTTGAGGTAAACTCGCAAACTACCGGCCTAAATAACACCATGCGCGGGCGGGTAAAATCCACTTACCCGGATTTAAAGGAGAAAAGCCAACTGGCGCAGCTCTTAATAACCGTGCCGCAAAAAGGTGCCGATAAGCTCCTAATAGGCACCGTGGTAAATTGCACTATCATTGGCAACAAAGTGGAAGATATTGTGCGTATTCCGCGCCTCTCCCTGCGCGAAAACAACATCATCTGGGTGGTGGACGCCGCCGGCAAGCTGGCCGAGCGGCCGGTAAATCCTCTTTTTAACGATAAAGATTATTATTATTTAAATGCCGAGGGCTTAGACCTCTCCGAACGTATTATCACCAGCCGCCTGGCCCTGCCTGTTCCCGGAATGCCCGTCAATATAGTGGAGGGCAAATAGCATGAGCGAGAGCCGGGAGGAGAGAGGCCCCATTGCCTGGATGGCCCAAAATCCGGTGGCCGCCAATCTGCTGATGGTGGGTATTGTAGCCGCCGGTATTGTCTCGGCTATCGGCATTACTAAAGAGGTTTTTCCGGAAATAGAGCCCGATGAAGTGCGCATCCAGGTGCCCTACCCCGGCGCCAGCCCGGAAGAGGTGGAACGCGGCATTATTCTGGCTGTGGAAGAAGCGGTGCGCGAGGTGGAACATGTAAAGCGCATTACTTCCACCGCCTCCGAGGGCAGTGCCGTAATAAGTGCCGAGCTGGAACGCGGATCCGATACGCAAAAAGCGCTGATGGATATTCGCGGCGCGGTGGATCGCATCACCTCTCTACCGCAGGAAGCCGAGCGCTATCAAGTAAGTATTCCGCAAAGAAAACGCGGTGTTATCAGCATGGTCATCTATGGCAACGTGAGCAATGTGCAGCTGCGCATGGCCGCCGAGGATCTGCAAGAGCAGCTCACTAATTTAACGGGCGTCTCCACAGTGGATATTTCCGGCGTCAGCGCTTATGAAATCCGCGTGGAAGTTTCCAAAGATATTATCCGCCAATACGGCCTCACTCTGGCCGATATTGCCGCCAAAATAAAAACCGCTTCCATAGAGCTCCCGGCCGGCGGCATTAAAGACGAAACGGGCGAAGTGTTGGTGCGCGTCAACGAGCGGCGCGAAGGAGCCCTGGAATTTGCCGAAATCCCCATCATCACCGAAGGCAACGGACAAATTCGCAAACTCGGCGAACTAGCTAAAATTATTGATGGTTTTGATGACCAAGATATGGAAACCAGCTTTAACGGCCAGCCGGCTGTCTTTTTGAGCGTCTATGCCATGACCACCTACTCCCCCAGCGAAGTAGCTCAGACAGTGAATGCCTATTTAGACGAGCTAAAAAGCCGCCTGCCGGAAACTTTGCATGTCACCACCTGGGATGACCGGGGCAAAATGTTTAGCGGCCGCTTAAAACTTTTAATGCAAAATCTGGGCCAGGGCCTGGTGCTGGTGCTAGTGATTCTTGGCCTCTTTTTGGAGCCGCGCCTGGCTTTTTGGGTCTCGCTCGGTATTCCCATCTCTTTCTTGGGCTCCTTTTTGCTACTCCCCTTCTTTGGCGTCACTTTTAACATGATGTCCATGTTTGCCTTTATTGTAGTGCTCGGCATGGTAGTTGATGATGCCATCTCTATAGGCGAAAATATTTACCATCTGCGCCAAAAGGGTATGCCGGCTTTAAAAGCTTCAATTATCGGTACCCGCCAAATGGCCGCACCCATTGTTTTTTCGGTGCTCACCACTATTGTGGCTTTTGCCCCGCTGCTCTTTACTCCCGGGCGCATGGGGCAGATGCAATATGCCATTCCGGTGATTGTCATCGCCGTTTTAAGCATAAGCCTCGCCGAAGCGCTTTTTATTTTGCCGGCCCATATTGCCGAAACACCGATGAAAGCGCGCGGATTTATTAAATTACCCACGATGCTATCAAATAAAGTCGGCACCCTTTTTAATGCCGCTATTGATAAATATTATACCCCATTTGTCAATCTCACCATTCGCGGCCGCTGGGCTACCATCTCGGTGGCTATCATGATTCTCTTAATAACTTTGGGGCTTTATCTGGGCGGGCGCATAAAAACCATCGATCGCCCAGGCGGCGACCGCGACGAAGTTATCGCCCAGGCGGAACTCCCCTACGGATCGCCCTTCAGTGAGAGCAAAGTGGTGGAAAAAGAGCTCATTAAAGCGGCCAATGAAGCGCTTAGTGAATTGCCGGAAAATATTTCCAAAGGCATTATGTCCATGGTGGGCTTTGGCCGCGGCAGCAGCACTTCCGGCGGCCATTTGGTAACCGTTACCGTGCTCTTAAAATCCATGGAAGAGCGCACCATGTCTTCCAAGGAATTTGCCAGTATCTGGTCAAAAAAGCTGGGGCACATAGTAGGCGTGGATAATCTGGTTTTCAGCGCCGACCGCCACGGCATGAACCGCCCCATTGATTTTACTATTTCGCACAGCGATACCGCTACTTTAGAAGCCGCCGCCAAAGAGGCCGCCGCCGCCCTGCTCACCTTTAGCGGCGTGACAGAGGCCGATGACGGCGTAATGGACGGCAAGCCGCAATATAGTTACCACATTACCCCCATGGGCGCCGATGCCGGCCTAACGGCCCAGAATATCGGCTCACAGCTTAGAGCTGCTTATTATGGCGCCGAGGCTCTGCGCCAACAGCGCGGGCGCAGTGAAGTAAAAGTTCTGGTGAGTTATCCGCGGGAGGAGCGCCGCTCGCTCTCCACTATAGATGACTTTATTTTGACTACGCCCGGCGGCGGCGAAATGCCGCTGGCTCTCGCTGCCCGCCTGGAAAAGGGGCACGCTTATCGTTCCATCTCACGCACCGATGGGCGGCGCAATTTGCGCGTGCAGGCGGCCGTTGACGAAACGCGCTTTAATGCCCAGGAAATTTTTAAAGAATTTTCGGCCAAAGTCATGCCCGGGCTCGCCCAAAAATATCATGGTCTCTCTTATGGCCTGCGCGGCCGCCAGGAAGATATGGCCGAATTTCAGCGCTTTTTAATTATGGGCCTCATTATGGCCGTTATTGCTATTTACACGCTTATTGCCATTCCGCTCAAAAGTTATTTACAGCCGCTACTAGTGGTCATGTCGGCCATTCCCTTTGGCATAGTCGGTTCGGTGCTGGCCCACTATTTTCTTAATATGCCCATGAGTATGTTTAGCTATATGGGCCTCATTGCCTTGGCCGGCGTGGTGGTCAACGATTCCATTTTGCTAACCACCACAGCCAACGAGCTGCGCAAAGAGGGGCTAAGCCCCATGGAAGCGGCCAAGGCGGCGGCAGTGCGCCGTTTCCGCCCCATCATGCTCACCTCAGTCACCACCTTTTGCGGCCTGGCACCCATGATTACCGAGACTTCGGCCGAGGCGCAAATGATGATTCCCATGGCTGTCAGCTTAAGTTTTGGTATTTTGGCTTCCACCATCTTTATTTTGAGCCTGGTGCCGGTGCTTTACACCATTGTGGAAGAGTGGCGCGATAAAATGAAATCCGGGGAAGAGATTTCAGAAGTTTGATCCCGGCCGATCGGGTATTTGTTGCTGCAAATAATTATAGACTCTTTTTAGGCGCTTTTCCCCATTAATAATTTTCCGCAAATAACGCAGATTCTCTCCGGAAAAATCGCACTCGAGAGAGATATTTACATCTTTATTTTTAGCGAAGAGTTTTTGAGAAAATTTAATTAAATCATCATCAAATTGTTTGTAGTTTATACTTTCCATCAAATCAAATTTGCCGCGTGATGAAAAAACAATGTATTTTATATCTGCTGTTTTTTCTGTAGACTTGTTTCTTCTTACGGTTTTCACCCCTAGGCTAAGCTCGATTCCATAAATATCGCTCCAGGCTATTTGCTTGGCGCTTAGGGCAAATAAATCTTTTTGCGAAATGCCCTCATCGGTGACTTTCACAGTGCAAAAGAGACTAAACGGAAAAATAACCGCCGCTATGGCGATAAACACATAAAGTATAAATTTATCGCCTTCAAAAGAACCAGTACTGCCTCTGATTTTGCGCATAGCGTAATTCTTTTTAAATTCTTCATCAAAGTAGTTGACTGTATCACGCTGGCGAAGGAGCACAACGAATATGCCGTAAAAGAAATAATATATTGGTAAAAATAAAAGGAACCAGCCGGAAAGCCCCAAAGCTACCTTGGCTTTACCAGGGATAAAAAGCATATCGGCTTTATTTTGCATAATATGCAAAGTAAAATAGCTTATAATCGTTTCGGAATATAAGAATAATAGAATCATTGAGGCAATCCAGGACAAAATGAACATGGTAATAAAGAGAGTATACAGATTTTTTTGGGCATTAGAGGGAACAAAATTTTCTGCCGTCATGATTAAACTCCTGGTAAGCGCAAAATCACTTGGGGCTAAAAAGCCCCTTTTTGTAACCTAGAATCAACCAACTTAGCGCCCTTTAGGGCTTTTAGCCCGGCACTATTAAGAAAACTCTTTTAGCATAGGCAGGTAGATTTGCCAATGAGCGAGATGGTTGGTGGTAGCCCGCTCAAGAGAAGTACAAAGCGCCAAAACTGCACTTATTTTTGCCTAGTTTTGCACTCTGTCTTTTTAGTTGACTAAAAGAGCCCATATATTCAAAAATTGCCGGGCGCGTGGCTATAGTCGCTAAACTATTTTGTCCACTTAGAGGCATGATTATAGCCAGCGAAAATGAGGCACAAAGATAGATGATGAATTTTATTTTCTTTACAACCCTGGTTCTTGCCCTAGGCGACGCTGCCAGCGATATTGATGCTAGCTATCTGGAAGAGCTCTTCCCCGCCCCGCCCGCCGCTACAACCATGTCGCTCAAGAATATGCTGGAAAAAGCGCAGGAAGAGAGCTTTGCCGTCCAAAAGGCGCTCATGGCCGAAGAGAGCTCCAAGGCCGGTAAAGATCAAGGGCTGGCCGGATTTTTGCCGCGCATCAGCGCCGAGGCCGCTTATAGAGGTAATCGCACCGTTGTGCCGGACAAAGAACCGACCCATACTTTAAGCGGCACAGCCAATCTCTGGCTGCCGCTCATTGATGTGGGCAGCTGGAGCGCCTTTAGCGCCCGCAATTTGCGCTATCAAAAAGACCAGATAAATACCGAATATATCCGCCAGGAAGTGGCCTATAAACTCACTGTCGCTTACCTGCAAGCCGAGAGCATCGCTCTTTTATTAAAACTTTTGCGCGAGGAAGCGGGCGCCATCTTGGCCCAGAGCCAGATTGCCGCCTGGCGCATTGCCTCCGGCATCGGCAGTGCCAGCGAGGAACTAGCGGCGCAAATGGAATTAATCTCTTTGCAACAGGAATATTTAGCCGCCCGCAAAAATTACATAGAACAATGCGAAACTTTGGGTGAAATTTTGGCTCAAGATGGGCCTATCGCTCCGGAACATACTGAAAATATAAATAATTTTCTCAAAGAGCCGGAGGGCAATGCGCCGGAGCATTTGGAGCTCACTTTGGCCCAAAAATCGCTGGCTATCGCCGAGCAGGAGCTAAAGAGCTCACGCTTTAATTATATTCCCTCGCTAATAAGCAACTGGCAAATAGGCGCCACCTGGCCGCTAAAGCCGGAGGGCGATAATACCTTGGCGCTGGGCGTCGCTGTTACTCTCTCTATTCCGCTCTTTAATTATTCGCTCATTGCCGGCATCAAAACGCAAAAAGCTGCCGCCCGAAGCGCCCGCCTGGCCTATGAAGAGCAAAAGCAAACTTTAGCTCGCGAAGAGCGCCTGGCCATGGAAGATATGCGCCAAATAAGCGCCCTTTCTAAGCTCTATGAAAAGCAGGCTACTCTGGCCGAAGCCCGCTTAACTCTCGATATGGGTGATTACCAAAATGGCAAAGGCAGCGCTCTTACGGTCATCGAAAGCAGAAAGAGCCACCAAGTGGCCAAAGTGCGGCACTTACGCCAGCAATATGAGCTTAATATTGCTAGGCTCAAATACTGGCAGCGCCAGGGCTGGCCGGCCGCTACTATATTGGGACAATAATAAATTTGCCTGAATTTTAGTCCCCATTGGCAAAAATGAGCTAGTTGAGAAACTAACGTTAATTATGGTAACATTGAGATGTCTATGGTTAATTTGGCATATATGCCGAATAGCTTTGACCATCAATAAGGGGACTTATATGGAACAAGACACAGTAAATGAACTTGATTTTACCTGTGGTGTTTCTGATGATGATTTGACATACCGCTTTAAAGAGGCTATCCGCTTGGACAATGAGGCAAAAAAAATAAAGGGCGTCCCAATTTCTGGTTACGATGTTCAAAAAAAACGCGCATATCTTGAGTATGCTGATGGCCACAAAGAATATATAAATGTCTGAAGTGCGAAAACCTGAAATAATCGTTTTCGCCGGCCCAAACGGAAGCGGAAAATCAACAATTACAAGGCTCGCAAAAATAATAGAACCTTATATTAACGCTGACAATATAAAGCAGGCGAATTATTGCTCAGATTTGGAAGCTGCGCAAATTGCAGAAAAAATGCGCGAATCAGCTTTTTCCCAAAATGCCAGTTTTACATTTGAAACGGTTCTTTCTACTGACCGCAATTTAAAGCTTTTAAAGAGGGCTAAAGAGGCCGGTTATTTTATCCGCTGCATCTATGTGCTGACTTGTGATTACGGCATAAATATTTCTCGTGTCGAATCTCGTGTGGCTCTTGGTGGCCATACAGTTCCAAGAGAAAAAATTATTTCGCGCTACAAGAAAGCATTAAATCTAATACCAGAACTGATAAAAATTTGTGACATTGTGCATATTTACGATAATTCTACTGAGCCATTCAGAATATTTAAAAAGCGGAAGAATGAATATTTTTTCTGGCCCAATGAACATTGGTCAGAAAATTCAATAAAGGATCTAGTAAAAATTTATAGCACCTAAATATACGGTGCTACTTTTATGCTTTATATATACTTGCCGACAAATTCTTCTAACTTGGCCAAGGGCAATGCACCGCCAAGCTCATCTATGGGCTGACCGCCGGTAAACATGAGCAGTGTGGGCACCGACATAATGCCGTATTCTTCGCTGATATCCATAGCTTCCTCGGCGTTTACTTTTACCACTTTAAGGCGGCCGTCATATTTGGCTTCCAGCTCTTCAAGCACTGGAGCCAGCATTTTGCAAGGACCGCACCAGCTGGTGTAAAAATCAACTAAAACAGGCAGTTTGCTCTCTAAAACTTCACTTTTAAAATTAGTGTCATCAGCATGAATAATCATTTTATTACTCCGTAAGCGGCTACCCAAAACCAGCCGCCTTTACACATTAAGACCGGTTTTTATAGTGTCAAGTGGTGGGATAAAAGAGCTGGATTTAATCTTTTAGCGTTTCTTTTGTTCTTCGGCCAGCTGATAGACAAAAGTGAGAACTTCGGCCACGGCATCATAGAGCTCTTCGGGGATATCGTCACCCACTTCCAGCTTATTTAAAGCCTGAGCCAGAGGCACATTGCGCAAAATGGGCACGCCGTATTTTTTGGCGGCCGCTTTTATTTGATCAGCTAAAAGACGCTCACCTTTAGCCACAATAATGGGCGCCCCACTGCCCTCCTTGTCATACTGAATAGCTACGGCAATATTATGCGGATTCACAATAACGGCATCGGCCTTTTTTACCTTGGCCGGCGAGGCGCTGTTCATGAGTTCCTGGTGGAATTGTTTGCGCTTGCCTTTGATTTGCGGATCACCTTCGGACTGCTTGTATTCCTGCTTAACGTCGTATTTAGACATCATGTTGTCCTTTTTATAAACGTGGCGTTGCCAAAAATAATCAGCGGCAGAAATCACGATAAATACAGCAGAAATTCTAATAACCATGTCATAAATAATATTGCCGATAAGCCCCACGCCCACCATGAGAGGCGCTCTTAAAACCAAAACCACATCGCGAATAACCGATTTTATGGAATCATAAGCGAGGTAAAAAACCACCGTGAGCTTCACCAGGTTTTTTAATAATTCCACCAGCTTTTTTTTGTTAAACATATTTTTGAAGCCCTGAACGGGATTGAGCTTTTTAATATCCGGCGTTAGGGGCTTAGTGGTAAAAAGCACGCCTACCTGGGCATAATTAGCCACAAGAGCCACCACAAAAGCTACGGCACAAACTGGCAAGATGCACATAAACATGCTGGTTATAGCCTGATCCATCAGGCGGGGAATAATAGCCATGCCATCCTCGGTGGTAAAACTCATGGCCGCATGGAAAGAATAATTGCAAAATTCAATCAGCTCTTCGCCAATAGAGACGACCGTACCAGCCAGAGCGGCAAAAGTAATTAGTAAAATAGCCGCCTGAGTAATATCTTGGCTTTTGCAAACATTACCCTGTTCGCGCATTTGCCTAAGGCGCTGCGGGGTAGGTTCTTCCGTTTTCTCGCCGGTGCCGCCGTCGCTCATAAAAGTTCCTTTCCTGGTTGATTTGTGGCGCCGGGCAATATATGCTCTCACACCAAACACGGGTGACTTTACACCCATTCAGGAGGTTTTTCAATGCGTGCACACAATTTTAATGCTGGCCCTGCCGTTCTTCCCATGCCTGTTTTGGAGCAAATCCGCGATGAAATGCTGGATTG
>JAEEML010000062.1 GCA_016283195.1 Deltaproteobacteria bacterium | reverse complement strand
CTCTTCGACGGTGATGACGCCCTCTTTGCCCACTTTTTCCATAGCTTCGGCTAAAAAGTCGCCGATGGTCTCATCGCCATTGGCTGAAATGGTGCCGACCTGGGCAATCTCTTTTTTGTCCTGGGTGGGTTTGGAAACAGCGGAGAGGTGTTTTACCACTTCGGCTACAGCGGCATCGATACCGCGTTTAATATCCATGGGGTTGTGGCCGGCGGCGACCATTTTGGCGCCTTCGCGGTAAATAGCCTGGGCGAGAACTGTCGCGGTGGTGGTGCCGTCACCGGCTACATCAGAGGTTTTTGAGGCCACCTCTTTAACCATCTGGGCGCCCATATTCTCGAATTTATTCTCAAGTTCAATCTCTTTGGCTACTGAAACGCCATCTTTGGTGATGACCGGAGCGCCAAAGCCTTTATCCAAAATGACATTGCGCCCGCGCGGGCCCAGGGTAACTTTTACGGTATTGGCCAGGGTGTTGACGCCAACCAGAATGCGCTCGCGAGCTTTTTGATCAAAAATAATATCTTTTGCTGCCATGATAAAATACTCCTCTTTATATTATTAAAAGATTAACCTGCTATAATTATTCGATAATACCCAAGATGTCGTCTTCGCGCATGATGAGGTAATCGGCGCCGTCGATTTTGATTTCGGTGCCGGCATATTTGCCAAAGAGCACATTATCGCCCTCTTTTACGCACATGGCGATAACTTTGCCGTCGTCGCTCCGTTTGCCGGGGCCCACGGCCACAACATTACCTTTTAAGGGTTTTTCTTTAGCGGTATCGGGGATGATGATGCCGCCTTTGGTAGTGGTTTCTTCGTCGATGCGTTTAACAATGAGGCGATCGCTAAGTGGTCTGATGTTCATTCTATTCCTCCAACAATATTTGGGCAGCCTCTTTCCTGCCACGGAGGAGAAGATAGGGCGCTTTTTAGGGAGCGCAAGCCCCAAGGTGAAAAAAAATTATTTTTATGAATGTAAAATGTTATCTCTTGGTGGCAAAGGGGGAGGGCGGTTAAGCTCTTCTTACGGCGGTGATTTCCGGAATGGCTTCTTCCAGCATACTTTGCACACCATATTGCAAAGTGATGGTGGCAGAGGGGCAGTGGGCGCAGGCGCCTAAAAGGTGGACAACGGCCGTGGTGCCATCCATGCCCAAAAGATCGACGCTGCCGCCATCGGCAGCCAGAGCCGGGGCTATTTCGTCGTCGATGACTTTTTTTACCCGCTGATAGAGATCGCTCTCTTTATCGAGCTTAGAAATGTCTTCGGTATATTCGCTTTCGCTATCTTCATCATAAAAACCAAACATGGTAACCTCCCGGGCCTTAAAGGCAAAGTAACTCTAACGAGGCTATTTAACTTGTCAATAGAGAAAAAATAAGTATTGCCGTTGCTTGGGCTCATAAAGTATTTAAAATTAGTGCCGGACTGGGGCGGAGGAAAAATGTTTTACGCTCTGCAAAATAAAAAACTTAAAATCGCCAGCGGCAAAACAATGAATTATGTGGCTTTTGGCCACGGTAAAAAGCCGCTTGTCATTATTCCCGGGCTTGGTGATGCCTTAAAGACGGTTGATGCCGCAGCTCTTCCGCTCGCCTTTACGTATCGCCTCTTTAATAAGGAATATCGCGTGCATCTCTTTAGCCGCGTAAATGAGCTCCCCACAAGTTACAGCACGGCCGAGATGGCTAGTGATACCATAGCGGCTCTTAAAGAATTGGGAATTAAACGCACCGCTCTTATGGGCGTCTCCATGGGCGGCATGATTAGTGAGCATATAGCGGCCATGGCCCCGGATATGGTGGAAAAACTGCTTTTAGTGGTTACTGCGCCGTGCCCGGGCGCTGAGTGCCGGGCTGTGGTTGGCAAATGGCTCAAATGGGCCAGGGAAGGCGATTATAAATCGCTGGTCATAGACACGGCCGAAAAGACATATACTGAAAAATATTTGAAGAAAAACCGCTGGTTATATCCCTTTATGAAGCTGATGGGAAAGCCCAAGAGTTTCCAGCGCTTTATCACCCAGGCAGAGGCTATTTTGGCTCACGATGCCACGGAAAAGCTGGCCGCTATTAGCGCGCCGACCCTGGTTATCGGCGGCGAAGAGGATAAAATTGTGGGAGGAGGGGCCTCGCGGGAGCTGGCCGCCGGCATCAGGGGCAGTAAGCTTTACATGTATGAAAATTATGGCCACAGTGTTTATGAAGAGGCGCCGGATTTTAATCAGCGGGTATTGGAATTTTTGAGCAAGTAGCGGCGTAAAATCTTACCCCCACCCTGGTTTTTCAGTGCTTCGGCCTGGTAAAAAGCCTGAGGTTTAAGGTACTAGGACTTGAGGCAGGTAATGAATAATTTAATCAAAACGGTGACTTTTTGTATAATAACCTTAATTACAACCGCTATCTCAGCAGGGGAATACGACGCATTCACTGATGAGCGCGATGGCAATGTTTATAAAGTAGTTAAAATCGGCCGCGAAACCTGGCTGGCCGAAAATATGCGCTACACTAATAATGACATAGATTACAAAGAGTCCCAAAAGCCACATGAATATGGCTATTTATATAGTTTTGCCGCTGCGCAAAAAGTGTGCCCGGCTGGCTTTCGCCTGCCCACAAAAGTGGAATTTGACCGTCTCCTCACCACAGCCTATACCAGAGGCACAGAATCTGAAAATTTGCGCCATAAAACCTGGGCAAAAGGCAGAAATTTATCCGGTTTTGGCGCCCTCCCGGCCGGTAAATGCGAAAAAAGCGGCTGCTCATTTTTGGATGCTGAGGCCTATTTTTGGTCCGGTACGGCTCGCAATAAAATAACTGCTTATGGCCTCTATGTGGATATTAACAAAGCGCTGGTATCTTATGGAAACAGTGCCAGCTATTTATCTGTTCGCTGTATAGAGGAATCAGCCGAAAAGCAGCCGACTGACAGCCAAATTTTTACCGATCCGCGCGATGGAAAGGAATACAAAACGGTAAAAATAAATAACAAGATTTGGTTTGCCGAAAATCTGCGCTACGCTGGTGTAAAGCATAGATGGCCTAATGGCGATAAGAATATCGATGCTGCTTATGGCTACCTCTATAAATGGGAAGATGCCATGACAGCTTGCCCGCCCGGCTTTCACCTGCCAACCAGGGAGGAGTTTAATGACTTGCTGAAATATGCCGGTGACGGTCATAAAAGTGGCTTTAATGAAAAAGCCAGTGATAATTTAAGATCCAGCAGCTTTCTTAATGGCAAAGACACTTATGGCTTTGGGGCCTTACCAGCCGGTAAAAAATGGGGGAGAAGAAGCAGATACGATGGGTTCGGCTTTAATGCCCTCTTCTGGTCCAGTATGTCATATAGTGCTGCAGCAAATACTGCATTTTCCTTCACGATTAGAGTGTATAGGGACGACAAAAACATATTCAAATACCATAGGGAGGCCTATACGCATGATGATGCGAAGAAGAAATACTGGCTCTCTGTACGTTGCATCAAAGATTAACCCGCACTCTCAGGCTGGAGGTATTCATGGGTATTTATCTGCATCTGGTTAACGAAAATTTTCGGCGCTTTTAGAGGTTTATATGTATGGTAGGCATTTAAAAAATGTGTTTTTTGTCATGGCCTTTTTTATGGCCTCTACCGCCTTGGCAGAAGAATACGACTCATTCACCGATGAGCGCGATGGCAATGTTTATAAGGTAGTTAAAATCGGCCGCGAAACCTGGCTGGCCGAAAATGTAAAATACGTTGCTGAGGAAATAGTTTGTCACTCGGATGCTAAACATGGCGATTCTGTGAAGAATTATGGTTGCCTTTACAGTTGGATTGATGCGCAAAAAGTGTGCCCGGCCGGCTTCCATTTGCCCAGCAAAGTGGAATTTGACCGCCTCTTAGGGCATATCGGTAACGGGCAGGAAGGGTCAGATAATTTGCGCGCCGCTAGTTGGCAGGATGGCAAAAATACTTATGGCTTTTCTGCGCTGCCGGTTGGGGCTCATAAGTCCGAAAGCTGTATCCCTTTGGGCTCTTACGCCTACTTTTGGTCGGTTACAGAGTGCACTCAGGAGGGGAGTAATGGTGCATACTCTATGGTGATATCTCAAAATAGTGTTTCGGCAAAGAGCTGTAACAGCCAGGAAGATTTTCTTTCCGTGCGTTGTGTAATGGACTTGGAAGATGGTCACGCACTGAATACCTTTATAGATCAGCGTGATGGTCATAAATATAAAACAATAAAGATTAATGAGCAAATCTGGATGGCTGAAAATATGCGCTATATTTCCAAGAATATAGATTATAAAGCATCTGAAAAGCCTGGTGAATATGGATATTTATATACATTCGCCGATGCACAAAAAGTGTGCCCGGCCGGCTTCCACTTGCCCAGCAAAATAGAATTTGACCGCCTTTTGGCCAATGTTTATACCGAAGGAGCAGATTCTGAAAATTTGCGCCACAAAAATTGGGCTAAGGGTAAAAATTTATCCGGTTTTGGCGCCCTCCCGGCCGGTAAATGCGAAAAAAGCGGCTGCTCATTTTGGAATACGGAGGCCTATTTCTGGTCCAGTACGGAGCGAAATAAAATAATTGCTTACGGCCTCTATGTGGATATTAACAAAGCGCTAGTATCTTATGGAAAAATCGATAGATATTTATCTGTTCGCTGTATAAAGGACTCAGCCGATGCTGTAAATAAGCCGGCAGACAGCCAAATTTTTACCGACCCACGTGATGGCAAAGAATACAAAGTAGTAGAAATAGATAATAAACTTTGGTTTGCCGAAAATCTGCGCTATGCCGGTATAAAGCATTATTGGCCTAATGACGATAAGAATATTGAAGCTGTTTGGGGTTATCTTTACGAATGGAAAAAGGCCAAAAAAGCTTGCCCACCGGGCTTTCACCTGCCAACCAAGGAGGAGTTTGAAGACCTGCTGGAATATGCCAGTGCCGATGGCGCTGTTAAAAGCCGCAGAATTGCTAGTGCTAATTTAAGAGCTAAGAGCTTTTTTAATGGTAAAGATACTTATGGCTTTTCCGCCTTACCAGCCGGTATGTATTGGCGCCGCCGTTTTTCCGATGATTTCGGGCGCTATGATGCCTATTTCTGGTCCAGTACAGAGCACTCTCGGCACCATGCGTACATCTTGAATTTACGGGCATGTCAAGAAAAATCGGCTGACGTGTGGTGCACCAGTGTGAAACATCTCGACAAAATAAACGCCTATTCTGTACGTTGCGTAAGAGACAAAGGCGCTCAGATACCGGGCGAACGCAAACATTAACCAGGTTGGCTTTACTCTAGGTAAGAGAGATGATGTGCAGGCAGTTTAAGGCAGCAACACTTGAGGATAATAATGAATAATTTAATCAAAATAACGGCTTTTTGTATAATAACCCTACTTACAACCGCTATAGAGGCAGAAGAATACGACTCATTTACCGATGAGCGCGATGGCAATGTTTATAAGGTAGTTAAAATCGGCCGCGAAACCTGGATGGCCGAAAATATGAAATACATTGCTGAGGAAATAGCCTGTAACTATGATACCAAATACGGTGCTTCCCTCAAAAACTATGGCTGCCTTTACAGTTGGATTGATGCGCAAAAAGTGTGCCCTGCCGGCTGGCACCTGCCCACTAAAGTGGAATTTGAGCGCCTCTTGGTGCATGTCGGTAGCGGGCAGGAAGGGGCAGATAATTTGCGCGCCGCTAGTTGGCAGGGTGGCAAAAATAGTTATGGCTTTTCGGCGCTGCCGGCTGGGGCTCATAAGTCCGAAAGCTGTATTTCTTTTGGAACAGCTGCCTACTTTTGGTCGGTTACCGAGTGCACTCAAGACGGCTATAATGACGCTTACTCTATGGTGATATCTCAAAATAATGTTTCGGCCAAGATCTGCAATAATCAGGAAACAGATTTTCTTTCCGTGCGTTGTGTTAAGGACTTAGAAGATGGTCACGCACTGAATACCTTTATAGATCAGCGCGATGGTCATAAATATAAAATAGTGCAGATTAATAATCAAATCTGGATGGCTGAGAATATGCGCTATGTTTCCAAGAGTATAGATTATAAAGCATCTAAAAAGCCCAGTGAATATGGGCTGTTATATAAATTTACCGATGCACAGAAAGTGTGTCCTGCCGGCTTCCACTTGCCCAGCAAAATAGAATTTGACAGCCTTTTGGCCAATGTTTATGCAGAAGGAACAGATTCTGAAAACTTGCGCCACAAAAATTGGGAAAAGGGTAAAAATTTATCTGGTTTTGGCGCCCTCCCGGCCGGTAAATGCGAAAGAACAGGCTGTTCATTTTTGGATACTGAGGCCTATTTCTGGTCCAGTACGGAGCAAAATAAAATAATTGCTTACGGCCTCTATGTAGATGTCAATAAAGCGCTGGTATCTTATGGAAAAAATGATAGATATTTGTCTGTTCGCTGTATAAAGAACTCAGCTTCTCTTATTAAGCAGCCGGCAACAGATAGCCAAATTTTTACCGACCCGCGCGATGGAAAAGAATACAAAACGATAAGGATAAATAAAAAGCTGTGGTTTGCCGAAAATCTGCGCTACGCCGGTGTAGAACATTATTGGCCTAATGATGATAAGAATAATGATGCTGTTTGGGGCTATCTCTATGAGTGGGAAAAGGCCAGAAGAGCTTGCCCACCAGGTTGGCGTTTGCCATCAAAAGATGATTTTAATGAATTGATCGATTATGCCGGCGGCGGTGATAAAACCCGGAGACTTATTAACGCCGGCAATAATTTAAGAATCGCTAGTTTTAATAACGGCAAAGATACTTTGGGTTTTTCCGCGCTCCCTGCCGGTCACTGCGGGAGTAGCAAGTGCTACAATTTCGACTCCGAAGCCGACTTTTGGTCCAGTACGGAAACCTATAATTCTCATGCGTACAACTTGCACCTGGATAGCCACTATGCCAACATACAGAGAGGCGAGAAGGATGAAGCCTATTCTGTCCGTTGCATAAAGAAGATAGAAACTTACTGGTAACTGAGCGTAAATATTAACTAATTTTATGCTGTTGTTATTCTTTTTGTTTTTATTTGGTTATCGCTATTGGCAGGTTTTCCCAAAACACCTTTACGCCCCGGTGCCCCATCATTACCCCACACCCTGGTTTTTTAGCGCTTCGGCCTGGTAAAAGGCCCGAAGGGCAGTGATGAGCTCACCAATATTGCCGCTCATTATTTTGGGCAAATTGTGCAAAGTTAGGCCGATGCGGTGGTCGGTAAGGCGATCTTGCGGAAAGTTATAAGTGCGGATTTTTTCGCTGCGGTCGCCGGAGCGCACCATGGCCCGCCGCTGCTCACTTAATTCGGCCTGCTGCTCGGCCAACATGCGGTCGTAGAGGCGGGCGCGCAATATTTTCATGCCTTTGGCTTTATTCTTGTGCTGGCTCTTTTCGTCTTGCGACATTACCACGATGCCGGTGGGAATATGGGTGATGCGCACGGCCGAATCGGTGGTGTTGACGCACTGCCCGCCGGGGCCGCCGGATCGGCAGACATCAATGCGCAAATCTTTTTCGTCTATGTGCACTTCCACATCTTCGGCTTCGGGCATAACGGCCACCGTGACGGCCGAAGTGTGGATGCGCCCCTGGCTTTCTGTTGCCGGCACGCGCTGCACGCGGTGAATACCGGACTCAAATTTGAGGCATGAATAGACTTCGTCGCCCTCGATGCTGGAAATAATCTCTTTATAGCCGCCGGCGGCCCCGGGGCTCATGGAGCAAATATCCATTTTCCAGCCGCGGTCTTCCACATAACGGCGATACATATTAAAGAGCTCACCGGCAAAGAGCGCGGCCTCGTCGCCGCCGGTGCCGGCGCGGATTTCCAAAATAATGTTTTTATCGTCATCGGGATCTTTGGGCAAAAGGCGCAAAGTGAGCTCTTTAGCCACTTCGTCGGCTTTTTGGGCCGTTTCGGCAAACTCTTCTTTGGCGAGTTCGCGCATCTCCTGGTCGTCGCTAGTGCGCATCAGTTCATCGGCCTCTTTGTGGCGCTCTTGCAAATCTTTCCATTCCTTGTAAAGGGCTACCACCTCAGCGAGCTCGGCGTGTTCTTTAGCCAATTTGCGATAGCGCCCGGCATCACCGGCCAGTTCCGGATTGGCCATTTCGTTGGTTATTACGGCAAAGCGGGCAGCGACTTCATCGAGACGAGCTGTCATCTCGCTAACGTTATCCATCTGACGAACCTTTTTTTAATTGTGGGGGAAGAAAAAACTAAAGAGAATAATAAGGAAAACTAACGGCCGTATTTCTTGTTGAAACGCTCAACGCGACCGGCGCTGTCAACGAGCTTTTGTTTGCCGGTATAGAAGGGGTGGCATTTAGCGCAAATATCAATGGTGAAATCGCCCTTGGTGGAGCGAGTTTCAATGACATTGCCGCAAGCGCATTTAATTGTACAAACCGGATAATCAGGATGAGTATTTTCTTTCATTGCATATCTCCCAACAGCTTAGTGTTACAGCACATAAAAAAATGGAGGCGTGAACCGGACTCGAACCGGTGAGTCACGGTTTTGCAGACCGTTCCCTTAGCCACTTGGGTATCACGCCCCACTGGTTTGGACTTACTAGCAGAGCTCTTTCTTAAGGTCAACAACTTTTTTTAAAAAATGGTAAAAAAAAATTCGCGTCTCTGTTGGCAAATGCGCAGCTATATGATAGCTTCCCCTATTGTGTGAGTTCTACTCTGGTGAGGTTAATGTGGAGAATCACAATATAGAAATGAATGGAAGCGGTGCTGACCCTTGGGGCGCGGCGCCCAGTAATTCAAATAGTGGTTGGAGCAATTGGAGTGATATGCCTCCTCCTCCTCCTTCTAATCCGGGTTCTAATCCGGCTATTGCTGCCGGCAATGCCGTGGTGGAGCTCATCGGTACTTCAGAGCATTGCCGTGAATGTTTTCGCTTAAAACCCGGTGTTAACATCATCGGGAGAGGGAAAAATTCCGATATTTGTATAAATTACGGCGGTATTTCCCGGCAGCATGCAGCTATTGAAATAAAGCCCGATGGCGGTGTGGAACTTTGGGATTTAGGTAGTGCCAACGGTACTTCGCTTGGTGGCTCCCGCCTTACTCCAGAGCAGCATTATTCTTTGCAAAATCAGGATATCATCCTTTTTTCGCAGGTGCGTTTTACTCTGGCTATCAAGGATGAACCGGCTGCGGCGGCTGCCCCCCAGGCTCCGGCCTCGTCTCTGCCGGAGACCCGCATGGAAGCTGTGCCGCGTGAAGCTGCCCCGGCCGAGCAGGGCAGTGATATGCAGCCTCTGGCCAGCCGGCCAACGCTGGTTAATATGAATCTCAGCTCGCCTGATTACAGCTCCGAGAGTGCCGATAGAGCCGGTAAATTGGCCAAAGTTGAACAGGAACGCCGCCAACTGGCTATTCTTTTTCACTTGGCACTTAGGTATTTAACTAGAGATCCCAATGAAAACCCGGCGGCTATCCTCTTTAAAGTGCTGCCCAAAGTGGTGCCTTTTGATGCCGCTTTCATTGCTATTCCCTCCGGTGACGGGCGCTTCCGCTTTTTGACACATCATCAAGGTATAAAGCTGGCCAAACAGGAACATTCCCACATAGCCCGCGAGGGCGATCCGCGGCGCACAGTAGTTTTTGACAGCCCGGCCGATCGCCTGGAACTCACTACCATGGTAGTGGCAGCCAGAGCCATTATTCCCTTTAGCAATGGCGGCTGTTTGGTGCTCCTCAGTAAAACTCCTGGCATATATGCTAAACAGGTGGAATATCTTGATCTTTTAGGTCGTTTGCATTCTACCGTGGCGGTGTAAGGCAAATATCCTAATTGAAAAGGCAAATATTCCAATTGTAGAGGCGCAAAATTTTGTGCCTCTACAATGCAAAATTTTGTGCCTCTTCAGAATGGCCAGAAATGGCCGGGATGTAGATTTGTCGGCTACTGTTAATTAGCGGATGATAATGGCTTCCGCTTCCTCGGCGGATACGGTAAGGGAAGTTTTGTGAATCCTTATAGTGATATTGCCGTTTTTGCCGCGTTTTTCCACTTCCAGGAGCGAACCGGGCAACACGCCGATATCCAGGAGATGTTGGCGCATGGTGCCACTGGCATTAATATTGGAGACAATGGCCGGCTCGCCGGCATCAAGACCGGCAACCGAGCGGTGCTTTTCTTTGGTGTAATTGCAATTTTTACACTCGGCGCTGTCTTTATTGGGGCACTTTTCCTGCTCTAGGCATTTTTTAAAATCTTCAACAACTGAGGGGCAATTATCCAGAAATTCAAAAAAACGTACCAGGCGGTTCATGCCTTCATCGGTTAAACTGTGCTCCAGAGCGCAGGCTTGTTCATCGGCGCCGTCCAGCGACATTTGCAACACCTCGCAAAAAAAGCGCTTTAGAAGCCGATGGCGCGAAAAGACCGAACGGGCGGTTTTTTCACCCTCGGGCGTAAGATTGATATATTCACGCCGCTCATAGCGCACCAGCTTAGCCTCAGCCAGCTTTCTTAAAGCTACGGAGACAGAAGCGGCTTTTACATCACGAGCAGCGGCAATCTCTTTGACCCTGGCAAAACCATGGTCGCGCTGCAATAGGTAAATAGTTTCTAAATAATCTTCCAATGAAGAACTGATTTTCGTTTGCATTACAGAACCTCCTAACCGACCGGCAAGCTATGATATTTATTTTATTATTTCAACAAAAAAATTACAATAGGGAAACAATATTTGTTAAATCGAGTACCAAGACCGGTCTGCCGTTGCCACATAATGCCACGCCGTCGCACCAGGGCAGGGCAGCCAGCAGGCGGTTTTGCGGCTTAATAACCAGTTCCTCCGTGGCTACAACCTTATCAATGGCGAGAGCCACTGGCGAATTTTTGCTGCTGGTTACCAGGGCAAACGGTGGAATTGCGGTGGGCTTAGGAGCAGGAATATTTAAAATTTTAGCTAAGGAATAAAGAGGGATAATGGCGCCGCGGAAGTTAATATAATGCCCCTCCGGCCCGACAAACGATTCTTCAACAACCGCGCTGCCGATGAGCTGCCACATGGGGACAGCCATAGTGTGGGCGCCGCATTTGATAATAAAGGCGGAAGTTAAGGTTAAAGCTGAAGGCAAGTCGATGGTAAAAGCCGTGCCGCGCCCCTCTTCCGAAGCCACTTGCAAATGGCCGCCCAGAGAATCGAGCTGCTTTTTTACCGCATCAAGCCCCACACCGCGGCCGGAAATATCGCTAACTTTTTCGCTGGTGGAGAGGCCGGAGGAAAAAATTAGCGTGAGCGCCTTATCTTTACTCATCTCCGCCGCCTCACCGGCGCTGATTAGGCCGGCAGCCAGCGCTTTTTGGCGCACTTTTTGCTCATCTATGCCTTGGCCGTCGTCGCTAAAAGTGAGGCTTAGGCGGCTATTATTTATTTTTGCGCTTATAGTAATCTGGCCGCATGGTTCCTTGCCGGCCTTCTTTCGCTCTTCCGGGCTTTCGAGGCCGTGGTCTATAGCGTTGCGCAAAAGGTGGATAAGCGGCGCATCGAGGGCTTCTAAAATGGACCTGTCAACTTCCTGCTCGTCGCCTTTGATAATTAATTTAACTTCTTTGCCGGTTTTCCTAGCCAGAGTTTGCGCTGTTTCCGGCAGGCGGTCGGTGAGGAAGGAGAGGGGAGTTAGCCTTAGGGAAATAATATGTTCGTGCAAGTAGCGGAGCTCGCTGGAGAGCAGAGCGGCATATTCGCCGAGTTTATCTAAATCGCGCAGGGCGAGGGCATTTTGCAATCTTTGGTTGGAAACAAAGAGCTCGCCAAGGTTATCTATGAGATCGTCCAAAACATCGCTGCGAATGCGCAGTGCCGGAGTTAGCGGCCGCCCCTTCTCCAGCAGAGAAAAGTTCCAGGAGAGCTCTCTTAAGCCCAGGAGAAGATCTTTTTGTAAGTTTTCATCAAAGGGGCGTTCGCCGTTTTTTACCGGCATTACCTTATTTTCGAGAGAGTGGACAAAAGTGGCGATGCTCTGGTAGCCCATAGAGGCCGACATGCCTTTTAAAGTATGCAAAAGCCTAAATATTTCCTGCACTTCAGCGACGCTTGGCGTGAGGGTGCTCTCCAGAATATTTTTTAGCTTTTTTAGGTGATTGCGGCTTTCATCGAGGTAGAGAGCCAAATATTTCGCCATATCCATGCTAATTGCCTATAAAATCCAAAAACCGGTAGCGGCATAAAGCGCGTTAGCCCCTTGTCCCGCCTATGCTATATAACACAGCGGCTGGCAATTTAGTAAATATATTACCGCTAGTTAGAAGGCTATAAAAAAAAAATTGACAAGAACTCGCTTTATAAACAGGATTAGAGAAAGCTAACTCCTAAGCCGCTACAAGCGGTATGAAAGGAAAAAAAGATGAAAAGATTTGCATTAAGAACCCTCTTTTTGAGCCTCATAGTGGCTCTCCCAGTCTCTGGCTGTATTGTGGTGGGGCCTGAGAACATCAACAGCAACAATAACAACAGTGAGCAAAAGCCGGCTGATAACAAAACCGATACCAAGCCAGGTGATAACGATGCTCAAAGCGATGCCAAACCGACAGATAGCACTAGTGATGCTGTAAGCGATGCCAGTAGCGATGCCAGTAGTGATATTAGCGATAAGGATGAAGGCAAAATCAAAGTCGGCGATCCTTGTAATCCGTTTACCCACAAACTGGTGTGCGACGGTTTTGACCCCTTGGTTTGTGACCCTGATACCAAGAAAATTGTTGTTATGGAAGACCTTGATGCCAATATGGCTTGTAAAAGTATTAATATTGAAGGCGTAGCACAAGATGCCATTGCTGTTTCATATAGTACTGTCAATGCCTGTCAAAACGATAATGAGATGGATGAAGCTGAAGAATTTTGGTGTAGTAACGAATATGGCGTGGTAGAGTGTGGTACCAAGAAATGTGTCGATATCGGCGGCAGCGAATTTGTTTATATTGAAAGAACAGAGTTCTGCTCTGATGCCACTATTAGTTCTGAGGCAGGAAAATGTGTGGTTAGCGATGAAGATAAGGGCCTTAATCTTCAGGTTGGTGAGGAGTGTAATCCTTTCCTCTTTGTGGCGCGTTGCAATGGCGCTACCGGTATTTACTGCGGTGATGAACTTGACGAAGAAGGTGAGCTTATTAGTGTAGTTAAAGAGCTTAATTGCGGTGCCGGCTTCGCTTGCTCTCTTATTTCCGAAGGCGGTTTTGCTATTGGTGGCAAACATGACTATGATTGGAACCCGGCTAGCCACCATGTTTTTGCAGATCAAGTTGTTTGTATTGCTGCTAATGAAGAGCCCTGCAGCTCGGCCGATGATGTTTATGCTTGCTCCGGTGACGATATTGTTATCACCAAAGCTTGTTTCGATACCAAAGACGGCAAGCACTTTATTGATACTAATGCTGATTGGTATGCGGCTTTTGAAAACTCAGAATACTTTGAAGATACAACATCCTACCAGTTCTTTGAAGAGTACAGAACTTCCTGTGGCGATGAAGAAATGTGTGAAGGCGGCAAATGCGTGCCGGCTACCTGATAGCCCAAAACTCTCTTCTTTAAATTGTTAACTTCCTGGAAATTATTTTTAAAAGCTGGCCGGTGAGCCGAAAGAGATCGCTACAGGCCACCAGGCTGGGGTAAATCTCCCGCAAATCTTCATAAGTGTCGTACTCGTCGGTATTATCTAAAGCCACGGCGATAATATCCGTGCCGCGGGCGCTAATCTTTTTTACCGCGCCGGCAGTATCTTTTACGCTCATCGGCGGCACGTAATTGTCGTAATCATGACAAGGTTCACCGTCGGAGAGGACAATTATGAGCTTGTGCTCGCAAAAAGTTTTTTGACTAATATAGCGCTCGGCCCAAAAAAGGGCCAGGGCGTCGCGGGTGTTATTAGCAGCATCAAGGAGCATGAGGTTATATTTTTGCTCATCGCGAGCGCTAAAATCCAGCAGAATATTTATATCTACCTCAGGCCTATCAAAAGCAGCGCGGTGCTCGACTATGGCATGCTGAATTTTTTGCTTCTTTAAGACTTCATGCAAAATAACCGCGCTTTCCATGGCTGATTTTCGCCGCGCCCCCTGCATGGAACCGCTACCGTCGATGAGGAGAAGAACTGCCAAATCGGGAATATCCACCCCCGGGATGTCGCGGTACCACCAGCGCTTTTTGACATCGCCGAAATCCTGGGAGCGCAGGCCGGCGCCAAAGAGAAAATGGCGCTCACGCACGGTAACTTTAGCCTTTAAGAGCTGCAAAAAGCGGGTATTATAAGTATTTATGCTCAGGTGATAGCGCTCATAGACATTATTGTAAGCGGCGCGCATATTCATATTTATGGCTGGGCACGTTTCTTTTATTTTTATCCCTCTATGGATGGGCGCGGTGTCATAGGCGCTGGCCGCGTGCCAGATGACCTTTTTTTTGCCCCAAAGTCCGTTTAAGTTGTCTAAATCACTTTGAAATTCCTGACTAATGATTTTCCGCCAGCGGGCCAGCTTTTCCGCTTCTTGGCCCTCTAAAAGAGCCCAAATCGGCTGCTTAACTTCCTGAGCTTGTCCATAGCGCACAGCGCAGCTCATGGGAAAATTATTGGCGCCGGAAGCGTTTTTGCCGAGAAGAGAGCGGCTAAAAAGTTTTTCCTCTAAAAGCTCATCGCTATCTTCGGGAATGAGCGGTTTTATTATTTTAAAGATCTCCTTAGCATAATTATAGCGCTCGGCGGGGCTTGGCAGCATGGAGGCTCTTAAAAAGAGATCTTTGGTTTTTTTTACATACTTGGCAATTTCCGCCGTCAGAGGCGGTGGCTCAAACATGGGGTACAGCAGAAAAGAGGTTACATACTCCAGATAATCTATGAGAGTGGCTGTTTTCTCTGCCGGGGCGATATTTTGCAGCTTGCGCTCGGCAGTGCTCTGGCTTAGGCGGTGGCTTAAGGGGTGGGCCACGGTGATAAAAAGGAGATAGCCGGCAATATTAGGGTAAATAGTGGCGGCTACCGCTTCGATATAGGCGTCTTCTATTATATTGGAGATATGCGAGACAGTCAGTCGCTCGTTGTGGTGGCTCTGGCCGCCGCTCGTAAAAAAATCGGCATCCTTAAATTCCCGGCCGGGAAAATCGGTGTACAAAATATGTAAACACTCGTGCAAAGCCAGGCCGCGGGTGACCATTTTTAGGGCATTCCAAGGCGCCGAGGAAAGAGTATCTTCCCAACCCAAAAATTTTTGGGTTTCTTGGAGGCATTTCTTATCGCAAAAGATAAAGCCGTAAGCCGGGTCGAGAATAATATTTTGGCCATCGGTATGGGCGGCGTCATCGTTTACAAAAAAGAGGCGCAGGGTATTCTTTTCGCTAAAGAGGCGGACAAAAGCTTCTTCGCAGCGGCGGTTTTTCTCGCTTTGGAATTTATTCAAAAGCAGCTGTTCTCTGGCGCTTAAGCGCTCCCTTGCCTCGGCCATAAAAGAAACCAATCAGCCTAAGCTATAGGAATAAAAAAGTGCACCAGCTCCTCTGGTGTAGCCGGATTACTAAGTTCCAGCGGCCGATGTTCCTCGCTATCTAACTCCACTAAAGAATTATCAATATCTTCGCCGGGGGCAAAATTCTCATAGCGTATATATTGGCCTTCCATAGCGGCCTTTATAATCTTCGCCTTAAATTGAGGGCAGAGGCCTGCCAGTACATAGGCAAAAAAATCTATGAGACCATATTGGTCGGTCACAGGGTAAAAGCTCACGATTTTGTCCGGCTTTTTTAAGGGCAAAAGGCGCGACATTATGTAAAGTAAAAGGTCTTCGGTGATTTCCGCCGGCACCAATACCCCGGAGTGGCCGCTATGCCAGTTAATCTGCGGAAAGCGCTCTTCCATTTCGCGGGCGGCTAGCCATTGGGTGCTTTTGCGGTCCAATAGACATTTTATCAAAAGATCGGCATAAAAGAGGTTGGTATTATCTTTGCGCCGCCAGTTGGGCTGGGTATAAGGCTCACTGCTAAAAATGCCAAAACCGGCCACGCCGT
>JAEEML010000061.1 GCA_016283195.1 Deltaproteobacteria bacterium | reverse complement strand
TGCGATGCCACGCAAAAGTGTGCTGATTCCATTTGCATAAGCGGCAATGCCAGTGAATGTGCCTCCGATGATAATTGCAAAAATCCGCCGCCATGTAAGTCAGCCGGCGGAGCTTCGTGTGTTGCCGGCAAGTGCCAATATCCCGAGGAACTTATTTGTAATACCCCGCCGGCGGCCGAATGTGTGGAAAACGATACTGTTTACCGCACCTATAGCCCAGCTGGTACTTGCCATGCAGAGGGCGAAACACTGGGCTGTGTTTATGAACACAGCGATACTCCCTGTGCCGAGTGCAGCAAAAATTGCCTTGATTTTTGCGAAAATGTCACTTGCCCGGCCGGTAATCCTGGTACTTGTATTATGCCGCAATGCGACCCGGCTTCTACTAATGACCCGCCTTGTACTTTGCAAAATTTACCTAGCGGAACGCCCTGTAATCTGGCCGGCGAAAACGATGGCTACTGCCTTGAAGGTCTCTGTCGCCACTGCTCCTCTGATGAACACTGCGCTAGTGGCCACTGCTTAAACGGTGAATGTGTGGAATGTGTAACTGCCGAGCACTGCCAGAATTTCCCCCAGTGGTACCAGTGCTTTAATGCTGAATGTGATGCTAGCAATCGGTGTCAATATCTTCCTAAAGAGGGTAACCATGTGCTTTGTGGCGGTTTTTGTCGCGATGGTAAAGCATATGGCAATGGCGATTGTCGGAACCAGGGCCAAGATTGTAGCGCCGATGTGCAAGATTGCGGCATATATACTTGCAAAGCTGATGGTAGCGATTGCAATACCGATTGCGCCTCTTCCGCTGATTGCATTGCTGGCTATGCCTGCAAAGGCGGCAGCTGCGAACTTTACCAAGCCGATGGCAAAGAGTGTGATGATGACAGCCAGTGCATAAGCGGCCACTGTGCTGATGGTGTATGCTGTGACAGCGCCTGCGGTGAGCCGTGCGAGGCTTGTAATTTAAGGGGCTCTGTTGGTATTTGCACCACGGTTAGAAATGGAACTGATGATAAGTGTATTGGCAATAGTAAATGTAATAGCTCTGGTTCATGTGTAAAAATGGACGGCGAAAGCTGTTCTAATAAAGCAGAATGTTATTCCGGCCACTGCACCGACGGGGTTTGCTGTAATCAAGAAGCCTGCGGCGAGTGCCAAGCTTGTAATATAAGTGGTAATAAAGGCCATTGTTCTCCTGTTAGTGATGGTCCTTATGGTACTTGTAACGGCGATGTTGCTTGCCATAGCGGCGCTTGTGAGTGTACTCTGGGCGGCCGTTTTGGTAAAAACTGCGCTATTTGTACGGCTCCAGGCGGAACTTATGACCAAGCCAATGAAGAAGATTGTAAATTTACCGATCCGCGTGACAGTGAAACTTATAAAGTGGCTTATATAGATGGCAATATTTGGTTTAGGGAGAATTTGCGTACTAGTAGGCCATATGCGCAGGCTAGAAGCCCTGAACCTTGCGGCTATGGCTATCCTTGGCCACAAGCTATGGAGGCCTGCCCGGCTGGCTGGCATTTGCCTAGACAGCAGGATTTTTATATGCTTTTCACGGCTACTTGTGGCGAGATGAATGCTACGGATTGTAAAAAAGCACTTATAGCTAAAGATAATATGTGGACTTCTCCATATAATACCGGTGATTTGGATATTGTTGGTTTTAGTGCTTTGCCATGCATTGAACCAAACAAAGAATTTTTTTGGGATACAACAGAAGTAACGAGTTCCTGTCCTTATCAACCAGGCTGTGCCGATCGTATGCTAATGGATCCATCAGATTCGCAGCTTTTTTATTACGACAGCAAAGATGCTAAATTATCTGTGCGTTGCATTAAAGATTGCTATGCTGATGAGCAGTGTGATTCAGCTTATTACTGTGATGTATCCAGCCACATGTGTATGCCAAAACTGAAAAAAGGTGATTCCTGCACAGCCGCTACAGCTGGTAGGTGCATAACCGGTAAATGTGCCGACGGTGTTTGCTGCGACAGCGAGTGTACCGGAAGTTGCATGTCGTGTAAATTAAGTAACTCTAAAGGTACCTGCTCTGCTGTTAAAAATGCCACTGATGATACTTGTAACGGCAAGAGTGCATGTAATCAATATGGAAATTGTGAGTGTAATGATGGTGGTTACGGTGCAAATTGTGCCAATTGTGAAATGGCTTATGGAGTGTATATCGACGCTGATCCAGACGATTGTGTATTTGAAGATGATCGTGATGGAACTCTTTACCATGTTGCGTCAATACCATTACCAAACACTGATATAACTGGTTGGATATTTATTGAGAACTTACGCCGTTATATCAGCGGCAGTGTGGAGCCAAATTATCCCTCTAGTACATTTAGTGTATGTGGGCGGCTCTATAACTGGGAAACGGCTTTGAATGCTTGTCCGCCAGGGTGGCATCTTTCTACATACGATGAACTGAGCTATATTTTTGATCGTGCCCAGATTGATGCCTCGCAAGCTAATTTGGCAAATGTCTTAAAGGCGGACAGTAATTTGTGGAACAACCATTCTGGTGCAGAATATGATACTATTGGCTTTGGTGCCTATCCTTGCGGTTATGTTAGTGGCTACAATGAGAACCTTAATAATGTTGGCGAGCGAGCTGATTTTTGGAGTAGCAAGGAACAAACCACCGCTAACGCTATCTTTTTTATGGTTCCGCAAGTATCGTTATCAAATTACGAAAATCCTAAAACCGACTATCGTGCCGTGCGCTGCGTGATGGATTACCCCACTGATTAATCTCTTACCTGGCCCCTCATTCCTAATATCTAAATTTTTCATTTACCAATTAAAAGCGCTCCCGTTTCTACCTTGTGCTTTTTTGGAGACCTCTCCTCATAACTTATTGTATTTTTATGAAAATCGCCCCTCCCCATGGAGGGAGGGACTCCGCTTAAAGGCAAACAGGTATTTCACCCAGTAGATGGATAACGGGCATCTTGCGCGGATTCTCCCTCTTCCACGCTCCATGGGAGAGGAAGGGGGAGATGTCAGCGAAGCTGACAGAGGAGAATAGAGAGGTCAGAGATGAAACCAGGGGTGAGGGAAACAGAGAGGCTGAGCTCAAAATTCCCCATTATGGGGCACTTTAATCACTTTTAGAATATCTTCCGCTACTTTGAGAGCGCGGTAACCATTATCGCCACCCACGCGCGGCGCGCTGCCTGTAGCTATGGCGGCCACAAAATCTTTGATTTCGCCGGTGAGCGGATCTTGGCTACTGTCCACATTTAAGGCTTCCGGCACAATAGCCGGCCACTCATGCTCGTTATCGGCCGGGATACGTTTAACAGATTTTACTGTTTTCGCTTCGCAATCTATAGAAAGATAGCGTGAGACGGTGAAAACACGGATGATGCGGCTCCTGGTGAGCGAGGCGCGGCTGGCGGTAAGCTGAGCTACCGAGCCATCGGTAAACTCAAAACGTACATTGGCCATATCAATAGTATTGCTGATAATGGGTACGCCCACCGCCTGCATGCCGGCGATGGGGCTCTTGTAGAGGCTTAGCATGATGTCCAAATCGTGGATCATGAGGTCGCGCACTACATCTATTTCAATGGAGCGAGCTGAAAAGGGGCCCAGCCGCTCGGCCACCATGTAGCGTGGCTTATCGGCAATAGAGAGCGCCGCTTCCACAGCCGGATTAAAGCGCTCCACCATGCCAACTTGCAAAATGCGGTTATTTTCTTTGGCCGCTTTTAAAAGGCGCTCTGCCGCCTGGGTGCTGTGAGCAATGGGTTTTTCCACCAAAAGGTGAAAGCCTTTTTTAAGCAGCTTTTCGCCCAAATCGGCATGTAAAACAGTGGGGGCCGCCAAAATACAGCCATCTACCGCACCGGGTTCCAGTTCATCAATAGAAGCCAGCACGGGCACATTAAGCTCTTTGGCCATTTTTTCCCGCTGCTCACTATTTGGCTCAATACATAAGGTCAGTTCGGCATTGGTGAGTGTTTTGGCCTTTTGGGCATGAAAGCGGCCTAAATGGCCTACGCCAATAACAGCAAGACGTATCACTTTGAATAATCCTTTGATATTTGTGAGAAAATTTAGAAATTAACGCAGATTCTGGATAATGCTCTTGGCGGTGTCATGCATAACTTTCATGATATTGGAAAGTGTTTGCATGAGCTGTGATTGCTGATTCATGGCATTTTGCAAATTGAGCATATCCATCTGGGACATTTCGGAAATAGTGTCTTTTTGGGAGTTCATAGAATCAATGAGATTTTGCACTTCGGCTTTGGTCATCGGCTTGGTAACTTCTTTTTCAGTGAAGGAACCATCGGCATTTTGGGTGAGCTCGGTATAGGTGATGTCCTGGGTTTCCACACCTTCCGGCCAGTTGGTGACTTCATCTTGCAACATGGAGACATTTTCGCGCAAAGTGGATTTGGCATTATTGTTGTTATTCACTTTGTTGGCAAAGCCCATAAGATCGTCATTAACGCCGGCATAAGCAGCCAAAACCGATTGGTTGGTGAGCATATTGCCATCGCCGGAGCCGAGAGTTTTGGCGATATCAGCCATGTCACCGCCGATGAGGTTAATGATTTCGCCTTCGGAAGAAGCGGCACCGGCGGCGGAGGTTAAGCTTTTGGCAATATTTTTGCCAGCGCTTAAAACAGTGCTTTTATCTTCGGCATTAAGGCCGGAGAGCATTTCATCAATGCCGCCCATAAGCTCGGGAGAAAGCTGGGATTTAAAGTTGGCGCTGGGGCCGCTCATAGAGAGGCTGTCGCTATCGCTAAAAGCCTGAATTCGTTTGGCAGAAACCGGAGCTTCTTGTTGAATTTGTTGGAGATCCTGTTGTTGTTGAATGCCGATAATGCCATTACCACTGCCATGAATTGAATTAACCATTTTTTATCTCCTTACTTATGGGGAAATCCCCAACGTTAATAATGACAAAAATCATAAGACTTTTGACTTACCGACTATAGCCGGAAGCAGCCTTACATACAAGGATTATCCTTTTTCTGGCTTAATTAATTGAAAAAAATATTCACTATAAACCTAAGATGGTGTCAAAGAGTCGGCATTGTGCTAGGGGAATGGCGGAGGTTTTATATGAGTTTTCCTTTTCATATAGCCAACTCGCTTTCTTTTGTGGCCGAGACGCCTTTAGGAGGGAAACGCTATTTAGTGGAAATAAATAGCGAAAAGTTTTCATTGCTCCACTGGGATGGGCCGGGGCCGGCGCTTTTACTATTACATGCCAACGGCTTTTCTGGCGGCACTTATGCACCGCTGGCGCGTGCTTTGCAAGCTAAGGGCTATAATGTTATGGCTCTGGACCAGCGCGGCCATGGGCGCACTCAGGCGGAATGGAAAGCGGAAAAACACAGTTGGCGCACTTTTGGCTGCGATTTGGCCGCGCTTATAAATGCGGCTAGCGAGCCGTTACACCTAATCGGCCATTCACTGGGCGGGCTGGCGGCCATTTATGCGGCGGAAGAAGGGCCTAAGCACCTGGCTTCCGTGGCTCTGCTTGACCCCACCATGTTTGGCCCGCAATATCATTATTATTTTAATTTACTCAAGTGGCTGGGAATTTGGCGAAAATTGCCGCTGATTCAAAATACCATCCACCGCACCACCAATTGGCATAATCATGAGGAAGTTTTTCGCAAATACCGGCGGAAAAAGGTTTTTGCCGCCTTTAGCGATGAGTTTTTAATGAGCTATATTTTGAGTGCCACGAGGAATGCGCCGGCCGGCGGTATCGAACTTTCTTGTGACAAAATGGTTGAAGCCGCTCTTTTTGAGGCTACACCCCATTATATTTATCCCACTTTGCGCCATATAGCGGAGCCGCCGCCGGCCATACTGCTTTACGGCGAATATTCTTATATTGTCAGCAAACTTTCGGTGCGGGCTTTTCGGCGGGCTTGGCCACTGGCCAAAGCGGAGGAAATTCCCGGCGGCGGCCATTTCTTCCCTATGTCGCACACCGATTATGTGGCTCTTTTGCTCGACAATTTTTTCCGCGAAGTGCTATGTAATGATTTTTAGAGCTAATAAGTGCTCTTTTGAGGATGCCTAAATGCAAATAAATAATAAGCCGATAGTTGTGCAAAAATATGGGGGCTCGTCGCTCTCCTCGCTGGAAAAAATTAACAAAGTGGCCGCCCAAGTGGCTGCCCGCTACCATGCCGGCAATAACATGGTGGTGGTGGTTTCGGCCATGGGCAATACTACCAATGAACTGCTCTCGATGGCCAAGACGCTCTCAGAAGCTCCGGGCAAGCGCGAGCTTGATATGCTCTTAACCGCCGGCGAGCGCATTTCCATGAGTCTTTTGGGCATTGCTTTGCAAAAACTTGGCGTGCCGGCTATTTCGCTCACCGGCTCGCAATCGGGCATAATGACAACAGCCAGCCACTCCAACGCCCGCATTGTGGAGGTGCGCCCCTTCCGCATTGAGGATGCCTTGGAAGAGGGCCAGGTGGTGGTAGTGGCCGGTTATCAAGGAGTGAGCTACCAGCGCGATGTCACTACTTTGGGGCGCGGCGGTTCCGATACCACGGCGGTGGCTTTAGCCGCCGCTCTTAATGCCGAAGTGTGTGAAATATATTCCGATGTGGATGGCGTTTATACCGGTGATCCCCGCCTGGTGCCGGCGCAGCATTTGCCGGAGATAAGCTATGCCGAGATGCAGGAGCTTTCGGCGGCCGGAGCCAAAGTATTAAATGCTCAGGCGGTGGAATTTGCCAAAAAAGCCGGCATTGTCATCTATTGCCGGGCTACCGACGACACCGGCCGTGAGACTGTTGTCCGCCAGGGCGGCCTCCCTAAGATGTCCGGCGAAGTAACCGGCGTGACTTCTACCAAAGCGCTCTTAAGGCTGGTGGTCAGCGGTGAAGAAGAGATGATAATTCTGCTTGAAATGCTGGATGAAGCCGAGATTGTGAGCCGTCAGCTCTTAAGCCGCAGTTTTGACGGCCAAGCGGTGACCTCGCTCTTAGTGCCCACCGCCGATGCCCCGACATTACCGGAAGTTTTGGAAAAACTGCGGCAAAAGGTGCCCCATTTGCAAATAATGAATGATATTGGCGCTGTTTCCTTAATCGGCGAAAATATTACCGAATCTAAAGCCAATTTGCGCCGCGCCCTCTCTGCTTTAAAGGGCGCTAATATCAGTTGGGACAGCATCACCACCACCAATTACCGCATTACTTTTATGGTGGCGGCCGCTAAAGTGGAAGAGGCGGTCAGACTTTTACATAAAGAATTCATCGGTTAATAAAATAAATCTTTTGGAGGTAAAAAATGAAAAAAAATATCTATTTGAATGTACTAATGATTTTAATTTTTCTGGCTTCCGGTTGTACGACAGACGGCAAAGAGGTAATAGAGCCCAGCCATGAGGCCTTAAAACTTACTTATCCTGCCGATGTAGCTGTTTTCGGCGATAATATTTTGGTTGCCGATTGCGCTTATGCTGCCGATGAAACGCCCCTGCCATATAAGGAAGGGTATCTGGCAGTAATTGACAGAACTACCCATAAATTAAAGCATATTTTAAAAACCACAGCTCTTAATCCCCAGTGGATTACCGTTAGTGGCAATAAAGCTTATGTGGTCTCTTCCGGCGCTATGACTTTTGATATGGAGACTTATCTGGCAACGGCGGCCAGCGATGGGGCAATTGATGTGCTTGACCTAAAAGATGTGAGTAAGTGGGCGGCCAGTTTGCCTCTCCCGGCCAGTGCCGATAAAACCAAAGGCGCTTTTGGGCGCCTGGCTATTACCAAAGACGGCAAAACAGGCTATATGGGCAGTGGCATTACTAATGGTATTTTTGAGATAGATTTAGCGCAGATGGCTATTGTCCACGGTGCCGATGATCCTTTGTGGATTCTCCAGGATACAGAGGGCGCCAACGGCATGAGTTCTATAAAAATATTTAATAATAAAGCCTATATAGCAGCTTTTAACAACGATGCTGTTTGTGTGGCCGATGCTGTCTCGGACCATTTAAAAGAGGCCGATTGCCAGGTAATTGGCGTAGAGCCAAATATTTTGGAAGGGCCCATTGATATTGCTCTCGATTATAACGAACACGATCTCATTGTGGGCATGAGCGTTGCCAATGCGCTCTATTTTGTAAAATACGATCGCGACCACGCCAGTTTTGAGACTATCCAGATTGGCAAAGCTGGTGCCGGAGTTAATGCCGTTGTTAAAAATGGTAAATATTTATATGCAGTTAACTCTATGGGCGGCAGCATCACCCGCCGCTACTTGCCAACCAAAGAGACTATTCCTTCCTGGGCCGTGCTCCCGGCCAGTTCCAACCCGGTGCAGCTCGCCATGGATAGCGAAAAGCAGCTTATTTATGTGAGCCTCGCCGCCAGTGGCAATGTGGCTATGGTGGATATGGAGAGCGGGGAAGTAACAGGGTATCTGGAGGAGTAGGGTTTATTTGCACAGCCCGCTTGTTTCGTCGCAGCCGTTTTGGCAAAATACATAATAATCATAAGATGCAAGGTATAGGGAAAAATTGCCCTTGTCGGTATTTATGCAAGCGTTATCCACCGAAAACCATTGGAGTTCGCCTTCATTAGCCGGGTCATCGCGATTTAGACATTTATAAGTATCTCCTGTACAGGGCGCTTTGGTATCAAAACAATTTATCATGGCTCTGCCATTATATTGATGAACGGCGCAGTCTAGGTCATAAGCCGCGCAGTTGAGCTCTTCAACCTGGCCATAGCTGTCGCAAAAGAGGCCGGTCTTTTGGCTATTGCACCTTTCCACAAAAAGATTGGGATTACAATCGGCACCGACAGCGACTCCTTCTCCTTTGCCCGCGGCAGAGATAGTACAAGT
>JAEEML010000060.1 GCA_016283195.1 Deltaproteobacteria bacterium | reverse complement strand
CGCTCCTCCGAGGGGAGCTTCCGTAGCCTCCACTCGGCCGCCTACTGTAGTCATTATCTGCTTTACAATGGCCAGGCCCAGACCAACGCCGCCTTTGTCGCGTTCGCGGCTCTTTTCCAGGCGGGAAAAGGGCTCAAAAATCATCTTTCTATCTTCCGGAGCAATGCCGACTCCATCATCATCGACATGAACAATGAGCTGATTTTTCTCCAGCTCCCAACTTATTTCCACCCTATTTCTGGCATAGCGCAAGGCATTGCCCAATAAATTATTAAAGACGCGGTTAAAGGGATGCAGCGCCAGGGGCACACTGGGAAAATTAGCGCTATTTTGATAGGTTATTTTCACTTGCGGCCTTTTATATTGCAATTTTAAGATTAGCGCATCCATAATCTCCGGCAGGGAAGCATCAAGAATCACCCCGTCATGCGGCGGCTGTTTGCTGTCATAGCGGGCATAGAGCAAAAGTTCGGCCACAAGAGCATCCAGCTCGGCAATATCGGCATCTATGGCTTTGCGCCTATTTTGGCGCTTTTCGCTGTCTTTGGCGAGCGACATCATCTCAATGCCAAATTGCAAGCGGCTGATAGGCGTCCTAAGTTCATGGGCAATAGCCATAACCATGTGGCTCTGCTTATCTAAAAGATGGCGGATTTGGTCGCTCATTTCATTCATTGATGCGGCGAGAGATCCAATGGCATCATCGGCTTTTTCGTTTTCGATATGCACAAAGTTGCCCTTGGCTATTTCATTAGCCACCTGCTCCAGGCTGTTAATCCGCCGCACAATGGGCACCAAAAGCAAAAGTCCTATGAGCACTGCAATAAGGCCCATAACCAAAATAATAGCTATCCACATACTGAGGCGGGGAAATGTTGGCGAGAGCGGACGAATAAAAAGCGCTTTGTTAGTCCCCGGGACAGGCACGACAAAAGCCCCGATGGAGTGTTTATCAGGCCAGACCCAGCCCCGCACCCATATCGGGCTACCGGCTTGCAAGAGCGCTATCGCCTCCGGCAAAAGGCCGGCATCTTCTTCAAACACCAACATATAATCACTATTGGCCTCGGCTAAATTTTCCAGGAAATTCACATAATCATCACTATTTGACTCATGGCTCATAGCTTGGATAAGATCGGCTGTAAAAGTGGCAAAAGCCGGCGGATGTTTCTCAAGCGAAGCAAAAGTTACGGCATGATAAGTAAGATATGAAATAGTAAGGCAAATAATTAAGGCCACAGAGAAGAAAAGGGCCACGCGAATAAGGAGTTTTCTCATGCCGATACAGCCAACAGATAACCGCTGCCACGCACTGATTTAATCAGGTCGGGGTGCTTGCCGCTGTCGCCAAGTTTTTTGCGCAGTCTGGCCACCAAAAGGTCCACACTGCGGTCGAGGCCATCCCAATCCACCCCGCGCAGTTCACGGCAAATATCATCGCGGCTGATAGTCTGCCCGGCGTGTTCGGCCAAAAACCACAAAAGATTAAATTCCGAAGTGGTGAGATTAAGGCGCACGCCATCAAGCTCCACTCCCCGGCTTAAAGCATCAACAGTTAGGCTACCAACGCTTATGCGCCGCTCTTCATGGGCGGCTTGCTCGCGATTTTGCCGCTCATAACGGCGCAAAAGGCTCTTTACACGGGCCGCCAGCAGCTTGGGGCCAACCGGCTTAGACATATAATCATCGGCCCCGATTTCCAGGCCCAAAACTTCATCGGCCTCATCGCCAAGAGCAGTGAGCATTAAAATAGGCCCGTTATAGCGGCTTCGCACCTCTTTACAAACATCGCGGCCGTCTTTACCGGGGAGAAGCACGTCAAGAATAACCAGCGAGGGCTGTTCATCAATAATCCGGCCGACAGCCACATCGCCGCGCGGCTCAATCTTTACCTCAAGCTCCAAAAGGCCGGAGAGATAATCGGCCACCAGGTTGGAAAGCTTTTCGTCATCTTCTACCAGTAAAATCCAATCTTCTGCTTTAGCCACCGTTTCACCCCCATTTGGCTACAGGCGCCACATTCTATAGTGTCGGCCAAGAGAGAAAAAATAGCAAACGCAAAGAAGTTACAAAAGGTATCTTAAATATCTGCACTTTGCGACCGCAAAACAGCTTTGGCTATATATTTTGATTTTTAAAAAAGTTTATATCTCTTCGGCTTGGCCCTGTTTTAATATCTTGCCGCTCTTGCCCACTGCCTGCACAAAAGCGGCGGCATCGGCCTCTTTACCCACAATTTTGCCATAATGGATGGGCACGGCCACTTTGGCTTTAACGGCTTTGGCCGCTTTGGCTGCCTCGGCCGCTGTCATGGTATAAGTGCCGCCAACAGGCAAAAAGGCCACATCACAGCTAATCTTTTCCATCTCGGGGATGAAATCTGTATCACCGGCAATGTAAATTGTCTGGCCTTTATAGCTAATTAGATAGCCCAGCCAGCCATTATCTTTAGGGTGGAATTTTTTGCCGATATTGTAAGCCGGAACGGCTTTTATAACAATTTCGCCATCTTTGGCAGCCAGTTTCAGCTCATCGCCGGGAGCCATCAGGTGCGCACCAGCACTAAGTTTGGCGGCTAAATCTTTGGGACCAAATTCCGCTTTTACCCCTTTTGCTTTATAAAAAGCATAATCATCAGGGGCAAAGTGGTCATAATGCGAATGGGTAAATAAAAGCGCATCCACTTTTTCCGGCCAAATCTTTTCTACTTCAAAGGGATCGACCAAAAGTTTTAAACCGCCGGCAATAATAAGCAGGCTGGCGTGGCCCAGCCAGGTAACGGTAAGACTCATTATTTACCTCACTCGATTTTAACATCTAATTTATAAGCACCAGGAGCGGCTTTATCATCACTATCACTCATACCACTATAGGTATCAACTATAATATAGTAGCGACCTGGATAGACTTTAAAAGTTTTTATCTCTTTATCGTTTCTCGTTATACAGGCCAGGTTATCATCGGAATAAAGCAGATGCACGTCCACATCGACTTTATCTTTGGCAACCACACTGATAGTAACGCTTTTGGTTTCCGCATTGTGGCCGGGAACATCAAAGGTATAAACTTCCTCGCCGCCCTTTTGATAGTAATCCGTGGCATTATTACCACCACTATATTCCTTACAATAGTAGCGGTCATATTTAGACTGCACTCCCTCTTTGGCGGTATCGCCTTCATGGGAATAAGTGCCGCTCTTGCTAAAGGTTATATAGTATGGGCAATCGTGGCTGCCATCCGGCGTGCAGTCATTCCACACTCTTTTATCAATATCGCGCACGTCCACCAGGTAATAATCAACAGCATCACCACTCTTTGTCCAGGCATTATCAATAAATTGCTTCCAGTTTTCCTTGCCGGGAATAACTTGACAACCGGCCGACCAAGAACCAACATTAGCGGTATAAAGGTCATTTTCTTTAGTGGCATTTGTAACTTTGCCATAATGAATATTATGCCCGTTACTGGCGGTTAGGACATCTGTTCTCTTTGTAAAGCTCGGATTATCGGAATACGAACCGTTACGTTTACTATCCATAAAGCCATTTTTGTTTTTATCGCTATAAGCCTGGTACTGATCCTCATTCATTCTGATGGCATCAAATTCATAAGTTTTATTACTACTTGTAATATGATGGCGGCCGTTGGTGTATCTGTAGTGCCTGTTGGGCAAAAGGGCATCGGAGGTATTTTCGCCAAAAGCATAAATACCCGTTTCGGTGGTAACCGGGAATTCCAAAACATGCTTGCCGCCATTCGCATCTTTCCACAAAAGCACCAGGGTATCGTCATAGCGATCCGGCGTATTACCATGATAACTAAAGCGGCCGGGATTACTGCCGCGAATACCCACCACATT
>JAEEML010000059.1 GCA_016283195.1 Deltaproteobacteria bacterium | reverse complement strand
CGCTCCAGGAATATGACGGCACCTTCCAAGTAGATGCCAATTTGTACGACCTGTTGGTGCAAGCGGCTACTACCATATCTTCCGAAGATTTGGAAAATGCCTTAAACAGCAACGATGACAGCCTGCTCTTTGGCTCTTCCGAAGAAAAAGAAGAGCCGCGCCTCGATGATATGATGCTTAGTTTCTTTAGCGGATTGGGCTGATTCTGGCTTCCTGCCGCACTCCGCCTTTTGGGGCAGAGATCTTCGAGACTTCCGCCAATATATTCTAATTGCCTATAATGCCAAGGCTGGCTAATGGGCACCTAGAGGTAGCTATGAAAAAAAGATTTCTGCTTAAAGCCACAGTTATAATATGCTTGTTATCTGGTTGCATTGCATCTGCCGAGAGAGTCAACATGGATAAACGCTGTCAAAAAGCGCTCAAAGAAATAAGCTGGAACGATATAAACCGCCATGAAGCAACAGCCGCCTGCGAGATGCTCCATGATTACCTAATAAGCCACCATAGCGAGCATTACGAAAAAATAAGCTTCACCACTCACCCGGTGGCACCTTATTATTTTGTAAGCGTCAATATAGAAAGAGAGATAAACCCAAATTTTGCCATAAATGCCTTAAGCGGCGTGGTGCCCAAAAATTCCGCTGCTGCCATAGAGGCTTTTGCTAAACATATCAATATATTAGCCACTAGTTTAGATGCCGTGACACTGGCGCATATGTTCTCTCATTTTCAAGCCAGAGATACCGAGGAGCCGCTTCTTAGCCTCCCCAAGGCGGAAAAAAGGCCACTCAAAATAGCGCCGCCGGAGTTTAAAAAGGAGAGCGATGGCTCAGTAACATTAACTTATTATTTAAAAAATATGGGGCGTAGCACTATGGTTCGTAAGTGTACTTTGCACTTTAGCACCAGCTACCAGGTAACTATAAACAGTGAGCAGCTTGAGCCCTGAATAGCTTTCTTATGGGCAACCTCACCCCCTAGCCCCCTCTCCATTTTTACAAATGGAGAGGGGGAACTTATTGAATATATATGGGTATTTTGGAAATTATAATTTTAGATTATTGGTAAAATCCAGCTAAATAGTGGTATAGATTTTCATCTTGCTATCTATATGTGGCCGTGCTATTCTTTAGTTCGTTTTTGTTTGCCTTTTAAGGGTATATACATCATGTTCAGTTCAGTAACGATAATTAATTATAACACGTATCACAAAATTTCTCAATCAATAAATTGCAATTTTTCTAATAATTTTGCAGCAATAGCTGTACAATATGCGCTTATGCGCCAAGGAGAAATATGATGAAAAAATGTAAAAACATCCTTCTTTTTGCCGGGCTGGCCACCTTTTTGGCTATCGGCTGCGGGAATCACGAAGAGGAAAAACCGGCTACACCGGGTAATGAACAGCAAAAGCCTAGTGATAGCAAAACAGGTGAGGATAAGGACAAAGACAAAGACAAAGACAAAGACAAGGACAAAGACGCCCAAAGTGATGCCCAAAGTGACGACAGCCCGAGCGATGCCGTAAGTGATACCGATGCCAAGAGCGATGATTACATGACTGATACGCAAGGTAAGCGTTATAAAGTAACCAAAATCGGCGAGCAAATCTGGATGGCCGAGAATATGGCGGCAAACAAGGCGACAGACGGCTCACCGGTTACCTGTAATGGCAATACCAATAAAGATGTTCCTAATTTTGTTAGTAATTATGGCTGCCTCTATACCTTTGCAGATGCCAAAAAAGTGTGCCCCAGCGGCTGGCATTTGCCGACCAAAAGCGAATTTGACGATTTGCTGAATTATGTAGGGAGCAATGATGATGCTGAAATGCCTAACCCTGCTTTCTTGGCCTTAGTCGCCAAAGACAATGCGTGGACACATAATTACAAAGAGCAGGTCACCAATAGTTCCGGTTTTAGCGCCCTGCCCGCCGGCTTCTACGCCTTCGGCGATTACAGCGATTTCGGTAGCGCTACCTACTTCTGGTCGGCTACGGAGGTTGATATCGATTCCGATACCGCCTACCGCCTTCATTTGGAGAATGGCGAAGCTAGCGTGTCCTACAGCAGCAATGATTTATACTTTTCCGTGCGCTGCATAAAGGACTAAAGCTGAGCAGCACCTCACCTGGCGCTCACGCGCCACCCTCTCCCCTAGACAGCGGAGAGGGTAAATTACCATATAATTTCAAATAATTATCCTGCTAAAATGAAAATATTAGCTATTAGTGCTATCATTTAGCCAATGAAATATATGTATATTAAAATAGCTAGGCACTCTTTATTTGTAAAAACAAATAGGGCGAAATGTAATAATTTTCGCTGCTTGTGGGGTGAGGGGCGCCGCAGGCGAAGATGTAGCCAAGTGGTTAGGGATATTAGCACCTGAGTGCCGCAATATCGCTCGCAGAAAGGCCGGTATATTTGCTTATCATATTCACTGGTAAGCCATCGCCCATCATCTTTTTAGCTGTTTCTCGTTGACTTTCCTCCTTACCTTCTTCTCTACCTTCTGCTCTTCCTTCTTCCAAAACTTCCTGGCGGAAGAGCTCGCGCTCTTCGCTTTCGTTGTATTCCGTAAGTAGCATATCCAGCACCTCGCTTTTATGAACGGTGAGAAATGGCTTTAAGGCAAACTCCTGGGGCATATCATTAATGGCGCCGCTTATTGCCTCCGCCAAATTCCCCTTATTATAGCTCATAATGCGGTGAATAATCCACGAATATTCCATGAGCGGCCCGCAGGCGGCGAGCAGCTCACTATTACGCCCATAATTGATATTGAGCATACGCACAGTGACCTCAATATCGCCGCTTTTGGCGAAGCTATCGGAAAGACGCAATAGGCGCTCATCTTCTACCTCTTTGCGCCCATTATAAAAGACCACCAGCTTGGGCGTCGGCAGCTTTAAAAGCTTGGAACTATACCTGGTTAGCTTATGGCTTTGCAGATACTGCTCAAACAAAGTGGCACTATATTGCAAAAGTCTGAGCGGCATATTGGGGTTGTAGCTCGATTGCTGCTCGTAAAGATTCATTTGCTCGTCGATGATAAAAGAGACGTCATTGTGCATAGTTAAATAGAGAATTTCTTTGATGGTATTGATCTCGATATCGTCGGGGTTATCGTAATTTGAGCCATTTACGGCATTAAAGAGCGATAGCGTCCAGGCTTTGTTCTCCGGCGAGCCGAAGATAAAGGTAAAAAGACGATCCTTGTATTGGTGCTGCGAATAAGTCATGATGCCTCCTGCCTAAAATGGCTATTGGTTTAAGTAATGCGAGGCTTCTAGCAAATTAGCGGGATGTTAGTCAAGAACTCATTTAGCCACTGAGCCCGCCGGCGCCGTGGCAGCTGCCCACTATGCCGCCACTTCACTCAACCTGCCCACCTCAAATACTCCCCGCCACGTTTTGGAGCCCCTCGCTGTTTGTAAAAACGGAGAGGGGCAAGCGGCAAAAATTACTGCTGATTTTCGGGGTGAGGGCCATTTTTACAAACGGAGAGGAAAAATGCAATAATTACCACATATTGAGAGGGCAAGGAAACAAAACGCAGAGTATGGCCCCTGCCCTACCCGGCCATGCCCAGGGCGGTGAGGAGCTGGTGAATCTCCTCCAAAGAGAGGTCTAAAGCGGCGCCCACTTGCAGCAAATAGCCGTTATCCACAAGGCCGTCGGCACTTATGGCCGCCGCCGGAATCACCACCAAAGGCGCAAGAGCCACGGCCAGTTCGGCTAAAGAGGCGAGTGGCCCGGCAGAGATTGGCCGCTCGGCCGCCATTCCGCCCAGAACGCCATAAGCAAAAGCCACAAATTGCTGCTGCTCCGGCTCTAAATCGGCAAGTTCCGCCGCCTCTGGTAGCGGCATATCGCTCTCTTCCACCCGCGGCGTCTCCGGCCAAATACGGGCCATGCTAAAACCCACCCAGGCGGCGGCCATCACCTCGGGGTCCACAGTCACCCGCTGGCGAGTGCCGGCCACAATCGGCGCTAACCTGGCTATCTGCTCGCGATATTTATAAAATCCCTGGGCCAAAGCGCCCACGCGTTCCAAATCTTTGGCAAAAAGCTCATCATTCATGGCTTAAAAAGGCCTCGCTTATTTAGTGGTCATCACAAAGACGCCGTCCCAGTTCTCGGCCGGCGGATTCTCTTTCATGTGCGTGCAGCGGTCTATATAGAGCTGGCAGGGATAATCACCCTCTTTTTCCGCTAAAAGACCTTTAAAGAGAGCAATAGCTTCATCCCATTTTTGGGCTTTATAGAGGGCAATACCCGCCGAGAAAGTGCTTATAAAGTGCGCTTCTTCCTCCGGCGGAGTGCCCAGGCCGCGCAGCTCATAAATGGTAACAGGTTCAAGTTTACCCTTCACCCGCACAGCATCGAGCTCCCGGGCATAAATGGCGCTGCCTGCTGCCCGGTAAGTAAATTCGCTAATGACAATATTGGTTTTATATTGCTTATTGATACCTTCTAGGCGGCTACCGAGGTTCACATTATCGCCCATGACAGTGTAATCAAAACGGATATTACTACCCATGTTACCCACCGCCATATCGCCGGTATTAAGGCCAATACCAATATTAATAATGGGCAAACCCCGCTCCTTCCAACCCTTTTGCAATTCATGGAGTTTGGCCATCATTTCGAGAGCCACCTTGCAGCCGCGCACCGCATGGTCTTCATAAGAAACCGGCGCGCCGAAAAAGGCCATAATGGCATCGCCCATGTATTTATCAAGCGTGCCGTCATACTTAAAGACGAGGTCGGTCATGGGAGTTAAGTATTCATTCAAAAGATTAGCCAGGCCCTCAGGGGAAAGCCCCTCGCTGATGGTGGTAAAGCCGCGAATATCGCTAAATAATACCGTAAGTTCTTTACGCTCACCGTTTAAGCGCAGTTTACTGGTATCTT
>JAEEML010000058.1 GCA_016283195.1 Deltaproteobacteria bacterium | reverse complement strand
TCCACAGTAATTTGCCCGGCCATGGGAATCTCTTGCGAAAGATCGGCCTCGCTTTGGCTGATTTTGCCTTCAGCCAAAAGAGAGTTAACCAATTTTAGCGGCGGCGGAGCCAGGAATTTGCGCGCCAGCTCAATACGCGAGATTTTGGCCATCACCTTGTTGGGAGCCACCACCTGCCCTGCGCTGTCTCTTTTAAGTCCGTGCAAACGATAGCGCACCAGAGCTTTGGTGAGGTCCAGGTAGGCGGCGGCCTCCACCATGGTAACCCCGTGTTTTAAATAGAGATCTACCGTGGCTTCTTCCACTTGCGGCGAGTACGGATTATGCAATAAATTGCAGCCGAAAGGCCGGCCAGAACACTCATTTTTCAGCTCTAAAATGGCTTTTTCAATATTTTCCAATGAAAGACCGCCGGTGCCTAAAAAGCCCAGCATACCAGCCTGGGCCAAAACGGCCACCATCTTTACCGAGGCAATACCGTTGGCCATACCGCCGCCCACATAGGCATAACTAAGGCCGTATTCCCGGCAAAAAGAGGCGCTGCCCAAAGCGCTGGGCAAAGATGGCGGTAAAAAGGCCAGAAGCGCCGCCGCTCCGCTATCAGCCTGCAAAGTAAGCACTTCCTGATTATAAGGAGCGACTTTTAGCCCCTTTTCATCAGCCGCGAGCAAGAGCGGCTCGGCCAAATGTTCCAACATAGAAATGCCGGCAGAATCATCTAACTTAGCCAATTCACAGGTAGATTTCACAAAAAGCGGAGAACAAACAGCATTTGCCGGAGCGGTCATTTTATAAAGCCTCCTCACAAGGCGCTTCATTTATTATGAAACAAGGCGAGTGACAAGATTTTATTTTCTTGCCCAACATAGCCTTTCTGTAGAGGAGTTTCTCTCCCTGGATCCGGCGCAGCTCTTTTAGTTAACCGCTAACAGCTCCGGCTATGTGACATTTGAAGATAATTGCACCATTATGGCTTTACCTTTTAACCATATTTTGCTAAAGTGCGCCCCATGATGGCTGAGGAGAAAAAACTAGTCATAATCGGCGGCGGCATTGCCGGAATCAGCGCAGCACTGGCGGCCAGAGTGGCCTACCCGGCAGCGCAAATTACTATTTTGGCAGCCGAAGATGAGCCTTTTTATTGCCGCATTGCCCTAGGCAGCCTGGTGAGCGGCGCTCTGCCTAAAGAATATCTGGCCTCTTATGCGCCCGATTTTTTGCCGGCGCGGCGCATTTTGTATTTAAGCGGGATAGCCGCTACGGCTATTGATAAAGAGCGCCATGTTGTCATAACAAAAAGCCAGGAATTTCCTTATGATAGTCTTATCTTAGCCACCGGTGCCAGCCCCTTTGTGCCGCCTGTTCCCGGCCTTAAAGAGGCCGCCCAGCTGCTCTGGACTATGGCCGATGCCGAAAAACTGGCGCATAATCTAAAGGAGCAAAAAGCGGCGGAAATCACTATCATCGGCGGCGGCGTTTTGGCTATAGAAAGTGCGCTCATACTGGCTAAAATGGGTCATAAAGTCACCATTTTGGAAGTTGGCGCCCACCTCATGCCGCGGCAGCTAAACGATAAGGCGGCGGCGCTTTTGCAAAATATTTTGGAAAATAGAGGTATTACAGTTAACTGTAAGGCGCAAATTGCCGCTATAACTTCTAAAAATAATGCCCACATCATCTCCTTACAAAACGGGCAGGAAATAACAGCCGCCCTGATTCTTGCCCAGGCCGGAGTGCGCCCCAATATCGCTTTGGCCAAAGAGGCCGGGCTGGCAGTTAAAAACGGCATAATAGTAAATGAGGCCATGGAGACCAGCGAGCCCGCTATTTTTGCCTGCGGCAACTGTGTGGAATTTAACGGCACTTTGGAGCTGCTCTGGAATCCGGCCCGCCGCCAGGGCGAAGTGGCCGGCACAAATGCTTTGGCCATTAAAGATAATTATGCAGCCAAAGCGGCCGAGCTGCATCTAAAGAGCCGCGAAATTGCCCTTTATAGCGTGGGTGACCGGGCAGAAGCCACATCTATGCTGGAAGAGTCTTTTGCAGATGGCTATCGCGCGCTTTTCTTTAATGCGGACAATGAGCTTATTGCCGCAATTTTATTAGGCAATATTAGTGGCTATCCGCAAATAACTGCCGCAATAGAGAATAAATTCAAAAGGCCTGAAGGCTCAAGCGGTGGCTCGGTGGCCGCTATTTTATCTGCAATAATTCCGCCCACAGATGATGACGGTCACACCATGGAATGGGATGGCCGGCGCTGGGTTTGCCGCCAATGCGGCTATAGCTATGAGGGGCCGCTGCCGCCGGCTGTCTGCCCGGTGTGCCATGTGGGGCGCGACCAATTTATCCCGGCTTAGAAGAAATATAGTGTATTTTAGCTGGGCATCTTATTAATTTACAAAGCTTTTTTACATGAAAAGTGCATGAAGAGGTTCAATCATTTATTATTACTACTCGCTGTGGCGCTCTGCCTAAGTGGGTGCGGAACTAAACCAAGAGACAGCCATAAAGAAGAGCCAGCCAAAAATACGGATGCCCAAACCGACAAAACTCAAGATGCTAAAAGCGATGCCGGTAGCGATGATGCTAATACCGATTGCGCTGCCGGCTTCTTTGGCCCGGATTGTAAGCCCTGAACCTGCCAAATTGGCCAGAAGGCTGTGGATTTTTAAAAGAACCATTTTCTTGAAACTGCCCCTCCCGCTAGACAGGCAGAGTTTATGGAATAATCCGCCGCTTTTTGATTTATTACTGGAAATTTGTGTGGTAGAGAATCATGGCAAAACGGTATGAGTCTTTTCATCCCGTCTTAGAGGTTTTTATATGTCTTTTATGGGAGATGCCCAATTTGACGCCATTGTCATCGGCTCCGGCCTGGGTGGGCTTAGCGCAGCTCTGCATCTCGCGCGGGCCGGGCTCAAAGTACTCACTCTGGAAAAGCAGCCCAAAGTTGGCGGCTATGCCCAAAATTTCCGCCGCGGCCGGTATAATTTTGATGCCTCTTTGCACATTGCCCCGGCATTAGATAAAGATGGTAATTTCGCCAGTATTTTAAAAGACTTACAAATATACGACCGCCTGACTATCCGCCAGCGCAACCCAATGTTTCGCTCGGTTTTTCCCGATGCCGCCTATGACCTCCCGGGCGGGAGCGCCGAAGTTGGCAAATATTTGGGCGATCTGTTTCCAAAAGAGCAAGCGGGCATCAATAAATTTCTAAATATTTGCAAAGAAATAGTTGACGCAAATTATGACCTCTTTTGGGGCAACCCGGTTGATGTGGAGCGTTACTTTCCGGCCAGGTATTTTCGCCGCACTTATGCGGAACTTTTGGCCGAGTGTTTCCCAAATCCCCGGCTGGAAACTATTTTGGGCCAGCTCTGGCAATCAACCGGCCTGCCCAACAGCCGCTGTGCCGCCAACTGGGCTGTGGAAGTCATGGGTTCGCACTTACTCTCCGGCAATTATTATATTGTGGGCGGCGGCGGCGCTCTTACCACCACCATGGAGGGGGCGCTAGATGACCTGGGCTCACCGGTAAAAACCTGCGCCAAAGTCAGCAAAATTTTGGTAGAAAATCGCCAAGTTACCGGTGTTGAGCTGAGTAACGGCGAGCAGTTTTCCGCCCCTATTGTGGTATCGAACGCCGGCCCGTTAAATACCTATAAAAAACTCTTAAAAGAGGCCAATATTGCCCTGCCCTACCTAAACCGGCTGGAAAAACTGGAACCCTCGGCCTCACTCATCACCATGTATATCGGCCTGGACAAGCCAGCCCAAGATCTGGGGATAGTTTCGCACAGTAATTTCTTTAATCACTATGACGATAACAACTTTGCTTATGAGCTGGCGCTTAATGAGCAATACGAAAAAAGCGATTTCGTTATAAGTAGTTACTCTGCCGAAGATAGTTCCGCTCCCACCACGGAAAACGGCGTTTTACAAATGCTGGAACTCGCCCCCGGAGCCCCCTGGGTAAATATTTCCCGCGCCGAATATGAAGAGAAAAAGGCCAAAACAGCCGCCATAATGCTGGAAAAACTTTATCGCCATCTGCCGGAGATAAAAGGCCATATAACTCTTAGCGAGCTGGCCACCCCGCGCACTCTCTCGCTGGTCACCGGTAATCCATTGGGCGCAGTTTACGGCTGGGCGCAAATACCGGAACAGGCCGACATCTTCCGCCTGGGCAATAACGGCCTCTTAAAAGGGCTCTATTTTGCCGGAGCCTGGGGGCGCGGCGGCGGCGGCGGCTATATGGGATCTATCATCAACGGCCGGGTAGCTGCCCGAGAGATTCTCCAGCGCGAAGGCCTTACTCCGCACCCCTGCTCCGTGCCAAAGTTTTCACCGGTGCCGCTAAATCCGCCTAAAGAGACCATAGAGACCAAAGAGCCAGATGCCCTCACGGAAATAATTCTAAAAAATGATGATATTAGCGCTAACGGCGCCCTAAAGAGCGAAGTTTTCCTCAAACTTCTCCGCCGCCTGCGGGAGAAAAAAGCCGCCGCGCCCTGGGCGCAAAACGAGCCGGTCCACATCACTATTATGCTCACTCCCGGCCAGAGGGTAAAAGCGGGCGAAGAATTAACCATAGCCGCTTCGCTTAACGATAAAGAGACCATGCCGCTCATTTCACTGGCTCTCACCAATGCCGGGGGCCAAAAAATCGGCCACATTGCGGCCAAATTCTGGCGGGAGCAATAAGATGAATATTGATGATTTAGCGGCCTACATATTGCCCCTTTTGCAAGAAGAAGAAGGTTATATCACATTTTTAGAAATAAATGATATTATTGAGCTTTTGCCGCAAATAGATATTATCCCATCTAATACTTTGAATCTTCTAAATAATCTTTTGCAGCACCCGCGCCTCACCCTTGGAGGCTACCGCCTTTTGGAGAAAAACATAGCCAGTTTGGAGCAAAAAATGGCCGCCGAATGGCATCTTGGGCAAACGGCCATCGGCTATGAAGATAACGGCGCCACTGTGCGAATAGCCATGGGGCAAAAATTGGTTATCTCCCTGGCCGAAGAGGGCGACGGCAGCCAGCGCTGGGATAATCCGGCCACTTTTGGCCCGCTAGCTCTGGAATATGAAAAACATTTCACTTTGCCGGAAAATCAGCGCGGCCTCGGCCACTATCGCTGTGAATTTAACACCTTAGCTCTTGGTCCGGCACAAATCGAAGTCCGTTATCTCGGGCTCGGCCTGGCCAGGAAAGCCTCTAAGCCCTTTACTTTGCAGGTGATAATTGAGGAAGCAGCGCCAACTTGCCCCAAAAATTAAGATTTTTGGGAAACTAGCAGTCAAATGTTGCAGGGACTTAATTTCATATTCCTACAAATTTAAAGCCGGGTTTAAAATTGCAAAGATATTTTAGAAATCGGTAGATTGCATTTTCCTCTTGCGCCGCCAGATGCGCTATGCTAGCTTGGCTTCATTCGCGTTTTGGCGGAGGGACTCTTGATGGCAATACTTAGCGCAATCAAGCAATCAAGCAATCAAGCAATCAAGCAATCAAGCAATCAAGCAATCAAGCAATCAAGCAATCAAGCAATCAAGCAATCAAGAATATTCGATCTATAATCGGTTGTCAAGTCTTTTTTTCAACTTTTTTCGAGAAAATTAAGCAGTTTTTTTTCACCACATTGTATTCTAAAATATTGGTACCATCAAATCCATTTTTACTACCAAATCACCCAATATTAACAAACCGGCTTTATATACCCGTAATAGACTAGGATAAAGGCCTTAAACTCTATAACACATACTCATAAAGGAGCACATAATATGTCAAAAAAAATCAAAATCGTAGATAATCCATACAACATGGACATCAGCTACTACATTTCAGATGAGAAAAGCGGAGATGAATTAATAGGAAATGATAACAGCAGCGACCTAGGAAATTTACATTTTAAAAAATGCTTTCTACCATTTAATGCTTCCAATATTCTGGAGGAACTTCGAATATCCTATGCAGATAATAATGGAAATCTTGAAATCATATTCGAGGGAACAAGTGATGAACTCAAAGAGCTAAAAGAGGCTCAGTCAATATCTACAAACTTTGAAAAAATAAAAATAAATGAAGGCGATCGTTATCTCAATAACGGAAGAGATGTTATAGAAGATATACACAAAATTTTCAAAGAGTTAAAAATACTAATTGAAAAAACAGATTTATATGATGAATCAATGGGAAAAAGCATTGAAAAATACTCTGATGCAGCTAACGATTCAGTCCCAATATGTGTAATCGGCACTGTGAGTAGCGGGAAATCTACATTTATAAATGCCCTACTTGGTGGGGAGTATTTGCCAAAAGCAGCTGGTAGATGCACCGCAAAGCTATATAAAGTTGAAAAATCTAAGTATATTGATCGTGCTAAAATATCATTTAAATACAAGGGAGAGCTAGCTTGCATAAATTTAATGGAAAAACCTCAAATAGAAGGTAAAATACCTCCTGATTTTCGCGATCTCCTCAATAATTTCTCGTCAGAAAAAGATTTAAGCTTGGCTGCACGAATAAATAGATACCTCACTTTTTTGAATTCATATGATGGCGCAGATTGCAATAGCATCGGAGATATTATCTCAATTGAAGTTCCCTTCAACTCCAGCGTATTAAAAGATTCGGTTAACCAACTCATTATATTTGACACTCCTGGTTCAGATAATATCGACAATAAAAAGGATTTTGAACTACTAAAAAACCAAATGCATAATCTAACGAATGGTCTACCGATATTTATCACCGATTGGAAAGGGTTATCGATAGATGCTAGTGATACTCTAATTACTGAATTGCAATCAATCGAGAATCTTGACCAGCGCTTTACTATTGTCATTGTCAACAAGGCAGATAATACATTTGACGTGAAAGAATATGATGTCGAAAAAATAAAACAAACAAATGCAGTAAAAAAACTAAAAGAGAAAGGACTACAAGGGATATATTTTCTAACTGCTTTATTTGGTCTTGGCTTTAAAAACAATGGTCAATTTATTAATAAAGAGGATTCAAGGAACTATCGCAAAGACAAGGATCAATTTGATAACTCTCTCGAAAATACCGATGAGTCAGAATTTACCAAAAGATTTTATGAATATAATATTCTCGCTCCGCAAATTAAAGCAAGATTTGACAGTGATAAAGAATCAGAGCATCCGGATCCAGTTTATCTAAATAGCGGATTATATAGCATTGAAAAAGAAATAGTTAATTTTGCCAATATTTATTCGGCATATAACAAATCTACGCAAGCATACAATTTTCTAAATAAAGTTTTTGAAGATATCAACAGGAGAATCAAAGAGTTATCAGAAGAAAAGGAGCGTTCCATCACTATTATAAATAGAATCATAAAGGATAACGAAAAGAAGCTCTTGGAATCAATCAAGGAAAAGCTAGAAGAAGCTATCACTCAATTAAGCGATGAAAAACAGAATTTAGCCGACAAAATATCAGATGAGTTGCTTCCAAATAGCAAATTTAATGAGTCTGATCTTAAAAACGATTTTGCCAGCATTTCTAGCCAACAATATATTGAATCGTCAATTTCTTCATCGGAAAAAGAGGCCAAGGATTTAAGCGAAGCTGCGAAGAAGAAACTAACAGAAAATGTTGCAAAACTTGGTGAAAATGTTGCAAAACTTGGAGGCAACTTAGTTGCTATGGTAAAGCGAGAAGCTAATATAACCGAAGCAGTTAGGCCTTTTTCTGAGATTGGCGAGAGTGCAAAAAATATTCTTACTAATATAGCCGTGCCGATTTCTGCCGAATTAAAATTCAGGAGCGAAAAGCAGGATGTTGACAAGAAAATATATAAAGAAAACATAAAGTATGTCAAAGCGAAATATTATGCAATTTTAAGTGAAAGTAATAGCAAAATTCACGATAAATCATGTGAATATTGGACGAATAATTCAGAGAAGTTGCGAACCAATATTTTAGAGTTTATTACAGAATCTAATCTTGTATCTGACATCCAAAAGTCCCAATTAAAGTCTGCCATACTTGAATTTAAATCCATTAGTCTTGAAAAACCTGATCTTGACTTTGTTGGAGATTTTAAATACAGAAGATGGTTTTCTCGTAATATCGATAGTGATTCACTGTGCACTGATCTTAATGTCAAGATTGGACATGAGCTAAAAGACATTTCTAAGAAAACTATTAGTGACCATTTTGAATCATTTAAAGAATGGACAGAGCAACTTATAACAACAGCCAGAGCTAGTGTTGATAAATTAAATCCAACATTGATAACATTATCCAAAAGCCTTAGCGAATTGGAAGCAGAGAAAGCAAACTTCTTAAAGATAATCAAGAAAGTTGGTGAATATAAAGTAAATGTTGAATCATTAATTGAAATGAAAGACAAAGAGGATCTGGAGGATTAATATGATTGGTTCTATTATAAAAATTCGCGCTGCAAATGCCATAAAAAAAGGTGCGTCCAAGGTAGCTGATAAAATAGCAAAGTGTTCTTCACTCAGTCCTGAACAGATATTAGAAATTGAACAGAAAAGAGATTCTTATTTGTCAGAGCAACCAGATTTAACTGATGATGTGCTTACTACTCGCTTATTGGCAACTGCTGGTATAGAGATTTTTAACTCCTATTTACCACATATTTCTGAACTTTATTCTCCCATAAAATATGATAATCATGTAGATCCACTCTATAGTATCTCCTATGTAAATATTTCGAAGTGGGTTATTAATTCATCGGAAGACAACCTGGAGAAGCTAATCAATGTTTATGGTGTCTTAGCTAATGAAGAATGCAATATTGCTCTCATATTTCATAGAACTTATAAAACGACGCAAGTATATCTCGCTGTGGTTAGTCTAAAAGACACCAACACCAGTGGACGAAAACTGGTCTATTCCTATATGGACAGATTAAGGCGTGCCATTGGAGGTAATTTCCCCGGTTCAGAATTTTCAACTTTACAGTCATCCATAAATAGCTCCGATAAATGTACATCTTTCGGATTAATACCTTGTTTAAGCGACTTAGAACAGCGCAATGCCTCTGTTGCCAGTATCAGTAACATTCCAGGCGAAAAATCCGATAGATTTATAAGTCAAACTATCGAAAAAATTCTGGATGGAACAATCCCATCAGCAAATGGTTCTGAAGACTATACTATCATTCTTTTAGCCACGCCAATACTCGATATAGAGAAGAGAAAACTACACTTGGCCGAAATATATTCCGGTCTTTTTCCATATGCTTCCTGGCAAACAAGTTTTACCACTTCCGATTTGTCAACTATCAATTCAATGTTTGTTGCCGGAACCAGTGCTGGTGTAAGTGCTGGTATCCAACATGGCATTAGTAATGCTGCTGGCACTTCTAGTTCTATATCTGGTTCTGAAAGTACTTCTGTTTCAACATCGGAATCTAGTACCACCGGCAGACAAACTTCCTCTACTAAGACCAAAGGGAGCAGTGATACTGTCGGTGGTTTTGTTAGCGGCAGTACAAGCCAGAGTGTTAATATGAGTTCAACTGTTGGTGTAAGTGAGAGTGTTACTGCTGGTGGAAGTGCTGGTATACCTGGAATTGGTGGCGTTAATGCTAGTGCCACCTCTAGTGCTAGTGCTAGCACTACTGTAGGAGCTTCTACCACAATCACCGGCACAGCTGGTACAGATTATCACCATTCTTGGAATCGCAGCCAGTCTGAAACTGTAGGTGAAAGCACATCAAAAACAATAGGAAAAACTCTAGCCAGGCAGCTTGGCAAAGCCTTAACAAGCGGTATCTCAAATACAATATCTACTGCTAAAAATTTTAATCTCGGTACAAATTTTGGCTTAAATTTTGCCCGCTCCTCAAATGTATCTATTGCCGTTGGCAAAAATGAAGGTTCAACACAGTCTTTCACCAACTATAATATTAAATACGCTCTGGAAAAACTTGAGGCTCAAATAAAGCGCTTTGATACATGCTCGGCACTGGGTGCTTGGGAATTTGGCGCTTATGTTATTAGTCAAAAACACGATATAACTCAGAGTGTGGCTCATTCTTATTGGGCGCTTACTCAAGGCAAAGACTCTCATATGAGCCAAGCAGCTATAAATATTTGGCGCGGAGATAAAAATGACACTGAATCAGCATCGGCAAAAGAAATATGCCTATATCTCAAAAATCTTCTACACCCTATTTTGGGGATAGATGAAAATATGTTATCGGAGGATGAAACTTTAAATCTTTATCCGACAATTGTTACCCCAACAACAGCCTTGTCCGGAAAAGAACTTTCGTATGCCCTAAACTTTCCTTTGAAATCAATATCTGGTTTGCCGGTTATTGAATGCGCCAAATTTGGTCGAAACATCGCTACTTTTAAGCCCGGCATCGCTAGTAAGCATCTAAAACTAGGTAAAATTTTCCACATGCTTCATGCCGAAAATGCCGATTGCAATATCAATGCAAATTCTTTGGTTTCACACACCTTCATTACCGGCTCGACCGGCAGCGGCAAATCCAACACAGTCTATAAAATTTTACAAAGCGCCAGCGAACTGGGGGCTAAATTTTTAGTCATCGAGCCGGCCAAGGGCGAATATAAGCACCTCTTCGCGCAAAAGGCCGCCGTCTTTGGCACCAATAAGGAGATCGCCCCGCTTTTGCGCTTAAATCCCTTCAGCTTCCCGCACGGAGGGAGCGAAGCGGCGAATAATATTCACATTTTGGAACACCTGGACCGCCTTATTGAGATTTTCAACGCCGCCTGGCCCATGTATGCCGCCATGCCCGCCGTCTTAAAAGAGGCCATTGAAAAGTCTTATGAAGACTGCGGCTGGGATCTCACC
>JAEEML010000057.1 GCA_016283195.1 Deltaproteobacteria bacterium | reverse complement strand
ATGCCCCCCTTCCGCCCGCCGGAACTTTTGACCATGAACCCGGCCGAGCCGCTGCTCTGGATGGCCGCTATGCAGCCCGGCTGGTATAGTCATTTTCCTTTTTTGGAGGAGCCGCCGCGGGAAATCTGGGAAAATACTATTAATTCTCTAATAAATATGGGGCTCTTAACTCAGGATGGCCAGCGGCTCACCACTCTGGGCCGGGAAGTTTCGGCTTACCCCTTGCCGCCGCGCCTGGGGCTCGTTTTAGCGCGGGCCAAAGAGCGCCAAATGCCTTACCTTGGCGCCACGCTGGCCGCTTTTTTAGCCGGCCGCGATATTATTTTAGCCGATCACGCCGGCGATCTGCCGGGTGACATAGCCACTCCGCTTTCGCTGCTCTTTAAGTGGGAAAAAAGCGGCCAAAGTCTCTCTATGGCTGGCCACTATTCCCTGGGGAAGAGCGCTCTCGAGGAACTCATCAAAACCCGCAAACAGTTACTCACTCTTTTAGGCACTACGCGCGCCACCTTGGAAAAAGAGGCTTTTGAGGCACCAGAAAAAGCTCTTTTATCACTACTTTTGCCGGCTTATTTGGACAATTTAGCTGTTAATAGTTTAACAAATTCGCACGATTATACCATGGCCAGCGGGCGCGGTGGCCGCCTTCTCAAGAGTGCTCTCCTGGATTATCCGCCGTTGCTATTGGTTTTAGCCGCCCGCGAGGGCGAAAAAGGGCAGCATAGCCGGGCCGTTATAGAGCGTTATGCGCCGCTCACCATCAGGGATTTGCAGGAATTTGTGCCTAAAGCGCTACAAATTAAAGAAGAATACCTTTTTGACGAAGCCAAAGAAGCGGTGACCATTAACACCATCACCATGTGCGGCTCACTAAAGCTCGCCACCAAGCGGGGCGGCCAGGCGAGCAAAGACAAAATAGCGGCCACTCTTTGGCAGGCAGCCCAAAAGAGCGCCCCCGAGCGTTTGGCACCACTTGATAAACTTAAAGAATTCGAGTTGCGCCTGGAGCTTGCCGCCACCATTTTGGGCGGCGAAGATTTTCCCAAATATGCCGATTTATTCGCCGATACGTTATGCACTTTGTGCACAGAATGTTCTTCCTTTGCCGAGCTCAGGGAAAAACCCTGGCTAAGCCTTATGGGCCAAAAGCTCAGCTGGCCACAAAAGAAACTTTTAGATGCCGAATTTCCGCGCGAATATACTCTGCCGCGCGGCAAAAAAGTCCCTATTCGTTATGAGAGAAAAGGCGAAAAAACGGTGGCCGTCATGGCCGTACATATTCAGGAGCTCTACGGGGTAAGTAAACACCCGGCTGTTGCCCGCGGTCGCCTGCCGCTTTTATTGGAGCTTTTAGCCCCCAGCGGCCGGCCGGCACAAATAACAGCTGATTTGCCCTCTTTTTGGCGCGAGAGCTATCCTATGGTAAGAAAAGAGCTTTTTGGCCGTTATCCCAAGCATTTTTGGCCGGAGGATCCCCTAAATGCCAAGAGCTGCGGGCTGGGGCGGCAGCGCTGATAGTGTAGCCAAAAAACTTACGGCCGCGCGCCTAAGGGGTAAATTTTATTTGCCGCGATAAGTTCCTCAATAGCTATATAAAATTCTCTTATATAATCAATGAATTCCTGATCTGGCGGCAAAGGCGTTTCCAGCTCATCCAATAGCGGATCCTTGCCGTTTAAAAGGTAACACTCCACTTTTTGTTCCCTTAAAAGAGTATAGCAAGCGCGCCGCCCGGTGCGAAAACTTAAATCTTTGGCACTTAAATCAGCCATAAATGGCGAACCGGGCCGCGCCAAAAGCCCCCGCCCCAGCCAGGCCACCTCCCCTTCGGCTTTGGCGAGCCGAGCCACTGTGGGCGCTATATCAATTTGCTGCACCGGCCAGGGAATAAGTAGCGGCCGCGGCATATTTTTAGTGATAACGGCCAGAGGAATGCGCCGCGTAAGCTCCTGCTTTTGCAAATCACTCAGCTGGTGATAAGGCTCAATGGCCGGGCTATGGTCGCCCAGCAAAATAACCACGCTGTTATCGGCCATAGGCAAGCTGAAAAAGACGGTAAAAAAGTGATCCAAAGCCTGGTCCAGCGCTTTAAGGCGCGCCAAATATTCCAGATATTTTTGGTGGCCGGCACCTCGTTTTCTAATAATTTCCGGAAGATCGTCAACGGCCGCCTTGCTGGTCCAATAGGCCGGCAGAGTGTGGATATTGGCATAAAGCGGCTTATTCTCCTTAGCCAGTTCTCCGAGAATCTTTACCGTTTCGGCCAAAAAAGGGCCATCTTCCAAACCGCGAGAGTCAATGCGCTCACTAACCCCGCGGGAAATATAGTAATCTTCATCAAAAAAGCGATCGGTCCCATGGAGCATTTCAAAAGCCCGCATCGAACCGGCGCTGCTATCATAGGCCGTCATTAAGGCGGTTAAATAACCCGCATCATGCAAAAGTTCCGGCAAGCAGGCCGCACGCAAAGTAGTATGAGTAAAAAAGGTGGCCGCGGCATTATTATCGGAAAGCAGAGAACAAGAGGTGGAAAACTGCGCTCTCGCCGCCTGCCCGGCACTTAAAGCCTCCGAATAAGCCGCAGCAAACAAAAGGGCTTTTTCTTTAAAAAGCGCGCTGGTCTTAGGCAAAATAAAGGTGGCCGTATCTTTTTTTAGATATTCAAAAGCACGCAAAGCTTCAGCAAAAACAACAATTATATTAAGATCTTTTTCGCATGAAACGCCAATTAGCTCACGCATTTCGCAGCTAAATTTATCATCTTTTAAAAGTTTTGCCCAAAGCGGCCACTCCTTCTCTTTAGGCTCTAAAAGGGGCGGCTCCAAAGGTATATCCTCGTAGCCGGCAAATTCGCCCTCCGGCGGCAGAGAGCGATAACGGGCCAAAAGCTCGGCTTTTTGCCAAAAAGCGCTTTCTTCCTCGGAAGTTATACTTTGCTTTATCGCAGAATAATTATTGGTATTAAAATCAAAGATTTGCCCAAGCCACAAAAGAGCCAGCGAATTGGCAATACCGCCGCCCCGCCCCTGCTCATATTTAGGGTAATTAAAAGCGGCCCAGGAAACGCTGCCAAGCAGTAAAGTAACGGTTAAAGAAGCCCCCAACACATTAAAATAAGAATGGTCCTTGGAGATGCTTTCCGCCTCTTTGCCCTCAAAATTTATAATAAACGGCAAAATAACGGCTATGCCCAAAACAATCAGCGAAGCCACGCCCACCGGCTGCCTCAGCATAGACAATTTGTCAACGAGCAAATTGGCCACTTCAACACGATGGTATCTAAATACCCACCAATTCATCTGCTGAGCAAAGCGGGTAAAATAGAGCAGATCGGCCACGCTTATAGCGTAAAAAAATGCCAGACCGCCAAGCCAGGTAAGACGCCTGGGAATACCTATTATGCCAAATAATAAAAAGCCAAGGGCGGCAATGAGGATGATAACGCCGGCATCATATTGAATCCCCAGCCAAAAACCGGAAGATACGGCTTTGGGCCAGTCAAAGCCGATTTGCTCTTTTAAAAGCCAGCGCAAAAGCCCGAAAGCCAAAAGAGCCAAAACCCCGGTGAGGAGGTATAAAGCAATTTTTCTAACAATATTTTTTATCCGCATGCCAAGGGCACCTCATCAAGGCGGAAATATCATCTACTAAAGAAACGGTAAAGATTTTGGCACTCTTTCAGAAGCAAATGGCGCTTTTTCGCGGTTACTTAATTGCCCAAAGCTTAAATAAGGAGTAGAATAGAAAAAGGCTTGTATTTTATGCGGCCTATTTGTTCGTAAACTTTAGTATTTTGGAGTATATAGTGCGTCAAAAAAGGCGCTATCTCTATATAGTATTATTGCCCATCATCGCGGCCGTTATCAGTCTGCCCTGGCTGATAAGAAAACCGGCCGTGCAGGCGGAGCTGCGTAACAGCCTGCGCTATCTTTTATACGAAAAAGCTAATTTAGCCCTATATTTCAAAGAGTTACAAATACATTGGTACCCGCTAGGCGCTTCGGTTGACCACCTCACCTTAAGCGACTTATCCGGCGGCTTTACCGTAGAAGCGGCCGGAGCGACCATAACCCCCAACTGGCTCCTCATTTTAACCGGCGAGATAGCGGTTGAAGAGCTAAAACTCAATCGCCCCAATATCACTATAAATATGGAAAAACTGGCCGAAAAAGAGGAGCTTAACGACAGTGCTCTCGATGGGGCCAGCGAAGCGCCCTTTAATCCGCAACTGGTAGCCGCCCTAAACAGGCGCCTCATGCGTCTTGGCCTAAATAAACTCGAACTTATTGATGGCAATTTTACCATTAGTCACGGTAAAAAACGCGGCCTTAGTATTCCCCATATTGATTTGGTGTGGATGGAAGATGTGCCGCAAAATTATTTAACCAGGCTGCGCACCAGCGACATAAAAGGCTCTTTTGACGGCCATTCTCTCGAAATAAACGAAATAAGCATGAACGCCACCATTCGCGGCTTTCCCGTGCCGGAAGCGCTAAATGTGCAAAATTTACATATAGTCGGCGCGCATAAAGAAAGCATCTCCCTAAACGGCTTTTTAGAGCTCGAAAACCTCAAACCGGCCCGCTACCAGGCTAAAGGCAAAATAAGTGCCAGTCTCACGGAATTAAAGCATTATATACCTGATTTGCCGCCCTTTAACGGCCTTATGAGTTTTGAGTTTGTAGCCGATTCGCAAAAGAAAAAGCTCATAAGCGGCGAGCTCAAAGTAAACGACCTGGCCGTGGTCCACCGCCCCTTTGGCGACATCTTCGGCGAAGTCAGCTGGGACGGCGGAAAGATGATAAATGTCAAAGACTTATGGCTATCAAACATGATAGGCGAAGTCATGGTCAACGCCGATATCAGCTTAACAGAAAACTTTCCCATCACCACCCAGGTGACCATCGGCTCTTTTTCGCTCGCGCCCCTTTTGGAGGTGGTGCCCATTGATTTTGTGCCCATTATTTTGGAAGCCAGCGGCAAAGCCAATATGCGCGGCAACCTCTGGCCTTTTAAAATATCCGGCGAAGCCGATTTAATGGACGACACCATTTTAGTTTATGGCGATAACTTCCGCGACCCCAAAGCCCGCCTGGGTTTTTACACGCCGCCGCTCAAAGTAAAGGGCTCACTCACCATCACTTATAAAGATATTGAATTTCACAATATTCCGGTGCGCCACCCCAAAGGGGGCATTCTCTGGACCAGCGGCGGCCTCTCCTGGTGGGATTTTTACTTTTATATGCGCATTCGCGGCGAAAAAGTGGATTTAAGCCACCTGGCCGCTTTGGTGGATCTGCCCTGGAGTGGCAAAGGCGATATGGCCGTGGTTATCGAAGGCCCCTTAAGCGATCCGGAAGTTTCGGCCACTTTGCAAATGAAAGAGGCCGGCGTCTTGGGGCTAAAAGCCGATAAAGCCGATATTGCCCTGCAATATAAAGATCTTGTTATCTCCCTGCCCTCGGTAAATGCCAAACTGGGCCAAGGCTCTTTCGAAGGCACTTATATTACCGATATGCATCCGGATGACCACTTTATCATGGATACCACCGTTACTTTGCAGGATTTACCGCTGGAAAAACTGATGCCGCAGCTCGCCGCCAATAATATTTTAACGCTGCCTTTTGACCTCAAAGGGGCGGTAAACGGCGATTTTGCCATTCACGGCCCTTTTAACCGCCTCACCGGTTCTATTGATTTAAAAACCCAGGAAGCCGTAATAGCTTCCCTGCCGCTAAATGAAGTCACCGTAAAAAGCGACCTTCTAGGCGATGGTATCTCGGCCGAACTTACGGCCCATAAAAAGAATTCTGCACTCAATTTAAGCGGCAGTTATCTCTATGAAGAAGAAAACGGCTTTTTAAAAATTACCAGCAAAAATCTTGATTTATCAATTTTTAAAGAAAATGGCCTGGATATTGACGGCACAGCCGATATCGCCGGTACGCTGGAAGTAAATCACGGCCTGGGGTCCGGCAGCGTAGCCATTGCCGCCGAAGATGTAAAAGCCTTAAAAATCGATTTTGGCTCCTTGAAAATGCCCATCACCTTAGAAGGGACCAAACTTAAAATCAGCGCCATTTCCTCACAAATAGGCCTTGCGGCCGCTGGTGAACTAGAGCTCTCCGGCCCGGCCAATCCCTGGCAACTGGCCGTGAAATTTACCGATTTACCATATACCAAGATGCTGGAATTAGAGGATTTTTTCGGCGAGACCAGCGGCGAGGCCCAGCTCAAAGGGCAACTTAACCACTTTAATAGCGTTTACGGCGAAATAGCCCTAAAAGCCTTCCGCCTGGGCATGGAAAAAGCCGAAGTGGCTCTCTCCGCTCCGGTAACCGTGCGCCTGAAAGGGCGCAGCCTGGAACTGCCGCGCACCGCTTTTAAAGGCCAGGGGTTAAATGCCGCTCTGGGCGGCACGCTGAGTTTTGATGGCAACCTGTCGCTCGCTTTTTCCGGTGAGGCCGAAGCCGCTATTTTAAGTGCCATGTTTGAAGAGATAACCCAGGCTGAGGGCAAATTCAAAGTATCCGGCAGTGTCAGCGGCTCTCTTGATGCCCCGCTCATTATGGGCAGCGGCTCACTTAAAGGCGCCTCTCTCACTCTGGCTCTACTAAATAACGAGCCCATTCAAAATATAAACGGCCAGTTCACCATGGGGCCGCAGGGCCTTTTTATCGACAGTTTAAAAGGCGAGCTGGGCGGCGGCACCCTTATCGGCAGCGGTACATACACTCTGGACGAAGGCCAATTTGTGCCTAATTTTCAGCTGGCGCTCAAAAATATTATTATTAATCCCCTGCCCGGCTTAAATGCCGCTTTGGGCGGCCAACTGGCCCTCACAGCGGCCGATAGCCAAAAGTACAAGCTCTCCGGCACCATACTTTTTAATGAGCTCAGTTACACCAAAGATGTAACTTTAGACGCTCTTTTGCCCTCTTTTGCCCGCCGCCCCACCATTATTTCCAATTTGGAAACCGAGGAAGAGTGGCTGGCTCTCGAAGTAAATCTTAGCGCTCCCAAGAATATGATTATCAACAACAACCTGGTAAACGGCGAATTTGCCGCCGATTTGCAATTAACCGGCACCAATGCCCGCATGGGCCTTTTGGGAGTGGTGCATCCGCTCTCGGCGGTGGTAAAATACCACAACAATACTTTTACCATAAACCAGGCAACCATTGAATTTACTCAAAAATATCGCATATATCCGCGTGTATCGCTGCAACTGGAAACAGTGGCTTGCAGCGACAATGTCAGCTTAAATATCGAGTGGGAAGCCGATAAAGAAAAGCTTTTAACCGCCAGCGGCAAGACCAGCGAAGGCCGCGATGTGCCCAACGAAGAAGTGCTTAGATGTTTGCAATTTGGATTTAAATCAAGCACTTATGATGAATATGCCACTGCAAATTCCGATAATGCCAACGCCTATTTACCAGGCTCTTTGGAGCTTTTAACCTCGCTCACCGGCCTGGATGAAAAAGCCAAAGAGGTTATTCCCCTGCCCATTGATTCTTTCCGCCTCACTTCCGGTTACAGCAAGCGCACCGCCAGAACAGCTCCCTGGGTGGCTCTCGATTTTCGCCTTACTTCACAGCTGCACATGGGCCTTTCGGCCTCACTCGATGAGGTATCAGACCAGCGCCTGGAGATGGAATACAGCCTTACCGAGCGCTCCAAAGTGGGCCTCAGCTGGCAGAGTGCCAGCGATGTACCGGTGGGTGACTTTGGCCTTGATCTCCAATTAAAACTGGAGTTCCAATGAGCCTTTTTTTGCCCCTTCTCCTGGCTTTTCTGGCCGCTGCACCAACCCCCGGCGCGCAGTCGCCGAACTCGCTGGCTATTTTTAATGATTTGCCCATCAGCGAAATTAACATTGATTTGCCGGAGGGCGAAAACGAAGAAGAGGTGCGCCGCCTTTTGGGTATCGCCGTGGGCTCCACCTTCTCGCGCCAGGCTCTACGTGTCGCCACCTTGCGCCTTTATAACTCCGGGCGCTTTGAATATATCGATATCAACGCCGGCCGCCAGGGCAACGGCGTCACCCTTTTGGTGACGCTAAAAGCCAAGCGTTACATAGAAGATATTGCTTTTATTGGACTTTTTGGCAAAATAGATGAAAGACAACTAAGAAACAGCCTGGCAGCCAAAATCGGCGATGAAATAGATTTAGACACCTATGACAGCATAGCTAGCGATGTGCTGACATTTTTGCACAAAAGGGGCTATTATGCCGCAAGCGTAAATGTAAAAGAGCTATCTATCGAGCATAATTCCAAAATAAGTTTGGGTGTTTTTGTTTACATCGGCGAGCCGACCATTATAAAAAAAATAGCCATCACCGGCACACCGGCTTTGGACAGCGCAGTCCTCCTAAGGGCTATGAAATCAAAGCCGGACATTATCTATGACAGCGATATTTTAGCCAGCGACCTGGAAAATTTATTAAAAGCCTACCGCGCCAAGGGCTTTTTGGAGAGCACCATCGGCGAACCTGATGTCTTGCAAAACGATGCTCTGGCCGAGATAAATATTCCCATAAATGCCGGCCGACGCATCAAATTTGCCTTTAACGGCAATACTGTTTTGAGCGACAGCTACCTCATCTCCCTTCTAAAACTGCGTTCCGGCGAAGCTTTAAACCGCACCACGCTGGAAAACTTTTTAAGCTCCATAAAAGAGAGCTACCTGGCCCGGGGCTATTACCAAGTAGAACTTAAAAACAGAATAGATTTAACCAGCGATAATACCAGCAAAATTTACACTATTGACATAATCGAGGGCCCCTATTTGCCGGTGAGCAAAGTCTTCTTTTTGGGCCAGGAATACTTTACGCACAGATTTTTGGAAGAAGAGCTTTTTGCTCAAATGCGCGAGCTGGCCGCAAGTTCCATCATGGGTCAGCTTCTGGATAGCGATGACGAAGCCAGACTCACCGGCCCGACTATCGGCCGCGAAAACAACTTGGGCGGCGAGAGCGGCCATCCGCATCTAAATAAGCCCTCTATTCTCTCTCTGGACCCCACACATGTATATATTGCCGAGCTATATGAAAAAGGGCTCCAGCACCTTACCGGTATCTATCGCACCAACGGTTTTTTAAAAGTAAAAATAAACTCTCCGCGAGTGGAAATGGCCCCGGACGGCAAAACGCTCCTGGTTTTTATAAATATTGCCGAGGGCACGCAAACAATAGTTAATAATGTAACAATTTCCGGCAAATTAAGCGCCAAAGAAGAAGCTCTTTTTGCCAAAACCATCGCCCTGAGGCCGGGGGTGCCTTTGAGCGAAACAGCCATCGAAGAGAGCCGCGAAGCCATTTTGGATTATTATAGTTCAAGAGGGCACATTTATGCCGGAGTCAATATAAACAGCACCCTTTATGCCGATAACACTCTGGCCGATGTGCAAATAGAGGTCATCCCCGGCCCCAAAGTGCGGGTGGGCATGATTATCATCCAGGGGCGCCACCATATCCGCCAACGGGTTATTTTGGCCCAAATGACTTTAAAAAGCGGCGATGTTTTCACCCCGGAGCAGGCCCGCCGCTCGCGCCAGTACCTCATCGGCCTGGGCGTTTTTTCTATGGCTAATATCGAGCTGGTAGAGCCCAGTGTCCCGGCCCCGCAAAAAGATATTGTGGTAAAAATCACCGAGCGGCCGCGCCAGAATCTTGGCGCCGGCGTAGGCCTTTCCACCGAAGACGGCATAAGAGCCAGCATTCAATATAGCCATTTAAATCTCTTTGGCATTGCTTTGGGTCTCTCCACTTCCATTAAATTAAACCGCCAGTTTTTCTTTTCTCTCTACGGCGTCGAAGGCGAGCAAATGGCCCGCCGCTACCAGCAATATGAGCCTTTTACCGAAGCTTTGGAGCGCCAGATTTTAATCTCTTTAAACGCTCCTTATGTGGGTTTTCTGCCCCGGGCCATCTCCCTCACCCTCTCGCTTTTAAATGAGCGCGATAATACGCTTTCCTATAGTCTCGACTCTTCCTCAGCCATTTTGGGCATAAGTTATAAGCCCAGGCGCCAACTGGCTGTGCAGCTGGAGCAATCCATTGTCTATAATTCGCTGCAATGCGTCACCGGCGACGACTGCTCCAACCCGGTTGACGATCGCGGCAATATCAAGCGTATTGATGCCGGCACTTATACTCTTTATAAAATTATTCCCCGCCTAAAGCTCGATTTCCGCGATAATTCCTTCAACCCCCACCGCGGCTTTTGGAGCAATATGTCGGTAGAATACTCTCACGGTATCGGCAAGCCGATTAGCTTCTTTAAGCTGGAGGGGCAATTCTCTTTTTATATTCCGGCCAGCGACCGCCTGACTATCGCCATTGCCACCAATATAGGGCAAATTTTTAACCTGGGCAGTTCCTTCCCCATCTCCGATTCTTTCTTCTTTGGCGGCCGTTCTTCGGTGAGAGGCTACTTTGAGCGCTCTATTATTCCGGCCGATGTCTGCGTTTTGGCTCCCGATGGCCACGCTATTTACCAGGGCGGCGGTTGCAACGACACTCTTTACGCCATAGAGCAGAGCGACGGCAGCTATTATGTGCAAACCAAAGGCGGGCGCACCTATGGCGTTTTGCGCCTTGAAGGGCGGCTTAGGCTTTACGGCCAGCTCTCTTTGGGCCTCTTTGCCGACCTTGGCAACCTGGTGATGGATTTTCCGGCACTTTTTACCACCCCGCCCCGTTTTGGAGTGGGCTTTGGCCTGCGCTACGAAACACCGCTCGGTCCGCTGGCTTTAGACTTTGGCTTTGACCCCTTCCCCCGGCGCAGTTTAGGCGAAGGAATTTTTCAGTTACATTTTTCTATTGGCCTATTTTGAAATTTTATTTGCTAAGAACTCGCCTTTTACCTAGAATGGGCAGAGTATGTTACCGGAATTATCCGGAGAGAGGTGTAAAATGAAGTATTCAAAATGGTGGGGAGTAGCTCTGGCTGCTCTTTTAACCCTGACCAGTGTTAATTGTAGCCAGGAGGCGACACCGGAAAATGAGGAACCGGAGCCGATTACTCTGGAAATAGTTGGCGACCAAACTATCATGCTTGGCTTCAAAGAGACACGCACTATCAGTGTGCGTGCCCGCTATAAATCCGATGGTTCTCCTGTATCGGATCGCAAAGTCTCCTTCCTTATCACCGGCGCCGCCAATGGCGCCACTTTAAGCGAGCAGGAAGTTTATACCGATGACGCCGGTAATGCCGCTACCGATATCAAAGCCGGCGAAGTTAAAGCCCAGTTCTTTGTCAAAGCCTCTTCCAGCAATGCTAAAGAGGTGCAATTTGCCATTGATGTCAACGGCGCCGATATCGGCAGCTTAAGAGTTTACTATGGCGTACCCGATAAAGTCTCCATAAACTTCAGCAAATTATCCACCAGAATTCATCCCGAGCCGCTCTTTGATTGTGCCAATTTTAACGATTGGTCCACTTTGCCGGAATCCCAAGCCACACAAGATTCTCTTAGCGCTTCCATCCCGGTGCTCTTCCCCGATTTGCACGAAGGCGACAGATTCACTATCTCCGTCATCGGCTATGGCCCCGAGGGCAATGAAATCGCTCACGGCTGCAAACAGTCTGCCGCTATCATCGGCCGCAAAATTATTGATGAATCCGTGGATCTCACTCTGCTGCCCACCAGCTTCACCGGCACTTACCAAATGGCCACTAAATTGGATCTTTTGAGCGTATTTAAAGAGGCCGATAGCTGGAGAGACGAGAACGGCAATGTCTCAGCTGTTTACATTGTCAGACAAGTGCTTAATTTCTTTGAAAACCCCGGAAAATGGATTTTTGATTTTGCTGCCAGCTTTGCCGAAAATAGTGGCAACACCATTGTGCAATATATTCCTTCTTTTGTTGATGCTGCTGCCGGCATCGGCGCTCAGGCTTTTTGTACCAAACATGACGGCCAGCCGGATCCCATTAACAATGAAGAACCCGATGGCGATATGAACAGCGATACCAAAATGTTTTATTGGGATTATCGCTCCACCAGCGGCAATCACGAAACAATAAGATATAGCTGCTCCTGCATGACCGGCGCCGTTGATGCTGCCAACTGCGGAACCAATGCCAATACCTGCGGCCCGGAGCACAACGACAACTGCTCTACTTACGCCAAAGGCGACAGCATCAAAGCCAGAGAATTTATCAATATTCTGGTCTTTGGTTACTCCCCGAGCTGGGTCGGCTCCATCTTTGAAGTTGGTAATTCCATCTCCGCTATGGTGCAAAACTTAGTCGTAGGCGGCGAATTTGAAATCACCAAATCTCAGGAAGATCCTGCTAAAGCCGGAAATTACACATTAGAAGGTGAAGAGCGCTGGAATTCTTATATGTTTACCTGGACGCTCGGCAAGAACTGCTCGCCCAATGACAAATGCTGCGGCGAAACTGTCTTTGGCGCCGGCAATTCCGTTAACAATAAGCTGGATGCCGCAAGCGGCAAATTTACCGGCCGGGCCAAGGCTGCTACAATCACCGGCCAATCGGCTTATGAGCTGGTCATAGATGAACATGTGCTTTCCTTAAATTACGGCAAAATTATCATGTACGTCTTAAAGAATGTGGCCTTCCCGGCCATCACCAAAATGGACGGCGTTGTCACCTTTAACGATGTGCTGATGAAATTAATACCTGTGGAAAATGTGGCCTGCTGGTTAGGCTCTCTTAGCTTCTTCGGCGGCGTAGCTTATGACACATGTATGCCTACTTGCCATATTAACCCTGTAAAACAACCCGACGGTTCATATATTTGGGATCTAAACTGCGGTTCAATTGCTAACACTGTTGTGCAGTTAATAAAAGCCGGCGGCGATGTCATTGATGATAAAGTTAATTCTCTCTCAGTGAGCGGCACCGAAAATTACAACTTAAAATTGCAAACCAATGATACCAAATCGGCTACCAACCTCTTAATAGATACCAACCAGGATTTGCAAGCCGACCACCTGGCTATCGATCTTCAAGGTAATATCTACCTCGGCCAAAACTCTGCCAGCATCAAAGGCACCATGGAAGCCGAGTTTGCCCGCGTTATTACCCCCAATGATCCTTTTGACCGCACCACCTGTCACAGCGATAAACAGTGTGTCGATGCCATCGGTGAGGGCCGCACCTGTCAAATCCGTGAAGGTCTGGTGAGCAAATGTGCCGAGCGTATGATTTGCGCCCTTAATGTCGGTTCTTATGTTGCCGGCGCTGCCTGTATGAACAACGAAGATTGCCAAAGCGGTTTCTGTATGCAAGATACCAAAACCTGCTACAGCGCCTGCTCGGCAAGCAGCGATTGCACAGCTGCCAGCGCTCCTGTGTGTAACAGCAACGTCTCCTACACCTTCAAGAACGACAACGTCAACGCTATTGTCTCCGGTTGCAAAGCCAACTGACTTTGCCTGTCTCTCTCTCCTAACCCCTTGACCTAAACTCAGCTTTCCTATACAAAGCTAAAGAACTTTTGCCGCACGCGGCTGGAGGTAAATAATATGATTAAAAGTATCCGAGCTGTTTTTATTGCCCTTTCTATTGTTATGCTTAGTTCTACGGCTGCTTTTGCCCAGCAAAAAGCCTTCAAAGTGGGCTATGTCAACTTGGCACGCATTGTAGCTGAAGTCAACGAAGCCAAAGTAGCCAGAAATCAATTACAAGACGATTTCAAAAAGAAACAGAGCCAGCTTGACGCCTTGCAAAAGGATTTTGAGCGTCAATACCAGGATTTTGAGCGCGGCAAAAATATGATGAAGCCGGAAGTGCAAGCCTCAACGCAAAAGCAACTTTCCGAAAAATATATGGAAATGCAACAAACCCTTTCCAAATTGCAAAATGAGCTGGCCGAAAAAGAGGCCGAAATAGCTGCTCAGATTCACGGCAAAATCCGCAAAATTGTGGAAGCCATCGGCGACCGCGACGGCTATGACATGATTTTGGACAATAGCGAAATCAAGGCCTCGGTGCTCTATTATAAGCGCCACCTCGATTTAACCGATCAAGTCATTACTCAATATAATAAAAACCATCCCGCTTCCGCACCCAAAGGCAAATAAATCATGGTAAAGCTTTCCGCCCTCGCCGCTTTGGCGAATGGTCGCCTTTTCGGCGAGGACGTCGATATTTCTGCCCTTTCCGGGCTCGATGAGGCCGGCCCGGGAGAAATCACCTTTTTGGCCAATCCGGCTTTTAAGGATAAGCTTTCTACCACTAAAGCCGCTGCCGTTATTTTGCCTAAGGAAGCGCCGGATCTCCCTATTCCCCAGATTGTCGTAGCCGATCCATACCTGGCTATGGCCGTTATTGCGCAAAAACTCGCTGCTGGTAACCGGCCGGAATGGGGCATCCATCCCTCGGCTATTATCGCCGAAAGTGCCGAAATAGCCCCCAATTCCTATATCGGCCCCGGCTGCGTTATTGAAGCAGGTGCCAAAATCGGCCCCGAAGCTATTTTAAAAGCGCAAAATTATATTGGCGAGGGCGCACTTATCGGCCCCGCCTCCCTGCTCCACCCGGGAGCCAAAGTTTTGCCGGGCTGCCGCCTGGGTAAAAATGTTATTCTCTATGCCGGAGCGATAATCGGCTCCGATGGCTTTGGCTATGCCCCGGATGCTAAGGGTAAGCGCCATAAAATCCCGCAACTTGGCATCGTAGAGCTGGAAGACGAAGTGGAAGTGGGTGCCGGAGCCACTATCGACCGGGCCACCTTTGGGGTGACGAGAATCGGCCGCGGCACCAAAATAGATAATCTGGTCATGGTGGCCCATAATGTGCAAATCGGGCCGGATAGCGTCCTCTGTGCCCAGAGCGGCGTGGCCGGCTCAACCACTATTGGCAGCCGGGTCATCATCGCCGGCCAGGCCGGCATTAACGGCCATATAACCATCGGCAATGATGTGGTGGTAGCCGGGCAGGCCGGCGTAGCAAAATCGCTGGAAAATGGCGCAAAAGTGGCCGGCGCCCCAGCTATTCCGCATATAAAATGGCTCAAAGTGAGCCTGCTCTTTAGCAAGCTCGATGAACTGGCTGTGCGCCTCGCCCGCCTGGAACGGCATGTTTCCAAAGATGGCCGGCCGGCCGGCGGAGATAAATAGTGGCAATTATACACGAAAGCAGCATTGTTGATAAAAAGGCTGAATTGGCTTCTGATGTCACTGTCGGCCCCTTTTGCACTATTGGTCCGGAAGTGATTATCGGCGCCGGCAGCACCCTCATAAGCCATGTGGTGCTGGGCGGGAAAACTGTCATTGGGCGCAATAACACCTTTTATCCCTTTGCTTCCATTGGCCTCGCTCCCCAGGATCTAAAATATCGCGGGGAAGAGAGCTCTACCGAAATCGGCGATAATAATACCTTCCGTGAGGGAGCCACTGTGCATCGCGGTACAGCGGGCGGCAATATGGTCACCAAAATAGGCAATAACGGCCTTTTTATGGCCTATAGCCATGTAGCTCACGATTGCCTCGTGGGCAATAATGTCATTTTAGCCAATTCTGTGGGCCTTAGCGGCCATGTGCAGGTGGAAGACGAAGCCATTTTCGGCGGTCTTTCCGGTATTCATCAATTCTGCCGCGTGGGCCGGGGCGCTTTTTTGGCCGGCGGCGCCAAAGTCACCCAAGACGTGCCGCCTTTTTGCATTGTGCACGGCAACCGCGCCCGCCTCATTGGGCCCAATTTAGAAGGCCTGCGCCGCCATAAGTGGCCGGTTGCCAAAATAAGCGCCTTTAAAGAGCTCTTTAATTTTATTGTTACTTCGCCGCTCCCCATAGATAAGCGCCTGGCCGCCGCCCGCGAAAAGATGCCGCAAATGGACGAAGATTTTAGCCACTTTTTGGATTTTCTGGCCGCAAGCAAACGGGGATATTGCCAATATGTCGGAGCATAGCACCTTGGAAACGGCGCCGCGCATCGGCCTTATCGCCGGCAATGGGCGCTTTCCCCTGCTTTTTGCCAAAGCGGCCAAAGCAGCCGGCAAAGAGGTTATAGCTCTCGCCATCAAGGGCGAAACACCGCCGGAGCTGGAGAGCGAAGTCGCACACTTTTACTGGGTAGAAGTGGGACGCCTCGGCAAAATGCTAAAATTATTCAAAAAACATGATGTGCATTTTGCCGCTATGGCCGGCGGTGTCAAAAAGGAACGCTTTTTTCAAGTACAGCCCATAGACTATACCACCATGCGCCTTTTGGCCAAGTTGCTCTTAAAGCGCGATGATGAGCTTTTGCGCACCATTGCCGGCGTCTTTGCGCAAAATGGCATAGAAATTGTCCCCTCTACCGTCTATTTGACCGAGGCCCTGGCCCCCCTGGGCGTAATGACGCGCCGTAAGCCCACTAAAGAGCAGCTGGCCGATTTAAAATACGGCTTTCGCTTGGCCAAAGAGCTGGGCCGATTTGATATCGGCCAAGCTGTGGTAGTCTGCCGCGGCATTGTTCTCGCCATAGAGGCCATAGAGGGCACCGATAATTGCTTAAAGCGCGGCGCCTCTTATGCCCAAAACGGCGATGTGGCGCTGGTAAAAATTTGTAAACCGGGCCAGGATACGCGCTTTGATCTGCCGGCTGTGGGGCTTAATACCATCAAAAACATGGCCGAGTGCGGCGCCACTCTTTTAGGCATAGAGGCCGGCCGTAGCCTCATGCTGGACCCGGATGAGCTCATAAAAGCTGCCGATAGCCACAATATGGTGGTTATGGGCTTAAATGACGAGCTGGCCAAAGAATAGCCACCCAAGCGCAAAATACTAAATTATTTTTAATTACCGGCATTTAACTGCGCTCTTAGTTCTTCGGTGCTTAACTTATCCATAGCGGCCAAATAGCTCTCGGCGGCCGCTAAATCTATTTTTTTATCGCCGGCGTGGACAACATTTCTATCAGGCAAGTTATCGTATTGTCTAAATAATTTAGTGGCAAGAGCCTTAATTGTTTGGCACTCTCCAAATATCCAAGCGGAAATACTCTTATCAAGCCACTCTTCCAGCGCTCCCAACAAGAGAGCAAGCTTTAAGGAATCTAGGCCCAGGCTCGTTAAATCAGCCGTAAAGCCCTTCTCTCCCACAATCTCGCCGCCGTTTTGTTCTATCCATAAAGAGCAAAAGGCGGCTATTTCTTCGGTTGTCGGCTTTTTACTTAGCTGGCTGAAATTGCTCATTTTATCGGTAAAAAATTTTGGCGCGGCAGCATTTTTCAGGAGCTTTAGAGCGCCATCGCGTTTTATTTTACCGTTTGGCGTAGTTGGCAAAAGTGCCCGTTCCACAACCAGCATCTTACCTATATTTAAAGCAAATTTATTATATACAAATTGTCTTATCTCAGAGGCTTGCTGCGCCGGGTATTCCTGGGTATTTATGGCCACTAAAAGCCCCAGCTGCTCGGTGCCCAAAACAACATCACTTATAGGCAGAGCCACAATCTCGGCTACAGCCGGAGCAAAACGCTCTTTTATGGCCGACTCAATATCCCGGGCATAATAATTTTTGCCGCCAATGATGATTATCTCTTTTTTGCGCCCATATATAAAAAGCTCCCCGCCAACTATTTGGGCCAAATCCCCTGTTTCCAGCCATTCGGGGAAGCGTTCTCCATGCCAATAGCCCTCGGCGAGGGCAGTGCTTTTAACAAAAAGCTCGTCATTTATAGTCTTTAGCTCCACCCCGACACAGGGCCGGCCGCAGGAAACAATTCTGTGCCCATTTATAGTTTCTAAGCGGGAAAAACTCCCTTTGGGCTGCTTAACTGTCACCACCAAAGTGGCTTCCGATAAACCGTAGCAGGGAATCAAAACGCTGGAATCCACTTGATAACGCTCTTTTAATGCATCGAATTTTCGTAATAAATCCGGGTCGATAGTTTCAGAACCGCAAAAAGCTTCCCGCCATTTTGATAAATCAACTTTAAAATCTTTCGGGGCATTTATAAGGGCCTCAGCCAGTAAATTAAGGGCAAAATTCGGCCCGCCGGAACAACTTATTTGATATTTTTCCAAGGCTTTAGCGAGGGCAAGCGGGTTCTTAAGCACCTCCTCCCTGGGAAAAAGATAACAGGTGCTGCCCAAATAGATGTTTTCCAAAATATTGCCGATAAGCCCCATATTGTGATGCATCGGCAACCAGGTGAGGAAGCGCGTATTTTCATCAAATTCAAAGGCTTTTTTCACCATTTCCAAACTATTTACCAGCGCCTTATGCGTAACGATAGCCCCTTTGGGCTCGGAGGTTGAACCGGATGTATATTGCAACATAGCCGGCTCGGTGGTCATTTGCTTAAGGGTGCCGTTTTTCCAAGCCGGAACCAGCCATTTGAGCCCTTTACCGGCTAAAAAGCGCGCCGGCCTGACCGCCGAATTAAGAAAAGTCTCACTAACGATAATCAGCGCCGGCTCGGTACTGTCAATAAGCTTTTGCAAATTCTCCAAATAGGTTACCCCGCGGTGCAAATCCGGCGGAGCGTAGGGCACGGCTACACCGCCGGCCCACATAGTGCCAAGTAAAGCTGTGATAAAATCGGTTCCATCGGGCAAAGCAATAATAACCCGCCCGCAAGGCGGCAAAGTCGCGGCAATGGTATAAGCGGCGGCGGTAACTTTTTTATATAATTCGCCGTAAGTTACCGTGTGCTGCAATTCCGCCTGCTCATTTAGCTCGCAATAAGCGGGCACTAACCCGCGCTCTATAGAATTTTTTTCTAAAAACGATAAAATAGTTGCTTCCATGGTCATACACTTTTTTAATTTTGCCTTCTGGCGTAACAACAAAACTCTCTTTATAAGAATTTGCAGAAAATGTTAAAGAAATTTTTTAGCCTATTCGCCACTATTATGTGTACGCCGTTTGTGCTTCTTGTAAGGAGGAACAGATGGAAGTATCCCCGGATGTAGTTAATGAAATGAAAGAAGAAATAGGTCCAGATTTATTTAATAAATTGCTGGATATGTTCAAGCAAGGCCAGGTAAGCGTGGCCGAGCTCATGCAAATCCCGCGCGAAGAGCTGGATAATTTGCACCAATTTGCCCGCCAGGCCATTGTGCGCAAAGATTACGACACTGCCGACAAAGTTTTGGCTATGCTCACCTCGGTGGATCCTTACACTGCCGAATACTGGCTTACTTACGGCATTGTCTTGCAAATAAATGAAAACTGGGAAATGGCCCGTTTTGCTTTTACCACCGCTTTAAACCGCAGTAGCAAACTTTTGGAGGCTTATGTGCGGGCCGCCGAATGTGATATTCATCTAAAATCGCCCGGTTATGCTCTTGATATTTTAAAGGCGGCTTTTTTGCTGCCGGCTAAAGACAGCCAGGAAATTGAGCTCATGAATCGGGCCAAAAAGTTACAACTCATCGCCGAAAAAATGGAGCCAGGTGAGTTTGACCGCCCGGAAATAGATGCCGATATGGCAGAAGATGATAACGATAATTAACCTTAAATAATAAGGAGTAAAAAATGGCTAGTTTGTTAGGTGGCATCAGTACTGTAATGACCGGTGGTTTAAATCATGTAATAACTCCCGACATTCACATGGGCCGGACCGGTAAAGCTGAGGAAAAGCAGCAAAGATTACAAAACGACAAAGACAGCTTTGTCCAAGGAAGCTCGCAGCAACAGGCTGTAGCTGCCGCTAATTTTGCTCTCGCCGGAGCCATTGTTGTCAATATGGCGCAGGCCATGCAAACAGCTAGAGACCTCGCCACTGTTTCCAATGCCCTTGGCGGAATGGCAGTGCAAAATAACGGCCCGCTCACCCCCGATCAAATGGAACTGATGATGGCTGTCATCATGGTAGCTATGGGCAAAATGGATACCGAAGATGCCAAATCTCTCATCGAAGCCGCCGAGAGCCGCAATCAGAAAGAGGCTGCCGATTTCAAAAAATTGCATGAAATGTGCCAGGTTATGGATTTAGTAAACACTGCGCGCCATGGCGGGTGCGGTGCCCAGATGAGATTAACCCACAAGCTGGAAGCCATGGGCTATTCACACGGTGAAGCCAAAGCTTTGGCCAGAATGATGCGCCACATGCCTCCGCACATGCAATTTATGTTTGCCATGTCGCTCGTAAAAAGCAGCCCCAAAGCCGTAGCCGCCCAGCAGGCTGCAGCCCAAAATCAGCCGCAAAAAGCCGATGAGAAGAATCCATTTGACAGCGAGATGATTAAGCGCCTCCTGGAAGCCCAAAAAGAGGGTGCCGGCCAAATGATGGATCTGATGCTCCTTTTGGTAGCCGGAGCTTGCGCTAAAAACATTCAAAACGGCACAGCTGCCATTTTAGGCCAGCAAATGGCCCAAAACGGCGCCGGAGCCGGCATGGGCCCCAGCTTGCAATAACAGAGCAGAGCCATACTTTTCGCCGGAGCTTAAAAGCTCCGCTTATAGCCCAGTAATAACTTATCTATTGACAAAAAAAGCGCTCTCACACTAAAGGCAACCTATGGCTAGGGTGATTTTCACAATATGCCTCGTTATTTTCACCTTGTTCGCTGACATAGCGCAAGCTGCCGGCGAGGCGGAAGAGTGCCAAAAAATAGCCAAAATTTCTTATAATATCACCGGTTTTACCAAACAAAAGCCCCTTAGTCGCTACCTCACGCAAAAAGAGGGCGATTGCTATAATGCCACAGTGTGGGGCGATGATATCCAGCGGCTAAAAAACAGCGGGCTTTTCAAAAAAGTAGAGCTTAACATAAATGAGCTCCCGGACAGAACTCTGGCCATAGAGCTCAGTGTGGCCGATGTCTGGCCGATTGTCCCCTCTTTTGGTTTGCAATTCGGGGCCTTTAGGCTTTTTCAGCTGGGCTTTTATGTGCCCAGTATTTTTGGTTCCATGCTGGAGGTCGGCGGCATTTACACCTGGCGCGAGGGGCAACACCTGGTCAATGCCTGGTTCACCGCGCCCAATATTTTTGGCCAAAATACCCGTTTTAATATCGAACTGGTGATGACCGGCAACGCAATTTCCCACTACCCCAATAAAGGGCGCCGCCTGCCTATTTCATTGCAAAAATCTTATGATGCCGGGCACTACAAGTGGCTAATTCCGGAAAAGAATTATGAGGTATTCTTGCGCGGTGGTCTTTTTGATCTTTCTTATGAGGTCCTGCCACGCCTGGTGCAGATTTCTTTCCGCTATCTACTTTTGTTCCGCGAGGTATATTCACTGGATAATTATTCGGAATATTTAGAAAATGCTCTAACCGGGGCTGAGTTGCCGGCTTTGGAGCGCACACCTGTCGGAGTAACGCCTCTTTCCCTGGGAGTTTTGGATCTAAAAGTGGGTATGCCGGCGCTTTTGCAACAATATCGCTGGCAGGGTCATGAATTTCACGCTCTGGCTGTGGCTTCACATACTGCCTGGGGGTCAGGAAGTAATTTTCTCACTTTGGCCGCTATCTATACCGGCCATTTTCCTCTTGGCACCTATTTTGACCTAACGCTACGGGCCGGCCTGGGCCACACCAGTGCCGAAGATCCGCTCGATCAGTTAAATATCGGCTCGGATAATTTCGAAAATCTGCTCGTTGGCGGTCGCGGTATCGGGCTCACCAATGTGCGCGGCTATAGGGCTACACAATTTATCGGCCAAAATGTCTTATACGGCAATATGGAGCTTAGAGTCCGCATTGTTCACGATGTACGCCTTATTTTTAAAGCTCTGGGCAATTTTACGCTGCAGGCGGCTCTCTTTTTAGATGCCGGCGAAGCCTGGAATAACGGCAAATTTGTCGCCACGGCCAAAGAGGCTTTTGCCCTTTCCGGCGGTGGCGGTCTTTTGGTCACTTTGCAAGCTTTTAGAGATTGCCATGTTAATTATTATATCAGCCAAACCTTTTTGCCCTATAGAGAAACCTCTTTCAATATTGTGATGACCAGGTCGTTTTTTTGAGAGCCCGCACTAAAGTCAGCGGCGCGCGCCTTCTCCATCTTTTACTTCCCTCACCCTCGCGATTGGTGGAAATTATTGCAGCTTGTCCCTCTCCATTTGTCAAAATGGAGAGGGGGCCAGGGGGTGAGGGATGCGAAAAGCCGGAGGAGAATTATATAAAATATTTCAGTTCACCAGAGCCAAGATGTTACGCGCCTGTTTAATAGGCGTTACATTCACCTTCTCTCGTCAAGGTAATAGCGCCGGAAGCCTGAGACAAATCAATTTCACCACTCCAAAATGGTGAGAAATCCAGCTTAATTTTGCCGCTTGGCACTTTGGCACTCAGTTTTAAATCATAGAGGCAGCCCATCGGGATACAATCAACCATTTCTTTCTCCGGGTCGTAATTGGGAGAGCCGCTTTCACTTAGTTTATAAGAACCATCTTTTCCTGTCAGTTCAAAGGTAAATTTATAGGCACAATTATCGCAGTGGTTATCATGGAGGAGTGTCAAAACACCACTGGCGGCATCGTAGCTCCAGCGCAAAACTTCGCTGTTTTCATCATCCGAGGCGCCATCCAGCTCTGTGGCACCGTCGGCTTTAAGCAACATAAATGGTACCTTGCTTTTCTTCGTCCCGCTGATAGTCAAATCCTCGCCGCAGGCGCCAATTTGCGTGGAGAGAATCAAGTCGCTCTGGGAATCACCGGGATCATTTTGGGTATTACCGGGGTTATTTTGGGAATTTTGTGTTTTTTGCCCGCTGGAGCTACCTGACTCGCCCTTTTTTTCACCGCCGCAGCCCATAAGTGCCAGCATTCCCGCCAAACTTACAATTAACAAACCTTTTTTCATCTTAACCTCCATAAAATGCCAAAGAATGGCTCTTCTGCCTCCTTTGGTTACTCATTGTGGAAAGATACAACTCGAAAAGCCGAGTTGTAGTCAATAGGAAAAATCAGCCGCGCCGCGTCTAACCTCCTACTATTGAAACCATAGCCAAATTTTTCTATACTTCCCCACCCGGCGGCCCTGGAGCCGAGGAGTGAAAGCGTGGATAATTATTTAGATGAAGAGCTGGAATTTCTCCCCGATCGCATCGTGGTAAAGAGCGATAAAACCCAGGTGATGATGAGCTGGGAAGAGCCCTTAATGCGCACAATGGCTGAAATTGTGGCTATGCGCCGCGGCGATATACTGGAAATCGGCTTTGGCATGGGCATCAGCAGCAAGGCTGTGGCTAGCCTAAACCCGCGCAGTCAAACCATTATCGAAGCGCATCCGCAAATTATAGAGCGAGCCGAAAAGTGGGCCTGCAGCCGGGCCAAAACCCAAATACTCCCCGGAAAATGGCAGGATATTTTGCCCACTCTCGGTAGCTATGACGGCATATTATTTGATGTTTTCGGCGGACTTGGCCAGCGCGAGGCTTTCTTCTCCGAGCTAAAAAAGCACCTAAGACCAGGCGGCTTTGCCACCCTTTGGCTGGCCGATGACCAAGAAATTCGCCCGGAACTGGCTGCCGTTTTACGCGCTCAAGGCTACTCATGGAATTATCGCAAGGTGGTAGCCATTCCGCCGCCGGATTGCACCTATAGCCGGAGTAACCTCTTTTTTATCCCGGCTATTCATTAAAAATTCGCTACTATTTTTACCCCAAAAGCCTGCTCTTTTTAGTTGCCGGAACTTTGTGAAGCATATATGCTCAAAAGCCTTAAAGGGCGCCTGATGCGCTTTATGGAATAATATATGAGATTAAAATACTTTTTACCGCTTTTATTCACTATCGGCATAATTGGTTGCAAAGATGAAGACGGCCATGGTATCGGCCGGGCGCAGCACGATGTAGCTCTCGAAAAAAATGCCCTTTGCTCCCACTATCTCTCGGCTGTTAAGCCCTCAACCGCCGCTACCGGCTATATCACTTTGGATCAAATTAGTGATGAGGAACCTAAGGAGAGCTATGCGCTTTGTCAATTCGGCGCCTGCCAGGCCATAGAACTATCACCAGGTCAGGTAAAGATAGATTTGCCTTTGGCAAAATTTGATTTAGCAATTAACGGTGAGCTCGCTTTGGTAGTTAACAGCGAGTTTCAAAATCCCGCCAAAATATGCAGTTATATAAAGTGGACTGATGGGTCAAATGATGCCAACAGCGATGCTAACAGCGACGCCAACAGCGATGCTAACAGTGATGCTAACAGTGATGCTAACAGTGATGCTAACAGTGATGCTAACAGTGATGCTAACAGTGACGCCAATAGTGATGGCAGTAGTGATGGCAGTAGCGATGGCAATAGTGATGATGGCGGAGCCGGCTTAGCCGAAGTTGCTGCTTCTGCCGATGGGGCCAGCGAAACGGTAGCGACTAGCTCTTTGGGGGCAGCCGTAATTTCCGGGCACTGGCCGGCCGGGGCCGTTTTTCTCTTTCAGGAAGGCTGTACATCCATGGTGGCCACCAAGACCAATCCCCGTGATCCAGATGATTGGGAATGTAAATAATATCAGTATTATCAATACAATAACAAATTATGGAGTATAATATGGCTAGTTTTGATATCAGCGGCTCTTGGGTAGCCCTCGTCACTCCTTTTAAAAACGGTTCTCTTGATTTAGAGGCCCTCACCACACTTATAGAGCGGCAAATAGAGGGCGGCACCACCGGCCTTGTAATACTGGGCACCACCGGCGAGGCGGCCACTGTCAGCGAGGCGGAATACGAGCTGATTTTAAGCACTGCCGTAAAACTCGCCGCCGGGCGCTGCCAAATCATGGCCGGCACCGGCTCCAATAGCACTAAGGCGGCTATAGATCGCACCAAACTGGCAGCCAAACTTGGGGCTAAGTACGCCCTGGTTGTTACCCCATATTACAATAAACCAACCCCCGCCGGGCAAATTGCCCACTTTAAGGCGGTGGCCGAAGAAGGCGGCTTGCCGGTGGTGCTCTACAATGTTCCCGGGCGCACCGGCACCAATATGTTGCCGGAAACAGTGGCTACTCTAGCCAAAATTCCCGGCATTATCGGTATTAAGGAAGCTAGCGGTAATTTGGAACAAATGGGTGCCATTATTGCCGGAACTCCGGCCGATTTTACTCTGCTCTCCGGAGATGACGGCCTCACCATGCCGGCTATGGCCATAGGCGCCAAAGGAGTTATCTCGGTCAGCGCCAATGTTGTGCCGGCTATGGTGGCCCAAATGGTCAAAGCTGCCCTTAGCGGAGACTGGCCCTTAGCCAAAGAAATTCATTATAAATTGCGCGAACTTAACAAGATGCTCTTTATCGAGAGCAACCCCATTCCGGTAAAAAGCGCCCTGGCACAAATGGGCCTCATTGCCGAAGAGTACCGCCTTCCGCTCGTGCCGCTGCAGGATAAAAACCGCGCGAGTTTGGCAAAGCTACTTAGCCAAATGGGCCTCATAGGAAAGTAATAAACTATATGTACATCCTTTTTTTAGTTGTTTTTTCCGTCATGGTAACCGGCGTCCACCTCTATATCTGGCAACGCCTCGTTTATAGTGTCACCCCGCCCGGCCTCCCGCGTTACATCGGCACCGGAATCATTATTTTGCTGGGACTTTCTGCCATTCTCTCTTTTATCCTAAGCCGTTATTTACCGCTAAAAAGGCAGGAACCGCTGGCTTATGTCGCTTACACCTGGATGGGGATGCTGGTTTTTATTACCATAACTCTCTTGGCTATAGATATTATCTCTTTGGCCTTAACTTACCTAGCGCATATCAATTTAGGTACCTATAGCTACTGGCCGCTTCTGCGAGCCGCTTTATCGGTACTCATCGCCACCATCTCTTGCGCCATTGCCATGGATGAGGCTGTCGGCGAGCCGCAAATCACTAAATATGATATTCATCTTCCAGATTTACCTAACGATTTTGAGGGTTTTACCATAGCCCAGTTGAGTGACCTCCACATTGCCGCGGTGCTAAACCACAAGTGGCTAGAAAAACGCGTCAGCGAAACTATGGCCTTAAAACCGGATATGGTAGCCATCACCGGCGACCTCACCGACGGTATGCCCCATCTGATAAAAAACGAGCTTTTACCGTTAAAAGATTTAAAAGCACCTTACGGCACATTTTTTGTTCCCGGCAATCACGAATATATCAGCGATGCCGATGGTTGGCTGAAATTTTTGCCGGAAGTAGGCCTAAAAGTGCTTTTTAACGAGCATATAGCCATTAGCAAAGGTGAAGCGGTTATTTATCTGGCCGGAGTGGATGACCTTAGTGCCGCACGCTATTCCGGCCACGGCCCGGACCTTGCCAGAGCCACCGCCGGCATTCCCGGCTCCGCTATCGTCATCGGCCTGGCCCACCAACCAAATATAGCTGATGAAGCCCAAAACTACGGTATAGACCTTTTACTCACCGGCCACACTCATGGCGGCCAGCTTTGGCCCTGGACCATTTTTGTAAAAAGTGTGCAAAAATATTTTAAAGGCTTCTACCGGGTGGGCCATACCCAGTTACTGGTCAGCCAAGGTACCGGCTTTTGGGGGCCACCAATGCGTATGGGCTCACAAAGCGAAATACTCCTCATAACTCTGCATAAATAGAATAAGTTACTTGCCCAAAACGCTCACTATGCGTAAAATCAAATAGAGTTGGGGGTGCTATGAGCAATAAGAGCAACAAAACCTGGCAACCGGATAAACGCATCGCTTTCCGCACCGTTGGTGACGAAACCATCATCATCGGTATCAGCGGCGGCGAAGTTCATCTGCTTAACGATACAGCTTCTTTTTTATGGAATCTTTTAGCTAAAGAGCCGCAATCACCGGATAAACTGGCCCGGGCTCTAACTGCTGCTTATGATGTCGATGAAGCTGAGGCCCAAAATGATATAAGTGAATTTTTGGCCAATCTAAAGGCCAAAAAACTGATTACCGAGCCCCGGGGCGCTTAGAAAGGATTTTATTGTGAATTACAATAACAGCATAAAATCTTTTGCTTTTTTATTATTAGTTTCCTCTTTTTTTATTAATTCATGCCGCAAAACTCCGGACCCTTTGCCAGAGCGTGAAACCGCTATCGGCCTCGTCACGCCGGCCGATGGCTCTACTCTCACTTTTCTTCAAGATGAAAACCTTGAAAAAGACCATATTCAAACCACTATCACCGCCAGAATCGGCGGCATTGAGAGCGGCAATAAAATCAGCCTGAAAAATAAAGCCCCCGGTTCCGTTTTAAGCAAAGCTACTTTATATAACGGCGTGGTTGAATTTCCCGATTACACCTTGGCTTCCGGCCGCAATGAACTTACCATTTTCTATGAAGGAACCAGCGCCAATTTTACTGTTTTTGCCGATGAAAACAGCACTTTCTGTCGCCTGGCTAGGCCCCAGCCCGGCTACACCATCACCGAAGACAGCAACAGTGAAATGCCCTATTTGCAACAGGATATCACCGTTGTTTGTCAGGGCGATGATGCCGCCAGCGAACAAGCTGTTTATCTTTCAGTCAATGACAAAATTATTAAAAACAATACAATAGAAGCAAGCGGCAAAGCAACATATCACGATGTAACCCTCATAGAAGGTGAAAATATCCTTCTCTACGGCCTGCGGGAAAATTTGCCTTCTTTAGGCCAAGAAGATTGCCTTAATCACCAGGAATTATGCACTATTTTAAATGTTGACACCGGTAAATGCCGCCTAAAAATCAATCTAAGTGAGAGCAATACCTACCTGGCCCGCGATGATACAAATAGCGATTTGGCCGGTTTACAAATAGCCGTGACCGTGGAAACAAATTGCTCACCGGCAGCCGATATTGTTCTTAATGTAGCGGATTCATTAACTGATCTTGAAAACGGGAAAGTCATATCCTACCGCGAAGCTCTAAGCACTGTCCAAGGTAAAATGCGCCTTTACACATTCAAAGATGTCTCTCTGACCTATGCCGGCGAAAATGACCTTGTAACTCGTTATATCCAGGCTGTAGTCAATGATGAGCAAAAAAGTTCTTCCATTCCTCTAGCTTTGTTGGCCGACGGCCAAGCCCCGGTCTTTAGTGATTTAAGCCCGGCCCACGGCGCATATATTAATGATAATATTCTGAATTTTAGCGCCACATTAAGCGGCATAGAGGCCGGCACGGAAGTAACTCTGGAGGTGCGCCGCAAAGAGAGCCACATAACAGAAAATTCGTTAAGCACCTTTACCAGCGAAAATAGTACTGTTTCTGCCACCTTAAACCTTGCTGACGGAGCTTATGTACTAACTGTTTCGGCTAAAGATGCCGCCGGCAACATCGCGCAAAAAGCCATTGAATTTTATATTGATTCCATAGCGCCGATCTTTTCTTTGGCCAGTCCCTTAGATAGTGCCTTATTTGAAAGCGCTCTCCATCCGGAGCTCTTGCCGAATGACGAGGGCCTTGCCATTCCTGTTGTCGTCAGCATCGATCCCCGGCAAAGCGGCGAATTTGTCGGCTCTAAGTTAACTATTGATCTACTCACTAATCCCCAAGGCGGCACACTTACGCCTGTTGCCCAAAAAGAACTCATAAATAACGGCGATATTTTAAATTTTGATTTTGGAAAAATGATTTTCCCCTTTGGTCGCTATCAACTCAAGGTTATAGCCACCGATGAAGCCGGCAATCAAAGCGCGGAAATTATTGAGCTAAAAATCGATTCCTTTAGCCACAATATCACCATCTTTAACGGCGGCGGTAGTTGCGCCGCCGGTGATAATCTCGTCATAAGCGGCGCTATAGATCCGGTCAGCAAATCGATAAGCTCTTATAATTGCCACCTCTGGAGTAAAGCCGCCGAGGCCACCGCTTTCTCCAAAAATCCCTTAGCCGTAAATCCCTCCTCCAGCGACGGCGCTCTATCTTTTAGCGCTGAAGCAGTAGGAAATTTGGCCACCGGACAAAACGACATATATGTCACCTGCGAAAATGATTCCGGCTATGTGGCCGTCTCCAAAACAATAAGAATATTCATTGATAATACGCCGCCGACTATCGCCGGTTCGGCCCGCTTTATTGCCCCTCAAGATGGCGCTCTTCTTGGTCAAAGCAGCATAGATACCAATAGCGACGAAGAGGGTTTGCAACAAAATGTTACCCTGGAAATGCCCATCGACACTACCGAGCCCAATTTATATAACATGAGCGTGGAACTTATCAGCTCCTTTACCGGCGGCGAAGAGCTCTTCCGCGCTACTCTGCCACTTGGCGACGGCGGTTCGCTCACTTTCTACGATGTTACCGTTTTGCCGGCCGAAGCCACCGAAGGCCAAACTGTCTTAAATGCTTACCTTTTAGATTGCGCCGGCAACCGCAGTAATCCGCTCAGTATCACTTTAAACGCCAACACCAAAGCACCCGTTATCCGCCAGGCCCAACCGGATCCGACGCGTAGCGAATTTGGCGTCCAAGATGATGTCACCATGACAACCGATGATATAGCGCTCAAATTCTCTTACCGGGTACAGGGAGATATTAATAATGATATCGGTTACTTATCTTTTGAACCTCCGCTTAATGTGCCCGATATGGATCCTGTTTTAGTAGCTTTGCCCAAAGCTATCGGCAATGGCATTTTCGAATATGCCTTCAATGATGTTCCATTTGACGGCGGCAGTTATACAGCGCTTTTTGTAGTCAGCGACTCTTTTGGCAATAAGAGCGAGCTCTCTTATTCCTTCTCCATTAACACCGAGCTCAATGCCATTAGCATCACCGCTCCGGCTATCAATGCCAAATTCAATGCCGCCACCGATCTCAAAAAGAATATCCCCGGTTATCAAACCGAATTTACCGCTATAGCTTTTGGTTATCCTAAGGGCTCACCGGCCTACCTCTGTTCATCGCTTAAAGGTACCGCCAGCGAGCTCTGCCCGGTAGGCAGCGGCTATGTTTTAGCCACCTCTACCAATAATGGCTCTCTAAGGCGCAGTACCGTTTTCTTTACCGATGCCACCTTGCCGGAAGGCTCTCAAGAGATATATGTCGCCATAGAAAACAGTGATTTAAATATTTCTACTGCCTCTGATATGCGTTCCATTATAGTGGATACCGAGCCGCCGGAGCTTAAAAAATTTGAATTTATAAACAATAAAACGCAGAACGATACGGAAAACCTTTTGGTCTTTAATTCCACATTAAAGGAAGGCATAGCCGGAGCAAGCGGCTTTGCCGTGAGTGCCGCTGCCGAAGTCAGCGGGCTTTCCCAAAAAACCATGCTCCGCGTATATAGCGATAATCCCAGCCCCAATAGTCTGGTCGGCAGCACTTCCGTTTCTAATGATGTCCAATCAAAATTGACGCTAAATTTGGCTGAAGGCACCCATCATCTCCAGGTGGTAGTGGAAGATGAAAACGGTAACAAAAATGCAATCAATGAATTATCATCTTATACCGTTTACGTTGATTCCAGCTTGCCTAGCGTAGAGCTTTCCACTCCGGCCAAGAGCCTCTACACCGCCCAGGATGGCACCATTGCCACTTATGAAGGGCAAAAAGTCCTCATGATGCCGGTGCAAGTTATCATCAGCGACGGTTCTGCTTTAAATGGCAGTAAAGTTGTGCTTTCGCGCACGAGCGGCAGCGATGTAGCACAAATAGAGCGCACACTAACCGCCAGCGGCAAAGAGGCTATTTTAACTTTTGATGTGCCCTTCTTGCAAAAAGATACACTTAACGAAACCATAAATACAATTAGTGTTTCGATGACTGATATCGGCCAAAATGAGGTGCATTCCGCCGTAACAGAATATCATATCGACTATCTTGGCCCAACAGCTAACCTGGTTTTAGAGCAAAACGGCACCAGCTTAAACTGTCAGGCAAGCGGTTCCTGCACAGCTAATATTGTCACCGGCGGTGACAACCGCCCGCTCGGCTATGGTTACCTTGACACCTCCAGCAATGATTTGCTGGTTAATGTCGCCGGTTGCCCCTGCACTCTTTCTTTAATCAGTGAAATGGACGGCATTACCGATATCGTCTTCAACAGCTCTCTTGATTCTGCTGCCGACCTCGATACCGCTTACAGCAACCTGGCTACCGCCATAGCCGGTATCGGCCCCGGTTTCCTCCCCGGCGATGAGCGCACTGTAAAATTAAAAGCCACCGATGCCAGCGGCAATATTACTTACAGTAACCCGCTCTATTTAACTTTGCATAATGTCTCCAGCGCACTTATTTTGGTGGAGCGCACCGATAAAGAGACCAATGAGCCCTTAACCGGCCTCCTGGTGGAAGAAGGCAGCTATTTTGGCAATCTCGACGGAACTCCAGCCGGGGATTTCTTAAATACCGCCCTTACAATAGCGGTAGATAATCTCGATGGCAGCGATCTCAGCGGAGCTAATGTCACCCTTTCCATTGAAAGCCCAGCCGGTAAGCGCGAGGTCAGCGGCACAGTTAGCAGCAACAACACAGTACTGATAAGCGGGGTAAATCTTGAGCTTTCGCAAGAAACAGCTATTTACAATTCTCTGGATATATCGCTAACCAAAGGCGGCTCTTTAATCGGCCACCGCATTATTAACGGTTTAGTAGCCGATGTAGATGCTCCGACGATAACCTGGCGCCGGGTCGGCAACGACATTCTGGGCGGTCTTAAAGAATTTAATGTTCCCTATAACGAAAGCGGCATAAACGGCGAAGCGCTGTGGAATGCCTCTTTAGACTGGCTGCGTGGCGACGGCATCCATGAGAACGGCCTTAACACAAGCCGCACAGCGCTAGTGGCTGAGGTATCTAATATCGAAGAAAATCAGCTGGTTACCATTTCGACCGATCAGCCTGATTATCCTCTTAGCGGCGCTGCCACCCGCACAACAGCTTGTGACAATAATCATCACTGTCTGGCTATATTTACCAATTTAGGAGTACCAAGTCTGCCGGCCGGCGAAAAACACTCTTTAAGCCTCTCGGCCACCGACAAAGCTGGTAATATCTCCGCGAAAGCTGTAGCTGAAACTATTATTGCTCTGGTTGATACCATGCCGCCGGCTCCTATTAAGCCGCTTATTTGTTTGGGAGAGAGCACTAACCCACCGGATGACAATAGCGCCAAATATCTGGAGCCCGATATTTGCTCCTCTATATGCAAAGAAGAGACCTGCTCACGCCGCCATGGCCATGTCACCATCGCCTGGCAAAGTGAAAACAGTGCCATAGCTAATGACATAACTATGTACAAAGTAGGCTATCGCCCGCTGGGCTATAGTGCTCTCGGCTATTTGGCAGCCTGTGCCGATCTTAGCGGCACTCTGGATGAAAGCAACATCTCCCACCTGGAGAGTCTCTCTCTTAGCGCCGATGAAAACGGCACCATAAGTTATACTTTCAAAAATCTCCCCTTGCATCAGGATTATTGTTTTGTAGTGGAAGCGCTTGACAGTGCGCAAAACAGTTCGGAAACAGGCGATAGCAACGGCCAACGCGTCTTACCGCTGCGCACCTGGCCCGAAGACAGCCACCTGGACGGCACTCAGAGCGAAGGGCGCGACAACACCTCTCCGGCTTATTTAAGCTCAAGAGACAACATGGCTTCTTATGGCTCGGCGATGGTTAATGTCGGCGATATTGATAACGACGGCCGCGATGATTTTGCCGTCGCAGCAATGCGCTATCTTAACGGCAAAGGCGCTGTTGATCTCTTCCTCTCCGGAGCGCAAGATATAGCAAACGGCGGAGAACCTGCCCCGAGCTATACCTTTAATTTAACCGAAAACACGCCGGGAAGTCCTTATCTTGGCTACAGCATTGCCGCCGCCCCACTCTCCGGAGCACATAAAGGCGATTTAACTGGTGATGATCATGCCGATTTGGTTATCAGCTCTAACTCCATGCCAAACATTAATAACGGCGCTATAGCTAATGGTGCCGTCTTTGTTTATAGCGGCTATGATTTGGCCAGTAATTTTACCGGCAAACAAGTAGCTAATGTTTATCAGCCGAATTATGAGCCCCAAACAGCTTTTTACTACGATTCACCGGCAGCAGCTGCAGCCTTTGGTGTATCCACAGCTATAGCCGATCTAAACGGCGATGGTCAGGGTGATCTCATCATCGGCAGCAATACCGGAAAAGCTGTATTCATTTATTACGGCGGCAGCAACTTCCCCACAGGTGATGTTATAATCACCACCGATGGTAGCGGCGAAAAGCAGCCGGATGTCACTATCACCGCTGAAGGCAATTACGGCTTCCTGGTAGCTGCCGGCGATTTCAACGGCGACGGCAAAGCCGATTTGGTCACCACTAATGCCGATAGAAAAGCCCTGCATATTTATCATGGGCCACTAACAGAAAAGAATTACACACCTGCCCAAGCTATCAGGGAAATAACAGTTGGTACAATGGTCACCAATTTAGTCACTCTGCCGGGAACAATGAGCGGCAAGCAAGCTGATAGTTTGCTCCTAAGCTATAATGGCACTGTGCAATTATATTGTGGCAGCGAAAATGGCCTTTTGGCAGATCCTTGTGCCACTCTCTCCGGTAAAGACTTTGCCGCCGCCACTCTTACCAGCTTTGGTCAATATAGCGGCTCTCTGGCACTTCTTGGCGATATAGATGGTGATAACCGTGTCGAAATTGCGGTTGGCGCGCCCACTGTAGCTACAGTTATGATTGCTGATATTGATTTATTAGACTCAGCGCCTGCCTTTAAGATAGATTCTTTCCTCTATGGCAGCACTGCTTCTACAAATCAGGCTTTTGCCTTTGGCCGCACAATAGTTAATATCAATAATTTTATGGGCGATGCGCTGGGTGCCTTTATTGTCAGCGAAGCCATAAACGGCAACGGCGCTCTCCATCTTTATTGGTAGGAGTTTAAAATGAATAACGAGCTGCAAAAAAATAAAGACACCGCTTTAAAGGATAAAAAACCTTATGTAAAACCGCAAATTAACACCGAACCACTCTGTTCGGATATGGCACTTTGCGGCTGTGACCCTTCAGAATCCAAGCTTGATTGGGAATGTGAAGCCAATTACGGCATGATTGGGCCGACCTGATTTTTAATCTACTGCCAATAAACTGCCAAACTGGCCGCCGCCGCCGTTTCGACGCGCAAAATATGCGGCCCAAGACCAAAAGCCGGAAGTTCAAGCTCTTTAAAGAGCGCCACTTCGGCCGGGCTGAAACCGCCCTCCGGCCCAATAAGCAGACATTTAGGTTTTTCGGGCAAATTGCTCATGGGCGCCCCGTGGGGCAGAGCCACCGCCGGCCGGGGAATTTGCTGCAAAAGTTCCCTTAGCGTGGTGAGCGGCCAAATTTCAGGTAAATAGTAGCGCCGGCACTGGCGGGCGGCAGCCAGCACCACTTTGGCAAAATGGTCTGCTTTGGCGCTCTTTAGGCTAATAGCCGTGCGCTCCAAATTCAGGGGAATAATCGCGCCGGCTCCGAGCTCGGTAGCCTTCTCCAATACTTCATCAAAACGCTTGCAATAGCCGACAGCCAAAAAAGGGGCAGCTATGGGGGGAGTATGATTTATTTCACCAAGTTCTAAAAGTAACTCGCGCTTATTGCTCTTTATAATCTGCCCCTCAGCAAAATGGCCTTCGCCATCAAAAAACTCAATATATTCGCCATCTTTTAGGCGCAGAACACTTGTGGCATAATGCAGCTCATCACCGCTTGGGCTCAGCACTTTCCCCGCTTCAAGCCGGCCGAGTTCCGGCAAATAAAGCCGCCGCACTACCGGCCTCTCTTCGTAAATATCACCGTTCACTTTTAGAGACATGGCAAATACCGCGCAGCCATAGCCTTATAATCTGCCGGATTTAAAGCTATTTCCGCGAGCGGCGAGCGCCTCTTTACACCGCTTAAAACCGGTATGGTCTCATGGTGCCCGCTATAAAAAGTCTCATAGCCAAGCTTTTCAGCCGCCGCAAAAAGGAGGAAATCGTTAAAAGACAGCTTGTTAGCGGCCTGTTTTTGGTATTCTTCTTTCCAAAGTGCCAGCTCTGCACTGCTCGGCACATATTCGGTATGCGTGGTGCCTAAAAACTCCACGATCTTTTCCAGCTCTTTGGGCGGCTCCTCGCCCGGCAAAAGCACAGTAAAGGAGCGCAACGGCAGGTGGCGATTTATGGCTGCCGCAACTAAAGCCGAATGAATACCGCCACTTAAAGCAATAAGCGGCAGTTCTGTAAGCCCATTCACTGCCTGCTCAGGGCACATTTTTAGTATTATAGCCTCCAGTTCATCCAGCGCTTCTCGAGGCGTAAAAGTACCTTCCATCTTTTTCTCCGCTATTTTTGCCGGTTAGCTACCGGCCATCTCCCCCATAGCATAAAAGAGGCTCTAAAAGATAGAGGCGAGGCAGTTTTACTTAAAGTGTTATTTCATTTACCGGAGGGTAGCGCCGGTTTACTCATATAGTTCTATAAAACGCGCCACGCCGCGCCACTATAGCCGATACCCGGCCGCCGCGTCGCAAATTTTGTGGTAAGAACCCATTATTCACTCTTCCTCGCCCTGCCAGCCTGTGCTAAAAGGCTCCCGCGTAATGGCGGCGAAAAATCGCTGGGAGCCACTATCTTCCACCAGATAAAGTGAGTAATATCATGATATTGAATACCGGCGCCCGCACCGATACAGTTCAGTTTTTCACCCCCTGGCTTTTAAAGCGTTTTGCCGAGGGCTTTGTGCTGGTGCGAAATCCCCTTTTCCCGAATAAAGTCACGCGCTACGAGCTGACCCCCGATAAAATCGACTGCATCATATTCTGCTCCAAAAATTATCGGCCTATTCTGCCTCATCTTCATGAGATAACCAGCCGTTTTAATACATTTTTTCATTATACCATCACAGCTTACGGGCCGGATATAGAGCCATTGGTGCCATCTATCGACGAAAGCATAGCCACTCTTCTCGAGCTGGAAAAGCTGGTGGGCGCCGAGCGCCTTTGCTGGCGCTATGACCCGGTGTTGCTCACGAAAAAATACACTATTAAGGCCCACCGCGAGACTTTTGAGTATATGGCCGGGCGCCTTGCCGGCCATGTGAGCCGGGTAATTTTCAGCTTTGTGGAGATGTATAAAAAGCTGGAAAACAATATGCCGGAGCTCTACCCCATGTCCGATAGCGAAATGGACACTCTGGCCCAAATATTGGGCCAAATAGCCGCACGCCATAAGCTCCATATCCAAACCTGCGGCACAAACGGCGATTTTTCCCGCTATGGCATTCAAAAGTCCGGCTGCCTGACTCTGGAGATGCTGGGCCGGGCCAATGGCCTTAGCTTCCGCGATATTAAGCATAGGGGCACGCGTAGTGGCTGCCACTGCATCGAAAGCCGCGACATCAGCGCCTATAATACCTGTTTAAACGGCTGCAAATATTGCTATGCCACTAAAGATCACCAAAAAGCCCGCGAAAATTATAAACTGCACAACCCGGACTCGCCGCTCATCTTGGGCCATCTGGAGCCGGGCGATATAGTAACTAAGGGCAATCAAAAGAGTTTTATTAAAATTTCACCCAGAGGAGCAGAGAGCACTATGGAACTCGCGCTATGAAAGCCCAAGCTGACAAGCGGTGTATTTTCTCTCTCCGTCCACGACCGTGGACACCAAAACTCAGAGCACTTATGCTTTATCAAAGAACTTATTTATTTCTTCAATAGTACCTTCATCATCATCAACATATATAATAAAATTCTTTAGTTCCCTGATAACAGCTCTGGCCAATTTCTCAGAATGATAAAGGATGGCATAGAAGTTATAGTCGGCATTTCTGATTTTCTCATCCTCATAATCCGCGCGTATGTCATTATCAAAATCGATATAGAGGTGATCCCTTAAAAGCTCTATGGTCAGGCGATTGGGCAATGTTTCATTGCAGGTAAAACTGCTTTGAAGCATAATTTTAGCCTTTTCAAAAGAAAGCGCTTTGTCAGCAAAAAGAATATAAGTTTTCATCTTCACAGCCTGCTACACAATATAGAGACGCGATTAACCGCATCTCTGGTTATCTTCTACCCAAACAGTTTAGGTGACTATATTGGCAGAGTCTATAATTGTAACAGTGTTTTTAATTCCAGGTAGTCTTTTGAAACATTATCTGTTACAGACAATAAATGTGATAGCCTTTTCGTTTGGAAAAGATTCTCTATATCTTTCCACTTGGCACGCTTTTTTTGATACCCAAAATACTCAGCTAAAGACTGCTTGCTTTTTAGCCATATCAAGTAACCACCATCTGCCTTACACATATAGCCAAGTTCTATTAATTTGTCATAATCTTGCCTAAATCGCTCTGAATGAGCCAGCACAAGGTTTTCCTGCGGAGAATGATTGGATAACTTCAGTTCCTCAATTAGTTTATTCTTGGCATATAATTCGCTTGTGAGTTCATTAACCTTGTTTTCCAGTGCGTTAATTTTTGATTCATATTTAACCTGCTCTGAATAAGGCAGTTCAATGTTTTCTTGCGAAGAGTGCTTATCTGAATCAATCTCCGTATTTTGTTGGTTCTTTGCTTGCAACTCCTTTTTCAGTTCGTATATCTCGTTTTTTAGTTCCTCCATCTCTGAATCACGCCTGGATGCGTAAAAATTATACGGCAGGTAATCTTGAATATTATATTCCCGCCGCATATTGTCACTACGCTTAATTGCTGCATTTATTATTTCACTGAAGTTGCATAAAGTAGCCTTATCCATCAATGCCTTCAAATCACCTTGCTGCTGTTTTTGAAATTGTTGTATAGATTCTACCTGTTGATACAGTTTTTGTAATTGTTGCATTGAATTAGATAGTAGTTGTGGTTGGTTTAGAAACAACTGTGTACATCCTATTGGTCGGCATAATTTTTGTAATTGCTGCATTGAGTTAGATAGCGGTTGTAGTTGTTTTTCAAACAACTGTGTGGATTGAAATATTGGTTGTTGTAGGCTTTTACACTGTAGTGCAGAAGAATCCATTAGCGTTTTGATTGAACTAGCAGTCTGTTCTATTTCCTGCTTAGCAGACTTAAACGCATTACAATCAGAAGTTGCATCATCATCTAAATTCAGTTTAATTTTACTAATACTTTCCATACCAACCTCCATATATTGTAGCAGCTTATAAGCTACAACACTTAGATTTTATTATCACTTTGCTGACATAATCAACAGGCGACTCGGTTAGTATAACTATTTTTTACAATATTGTCAATAGTATTTGTTGTAATTACGATACATGTATTGTTAGTAGAATAGAAGTCAGCGCATTGAAGAATCAGTGCAAATCTCGACAGCTGACGTATAAAAGGAAAACAGATGGATGCTCCTATCATCACACTGAACTACCAATTCTACTTGGCCGGGCATAGACTGCCTGATACCAATAATTGCATCACTATTAATTTCGTAGTCATCTCGCTTAAATGCTGAAACATCGTAAAATATGACAGTTACAAGGCCTGTTTCGGCTTCACCATCTTTATAAGCGCTTTGCGCCCAATAACAGAAGTCAATCAGCAGGGTGAGCTTTCCTTCTTCTTTGGCATAAATGCATTCTTCCAAAAGGCTGTCGTGTAAGTTATAATTAGCAATAAAATCTTCAAGTTGCATTTGTTATCCCTCCTCAGTTGGCAATATATGCGATGCTTTTGAATTCTTCGCACAGGGATTGCCATCTTTATCTAAATACTTATCATGTTTGCCAGTCGAATCCGGGTTCTCAATATGGTAATGGTCTTTTCCACCAAATCCTGGTACACCTTTTTCACCTTTATCAAATCTTATGTCAAGATTGGTTACTGGATCATGAAAAGTTTGTGAGTTAGTGTTATTACTCATTTCAGGCGGTGTTGTCTCTTCCCAGCCATTTTTTACCAATACTTGCGGGTTCTTGGGCAAACGTGGCACAATCATATGTGCCACTGCATTACTTGGATTTTTATAAATATATGCTATATGGTCACCACTCTTATACACATAGCCTGACGTTAATGTCTCCTTCATATTTTTACCAGGAAACAAACCGCTTGTATCTTTACTCATAACAACCCCCGACTACAGTATTTTCTGTTTCTAGCTGTCTGATATGATTTTACGACAATACCACTCGCTTGCAATTCTTTGAAAAATTTGTACCGAGCTGAGCCATATATTAGGATGATTCGCGGTCTTAGCTCCTGAATCATAATTTTCAGGTATTGTTCATATTCTGCTCTGTTGGCCGTTTTTTTGAGTCCACTGGCAATAGTACCAAGACAAATAACACTATCTTTGGGAATGCCCTTGAAGCAGATATCCAGTGTATCAGCACTCCATCTGACATTATTTATCACGTTAATGCCCTGACTGGTGCACCAAAAGCCAAAAGCTCGCATTCTATAAGTATTCCACGCCTTTAGCGGTCTCGGGAAATCCTTATAAGTGCTGAAATCAGGGGTAATTATCCCGGCAAAATGTTTTATAATTTCAATAGCTTTATAATAACAATGCCAAACACCTCTTGTTCCATCAAAGAGATAATCATCGCAATAAAAGCAAATGTATGCACTGCTTTTATAATAGCTATCCTCCTTTTTCATCCTGTTGTGGAGCCTAACTGCCTCCGGCCATGTTAATAAATCAGGCGGAATTTCAATTCTCGCTGTTGGGCATTCTGGGATATCGTTATCACTCCAATTTTGGCATTCTTTTACCATAAAGGCATTCCACCAAATGTCGCGTATTCCCTTGCGTTTTCCAACGTTACGAATCTTCTTCATATAACACTCCTTATTAAATAGGTATTGCACGACAAGCCACCATGGCTTCACACACAATACGGTTGATTTATGTGGGCCAAGCCGATATAAGGAGGTGACAAATGTGGGGACATTTTGTCGGGTCTCCGTATATCGGCGGCCGACTTCTGCTCCGGCAACGCTAATGCCAGGGCAGAAGTTTATGGTTTCAGTTTAAGTACGCTTCAAAGAAAAGTTAATTGGTTAAAAGTGGTAAAAAACTGACATAAAGTGGTAAAAAAATCAATAAGTCATAAATAGTCTATTGGGGACTATTCCATGAAAGAAACATCGCTCTTTACATGAGATTGTGAACTTACCAGCTAAGTTTAAACGCCATTTCAATAATTACCGCACAAAGATTCCACCGCTGGCCTTTTTAAGCGAAAAGCAGATTACCAAATTTCAAAAACTCATGTCTCAGGTTTGACTTTTTATTTTACCTGGCGGGGCAGCCGCCAAATTCTCTAATATAACTCAAAAGGCAAGTCACAAGTTTTTCCCAATTTTATATCCGCAATTCGCCCAGCTATCCTTCTCCTCTTAAAATAACCTGCTGACTTCTTGGGCCCCTATTGCTATATATGGCCGCGCTGGCCTCTCTGTAGGCCTTAACTGTAATAACGATTCAATCGCCATGAT
>JAEEML010000056.1 GCA_016283195.1 Deltaproteobacteria bacterium | reverse complement strand
ATGTCGTTATTAAGCTGCTCCACATGGGCGGCTGTCTTCTCAATGGCTCCCGTCATCTGCTCAATGGCTTTAAGCGACTGGCTAACCGAGGCACTCATGCCGTTCACATTGTCAAAGACTTCCTGATTAACCTGGCTCATCTCATAAACCGTGGTAGAGCCGCGCTCGCTCTGGGCGGCCAGCTCTTGCAATTTAGCCGTAACTTCAAAAAACGAACTGGTGAGCTCATCCATCTTGGCATTGGCACTAACCACGCTTTGTTTAATAATTACGGAATCATGCGAAATATTATTGCCGGAGTTGCCAAGCTCTTTAACTACCTCTTCAAACTTCACGCAGGTATCTTTAAGGGCCAAAAGCATAGTATGCATTTTTTCGGTAATAGTATTAATGACAACAGTCATCTGGCCGATTTCCGTTCTGACTTCAACGGGATGAGTACGGGTGAGGTCATTATTTTGCAAAATATCGGCGGCATATTCACAAATACTGGTTGTAGGGCTGGTCATATGCTTTTTAGTCTCATAAAGAGCAGCAAAGAAAAATGCTAAACATCCGCATAAAAAGATAAAATAAAAAATACCAAACTTCGAGATCTGCTCGCCCATGATTCTACCGGCGTCAAGGCCAACCAGCACCGCGTGGTTTTCGGCTTTATCCAGCGGTATTTTAAGGTAAAAGGTATTTCCTTTTCTCTCCAGCGATGAGGATTCTATACCTTGCACATATTTGGCATTAAAATCGAGTTCCGTTTCTTCCGATTGCCATTCGGTTAAAACTTTTCCTTTGGCATCCAGCAAAGCACCGTATGCTATGCCGGAAAGATGCTTTGTTTCGGCAAATTTTTTTTCGATGGCGGCAGCATCACCTTTGGCAATGATACTGTTTAGAGTGGGGGCCAAAAAATCTATAAATTGCGCAGCGATTCTTCCGTTATGGCTGATAGATGAAAAGGTCATAGTTACAAAAGAAATACCAGCTATCAGCATACCGCCTATACAAGCACAAATGACAAAAATAGCGGGGACGCGATACCTCAGCATATACTTCTTTTCTATATGAACGTTTCTCATCTCCTCTAAGCTTTGCGACATCTTTATCTCCATCCGGCCCAGCTTAAACCAAAGCCGTTATCTCTGTACCCATAAATCAGGCGCGCGAAAAATACTGCAAATATCAACCGTTGTCCACTACTTTATTAGATAATTGTGGGGGCATCTGCGTTGTTCTTTCGAAAAAAAAACAGCCATGCTATATGAGCCTAATTACAGCGTCCCGGGCTAAGACAGCAAAAAAACAGCTTGTCTGCTACAGACACCATTTCTGTGAAGAGCTGGCGAGATTAAATTTTTGTTCCGAATATCATTAAATTAATTTATATATAAATATCAATGGTTACATAGGTTCGGCTATCCTATATTCTCGCCGCCCAGCTGCGCAAAGAATTTACTTGCTTAAAACCGCATACTGATTTTTGTGCTCACTAACCGTGACCTCGATAATCCCGAAAAGCTTATAACTGTTTCTCGGTACATTTCTATTTTCCACGTTTTCACAGCTGTAATCCGGGAAACAAGCGATAATATTATCAATACACGAAGTATCCTGTCCCAAATTACTAAGCACGGTTTTAATATTCGTTAGCGCGGTTTTGTCGCGTGACAGCGAATAATCCACCGCGCAATTAAAATCTTTCATCCATCTAATTGTTTTATATACCCCCCGTTCGCCCAGCTTCTGGGGCTCAAAGATAACAATTTTGTCTAAGCGCTCAGTGAGAGGTTCATATTTAGTCGCGGTTTTCTCAAAAACAGCCACATACTGCTGGCCATCTAAAGTAAAAACCTGGGCCCGCGGCGCAAAACTCCCCGGGTACAATTCTGAATCGGCAATAAAATAGGAGTCAGTCAGCTCATCATAGGGGTAATACCACTTTCTTTTGGCAAAGAGCCGATATTTCTGGTAAATATGATGATTGGGAAAGGGGCAGTCATTGCGCGCCATGGCCGCAAATTCAATACCCTGCTCCTCTGTCTTTTCCACATATTCCGGCCACCACCAGTTCAGCGTATAGGAAGTTCCCAGCAATCCTCCATAAATAAAGAGAAGCAGAATTAAGCACAGAATTGTCAAAACTATGGTTTTCTTCATTTGCAAACAACTCGGCCGGGAATTAAAAAGTTCCCGAAAGAAGGTTAATCATAAACGGGGACGACAGCTTGCCGGTGGAACCGGCAGTTAGAGCGTTCTTTTCGTCTTGCAGGCGCCTGGTTTGAGCTTTTTCGGAGAGTTCATAACCAACGATTGCTCCCAGCAAACTTAGAAGGGGGGTAGCGATGGCTGAGGCTATCAGCAAAGCGTCACGAGTACCGACAGTGATTCCCAGTACAAACAGCACATAACCGGGTATAGAGCCAATATAGGCGCCGCCAAATACCGGTCCGGCCTTGCCGCGCCCTCCGGCCAGCCAGCCGCCGAGATAGGTGCCGCCGGCTACCAGCGGGGTAACGGTCAGTTCGTAGCCCAATATACCGCCGGCTATGCCGCCGAAACTCATGGTGGCCAAAAATATTACCCCGCCGCCCACTAAGGCGCTGACGGCCCCGAGAAGCCCCATGCCTATTTCGCCGGAAATGCGCGCCCCCATGTTGAGGTGAGTTCGCCCGCTGGCATTGACGTTCGCCTCCAGTTCACTGACGCTTTTCTGGGCATAGCTTTGTTCGGGGTATAAAAATATAATGGCCATGGCGGCACTCATTAATAGCAGCGTTATTCTTTTAACTAATCCAAGTCTCATTTGAGCCTCCTAAAATTCAGCTCTATATAGTTCACCTTCCGCAAAGAGTCAATGGAGGTGCTTTTTTTCCTTGCTATGTCACAAAGATTCTCCACCAGCTGCAAGTTCTTCAATCGCCATTAGCTATGCTCTCTTTAATAGAGCATGGTTCTGCAACTTTGTCCTGATATTCCATCATTTTCCCCCCCATTTTTCGTGCCTACTTTGCCGATTATCCGTATGAGACCCCTTGAAAATAGCGCAGTTCTCAACTGATCTTGAAAAAATTGCCGGCTCTTCCACGGTTAACCGGCTGGGCGGTCCTTGCTGCGAGCCGCGCCGTGGCTTGGGTCAGGTACACACCCCATGGATTTAAAGCTATGCTATTTGGAGAATTTGTAAAGTTCCTCCCCGAACCCCCTCTTCCTTTGCACGACCAAGGGACGCACTTGAGACCGGATCTGAGTAGCTGCCCCGGCGGGGTGGGGCTCGGTGGATAAGTAGTTGTAGGCGAAAATAATTTTCAGCACTTTAGCGCGTCAATATCGCTCTTTGAAAGGCCGGTTACAGCAGATATAGTGGCGGTATCCATTTTTAGGGCTAGCATCTTTTGAGCTGCTTCACGTTTGCCTTCGATTTTGCCTTCTTTCCGTCCTTTTATAATACCGCTGGCTTCGCCATCTTCCCAAGCATCTTGGCACATAATTTCGCGCTCTTCTACTTCATTGTATTCTGTAAGCAGCATATCCAGCACCTCGCTCCGATGACGCACCATAAAGGGTTTTAAGACAAAATCGCCGGGCATCTCGCCTATGACTTTGGTGATAGCCTCGGCCAGCCCAATCTCCTTATTATAACTCATTATGTGGTGAATAATCCATGAATATTCCTTTAACGGCGCAGAAGCAGCCAAAAGTTTTTGACTATGCCCATAATTGATATTAAGCATACGCACTTTAACTTCAATATCGCCTTTGTCTCCATCTTTGAAGCTGTCGCTAAGGCGCAGAATTGTCTCATCGGCCACTTCCTTTTTACCATTGTAAAAGACCACCAGCTTGGGGGTGGGCAGCATTAACAGCTTAGGTCCGAAACGGTTTTTCTTGTGATTTGTAATATATTGCTCAAAAAGAGAAGCAGCATATTGAAAGAGGCGGAGTGGCATATTGGGGTTGTAGCTCGATTGCTGCTCATAGAGATTCATCTGCTCGTCGATGATAAAAGAGACGTCGTT
>JAEEML010000055.1 GCA_016283195.1 Deltaproteobacteria bacterium | reverse complement strand
TGCTCCTTTTTGCCAGATAGTCTGACCGGCCCATCTGAATGCAAATTGCGTGCCAAAGCTCAAAAGACATATAACAAGTTGTAATTATGAGTCTTTAATGTGTTTCGCACTGTTTTGACAAAGTGTGTCAAAAGTGTGTCAGGTGTGTCAAAAGTGTGCCAAAGTGTGTCAGGTGACACAGTGGTGAGACAGTTTTGAAAGGTTTTCAGGTCTTATTCCTGCGGAATAAGGTGCACATCGCGTTGCGGGAAGGGGATGGAAATACCAGCTTCATTGAAGGCTTTATCTATGGCCAGGCGCACTTCGTGCTGCGCTTTGGCCAGAGTGCTGATATCGGTATAAAGTCGCAACTTAAAGTCCAGAGCGCTATCGCCAAAATCACTAAAAATGACGCTTGGTGCCGGTTTCTTTAATACCAGCGGGCAATCTGCGGCAATTTTCAGCAATATTTCCTGCACTTTTTGTAAATCGCTGCCATAGGCTACTCCTACGGAAATAACCACCCGCTGTATGGAATCGCTACCTGTCCAGTTGAGAATGCGCCCGGTGATAAATTCCTTATTGGGCACAATCATTTCTTTGTTATCCCAGTCTTTAATGGTGGTGGCCCGGATATTGATTTTAGTGACTTCGCCGGAGATATCGCCGATGGTTACAGTGTCGCCGGGGCGCACCGGGCGCTCAAAGAGAATGATGATGCCGGAGACAAAATTGGCAAAAATTTCCTGCAAGCCAAAGCCGAGACCAACGCTCATAGCGGCGACCAGCCATTGAATATTATTCCATGAGAGGCCCAAAATGGTGCAGGCACTGCCGCCGCCGATTAAAATGACGGCATAGCGAATGAGGGTGGCCAAAGCATTGCGGATACCGGCGTCAAAAGGCAATTTGTCAAAGCCCACCAAAGAGAGAATGGTTCTTAGGTTGCGGGCCAAGAGAATAACTAAAATGGCAATTATCAGGGCTGTTAAGCCATCGCCCAGCGAAACATTGTGTAAAGTGTTACCACTGGTGGTAGTCCAGAGAGTGACACTGCCGGCGGCATTTAAGGCCGGTAAAACATCACTCCAAATAAGATAGAGCGAGAGCAGAGCCAAAATGGCGCTTATGGCATGTACCAGGCGCACGAGCATGGCTTCGCGGTTTTTGGCGCTTTGTTTCATGCCAAGGCGTATCTTGATAGTTTTCTTAGTGATATTGGCCAAAATAACAATAGATACCAATGTGAGAAGCTGAAAAAGAAATTTAATGGCTAGGGGAATTGCCGTAAAATAATAGCCCATAAAGGTAAAAACAATGAGTGCCGGCGGCATCAGGTAAATGGCCGCTAAAATGATATTGTAAAGTAATTTCAGCCAGCCGCGATAGGCTGTTTGCCAAGGTTTTTTCCCCATGCCGATTAGCCAAATAAAGCAGGAGAGGAGGATAAGCATAAAGGTGAAGCGGCCGACGCTGTTTATTAGAACATCGCTTGGTTGATAGGCGAGGCCAGTACAGATAAAGGTTAAAAAAGCCAGGACATATTGCAAGATGGTGGCGGCGCGGCTCTCTTTTTGCCAAGTTGTTTCCGCCCAGTGGACAGCAAAAATATAAAGCCCATGCGATTCTAAAAAAAGATGTATAATTCCAAAGATATAAAAAACAACAGCCGCATTGATGAAGCCGCGCGTTAAAGCAAAGAAAAATGCCGAATCGCGGCTTAAGGAGTAACAGCCGGCGGCAATAGTCAGGAAAATCAGCGGCTTAGGTATCGCCAAAACCGGCATCATAAGAAAGGCTTTTAAGAGTGAGCGGATAAAGTGAATATTGCTTTCGTTTTGTTCCGGCGTGGTTGGCTTTTTGCCCGCCTCTTTTAAGTTAGTGATGTTTTTTTGCCAGGCCGCTTTGAGGCGGCGGCGTACCAAAGTCCAGTAGCCGATGAGGGCCAGGAGAATGGCCGCCGGCCAGATAATAATCCAGGGCAGATAGTTTTTGTAGTTTTTAAGTACCGGCAGCCATTGCCCCGGTGACAAAAAGAAATTAAAAGCGCCGTTTATAGCCGTTTTATTAATGTTGGTAAAGGGGCCGGAATTAGGAATCCAATAGACGCGCTCATCTATATATTTTGTGATAGCTACTGTTTTTTCAATAAGTTGGCGGTTTATAGCTTCGAGTTTGGCAATTTCCCTAAAATAAGAAAAATAATCATGGCGACATAATTTTATGGCGCGCTCCAGTTTTTCTTTTAGCTCGGCCTCCTGCGGCACTCCCTCGTCCAGCTGCAGGTTGTAACTTAATTGGTGCTTTTCTTCTTCCAGTTCCACCAGCTTTAGTTGCAAGGCAGCCATCTCTTTGTTGCGCGCCTTTATTTCGTCTTTGAGCTCGCGGGTATCCGGCAGGGTTTGCCGCTCCTGGCGCAAGACAAAACCAATGGCCGGTGTGAGCCCCATGGCATCTACCTGTTTTATAATACGTTGCTGCTTTTCGCTTAAAGCAGTGAGCTCGGCAGATCTTTGGTGCTCCCTATTTTGTAAAGCGAGAAAATTGCGCAAAACACTGTTATCTTCCAGCCGTCTGGCGGCCAGAGCCAAAAGGCGTTTACTGCCGGTTTCTATGTTCTTATTGGCAGGTTGCAGCTGACTTACAAATTCTTTAACTTCTTCGTTAAAAGCGGCGGCTTCTAAAAGGCGTAAATTTTCAATTTGCTTGATAATATTAGCATTTTGCGCTGATAACGTTTTGCGCATATTAATATTCAGATTGATTTTATCGCGGTAGAGGCGCATCTCTTTGGGAAAGAGCTGTTGCTCAATTTCCATATTGGCAATATTCAGCTTGGTGCTGGCCATGGAAATTTCGATGCTTAAAGCCTGCAGCGGGTTAGGCGCAGTGCTATGCTTTAACATAGCCTCTTCCAGCGCAGAATGGGCGGCGGCCAGTTCGTTGCTGAGTTTGCCGATGCGCTGGCCCATATTTTTTTGCTCATCATGTAATTTGGTTAAGGTGGCCTCAACTTGGTTGAGCTCCAGCTGAATTTCTTGTTGTTTAGCGCTTAATGCCGCACTGTCGCTTTCATCAGGGGCGGGGGTATTGATAGAAGTCGGGCTTACTGGTTTAGCCAAAAGATCTTTAATGGCAGCGCTTTCGGCTTCCAGTGCTTCGGGGCGATTTTTTAAAACCTGTGAGCGGTTTTCCAGCTGTTTTAAGGTGTCGAGCTGCTTTTGGATGGTGGCAATTTCGCCGGCTATCATGTCGGAGGAGCTGTCACCCTGACTACTGGCCAAGGTAAGCTGAGCTAACTGCGCTTTATAGACTTCACTGGCCGGCGGTTCGTTTATTCCTTCAGGCGCGGCAGCCAGACAAATAAGCGCAAAAAGCCAAATAATTGTTTTCATTTTTGCCTCTAGTCGTCATTAGTCTTTAAAACGGCCACAAAGGCTTCCTGCGGAATCTCCACATTGCCCACCATCTTCATGCGCTTTTTGCCTTTGGCCTGCTTTTCCAAAAGTTTGCGCTTACGGGTGATATCGCCGCCGTAGCACTTGGCCAAAACATCTTTTCTAAAGGGGTTGATGGTGGATCTGGATATAATCTTGCCGCCGATGGCCCCTTGGATAGCAATTTTAAAGAGCTGGCGGGGAATTTCTTCGGCCAGTTTATCGCAAATTTGTACGGCTCTGGGGCGGGCCCGGTCTTCGTGGACAATAATGGAGAGAGCGTCCACCTTTTCGCCGTTGACCAACATATCCACTTTCACCAGCTTGCTGGGGCGCTTTTCCAAAAAGTCATAATCAAAAGAGCCGTAGCCCTGCGTGATGGATTTTAATTTGTCATAAAAATCAAAAATCACTTCAGCGAGCGGCATATCGGCTTTGAGCTCAATGCGCCCGGGGGAGGGGTAATTAAAATCGGTATTGGTGCCGCGCCTGTCGAGCACCAGCTTCATTACCGCGCCCAAATAGCGCTCCGGCATCAAGATAGTAGCGCGGATAAATGGTTCAAATGATTCGGTAATTTCTGCCGGATCCGGGTAATAGTGCGGGTTATCTATGGTAATTTCTTTGCCGGTTTTCAGCTTGAAAGTGTATTCAACCGAAGGGGTTGTCATGAGGAGAGCTTGGTCAAATTCGCGCTCCATGCGTTCCTGAAAGATTTCCAGGTGCAAAAGCCCCAAAAAGCCGCAACGAAAACCCTGGCCGAGAGCGGTAGAATTATCTTTGCTGTAAACGAGGGCCGCATCGTTTAATTTGTATTTTTCGAGAGCGTCGCAGAGGGAAGGGTAATCGTCTGAAGATATTGGATAAACCGAGGAAAAAACGACAGGCTTCACCTGCACAAAACCGGGCACCGGCTCGGCGGCCGGCCGCTCATTCAGGGTGATGGTATCGCCGATGGAAATATCGCTAACCGTTTTAATACCGGCAATAATATAGCCAACTTCGCCGGCACTTAAGCACTCTTTGGGCGTGCGCGTTTGGCGATAAATGCCCACTTCTTCCACTTTATAGGTGGCGCCGTTTGACATAAAACGAATTTGATCGCCCGCTTTTAAAGAGCCGTTAAAAATGCGCGCCGAAATGATAGCACCGCGATATGGATCATAAAAAGCGTCGAAAATAAGGGCAGTTAAGGGCTCAGCCGCCTCGCCTTTGGGGGGCGGAATTTGCGTTACTATAGCCTCTAAAAGCGCATCTATGCCTTCTCCGGTTTTGGCGCTCACCGGCAGAGCGGCGAGACCATCCAGCCCCAGGTCGTGGTCTATCTCTTCGCGCGCCGACTCCACATCAGCGGAGGGCAGGTCTATCTTGTTGATAACCGGAATAATTTCCAGATTATGCTCCATAGCGAGATAGAGATTAGCCACAGTTTGCGCCTGTACCCCTTGCGTGGCGTCCACCAAAAGCAAAACGCCGTCGCAGGAAGCGAGAGCCCGCGAGACTTCATAAGTAAAATCGACGTGTCCGGGAGTGTCGATGAGGTTTAAGCTGTATTCATGGCCATCTTTTGCTTTATAGGGCAGGTTGATGGTCTGGCTTTTAATGGTAATGCCGCGCTCGCGCTCGATATCCATATTATCGAGGAATTGATCCTGAAACTCCCTGTTGGATATCACGTTGCAAGTTTGAATGAGGCGGTCGGCCAGGGTGGATTTGCCGTGGTCGATATGGGCGATGATACTAAAGTTTCTTGTAAACTGCATCTCGTTCCATCTTGTGAAAAATTTTAAGGAAAATTGGCGGAAGAGAACAAATGGCTCAGTCTTCTTGGAGCCGTTTCATACTGTTTAAAAGCTCTTCCTGCACATCGCGGTCAAAATAAATATTGCCGGCAGCAATTTCACGGAGAGCTAAAACTGGAGCTTTATTCTTGGGGTGTTCAACTGTTGCTCTGGCGCCTTTGGTGATTTGGCGGGCGCGCTGGGCGGCCAGCAGAACAAGAGCAAAACGATTATCTACATTGTCTAAGCAATCTTCAACTGTTACACGGGCCATTAAGACACCTCCTAGCCTAGGCGCCTATATGTTAAATTAGATAAAATGTCAAGAGGAAATAGTATTTTCGGGTAAATCAGGAAGTTTATTTAAAGTATTATTTTACTTTTCCGCGCATACACCGCGTTCTTCGTCGCAGCTATTTTGGCCGCAATCGGTCTCAATGCGCTCGGGGCGGGCTACCATAGTGCCATCGGAGGCTATTTCGCAGAAATCGGTTAAGGAATATGAAAAGTTTAAGAAGGGCATATCCTCATAAACGGCATTTAAACAGTGTTTGGAAACGGCGCCGGCCTTTGGGCATTGTTCAAGGTAAGCGCTCTCGCCGCGGCAGATGGCGTTGCGGATAGAAAGGCCGCTTCTAAATATTTTTTGCACCAGCATGGCGCAGCCGTTATATTGGGCGCAGTCATTATATTCTACGATGCCATCATAGCCGCACCACACTTCGATATTGCCCTCGCAATATTCCTGAAAAGTGCCGGCATCGCAGGGAGCGCCCTTTTTTATGGCAAAATTACTTTCGAGGTAACAAAGGCCGTCGCGGCAGAGTTCGTCGCTATTACAATCATTTTTATCGTTACAGGTGGTTATACCGCTGGTTTCAACACAGGCATTGGCCAGGCAGAGTTCATTTTTTTTACATGCTTCTATAGACTCTTGGCCGGCCTTACAGGTAACTAAGGTGTGAAGATCTTTACAATAATCAGCAAGGCACGCTACTTTTTCATCGCGGGGCAGGCAAAAGCCATCTTTACAAACGCGCCCGTCCTGGCAATGAGTGACAACAACCTGGGTGTTTTTGGAGTTCTCTTCGGTTACAGCTTGCATACAGGAGATGGCAATAGTATCGCCAAAGCAGTATGGCGCATCACTTAGTTTACAAGTAGCAGGCAAATTATATTCTCCGCTGTTTTCGCAAGTGCCAAAAGTGCACAGGCCGGAGCAGGGCTCATATTTTATACTGCCATCGGCGGCGGGGTTAGAGAGAGTTTTGGAATTTAAACAATAAGGCTCTCCAGCTTGATCTACTCCCGGTTGCTGATTATTTTTTTGTTGATCCTCCGGGGGATCATTTCTGCAGGAAGTTAAAAATAAAACGGCTAAAGGTATTAATAAACTATTCTTTCGCATTTTGTAAAAATTCTCTCTAGTTGCAGGCAGAATTGCTGCCGGTTATATCGTTAGATGCAGACTCTTCAATTACCTGAATGTGAAATTTACCGGAAAATTTGTAAGAACCAACGGCTTTTACCATAATATAATAATAATTATCGCCGTCATGTTTAAAATAATCAGAACCAAAAACAACTTGGCCTGCCGAAGATCCGGAAAGATTAATATTTTGGCAATTTGCAATAGTGGGCGAAGAAGTGGTGCTTGAATAATTTCCTGATACGCACACCTGAATGGTGCCTGAAGGGCTGGTAACATTGGTACCGGTATAATTATTTGCCCCAACAGGATTGGCTACCACTTTAAGCGTGGCCTGCTTTATGCCCCAAAACTTACCGATATATTTAAAATAAAAATAATCTACCCCTTCATCGGCACTCATATCGCTGCTATTATAAATGTTCGCCCGGCTGTCCCGCGGCAGACGGCCGTTACACAAATGCATTTCATACTTGCCGTTTTCATCCATTTCCCCAATGTATTTAGCGGCCGCTTTAGTGTAATTATTCCATGAAGTATCCGTTATTTCGCAGCCGTCGGCCGGGTCGTTATTTACATCAAAATAGGGGTACTTACATTTCCAGGTTTTGCACTGTTTATTGCTACAGCCCCAGTCATAAACTGAAGTGAATGATTTTCCCGGCGGGCAAACATCGCCGCACTTTGAACAGTGGCTGTTGGTGCCCAAAATATCTTCATCAATCAGGCCGTCGCAATCTTCATCAATGCCGTCGCAACGGCTGTCGCCCGGCAGGGGTTCGGAAAGAGAACATTCGCCAAAAACGCCGGATGAGCAGTAGCGCAGGCCGCGGCAGTTTTCCGGTCTGGCAGTGGGGTTACTTTCATAGCCGTAGCCACAGGGAGCTGTTAGCGGCTGGCCCTCGGCATCGGCATCGGTTTTGCCGTCGCAGTTGTCGTCAAGCCCGTCGCAGATTGTTTCTTCGGCCGGCGGGGGCGGAGTGCTGCACTCGCCGTATTGGCCGTTTTCGCAAGTTTCAAAGCCGCGGCAATTTTCTGGTGCTTCTTCGCCCTCATAGCCGTATTGGCAGACTCTTTTTAGGGGCAGGCCGTTTTCATCTTCATCTATTTGGCCGTCGCAGTCGTTATCGAGGCCATCACAGAGAGTTTCGCTCTCCGGCGGGGGCGGCAGAGAGCAATTATTGAAATTGCCGTTAATACAAGTAGCTATGCCGCGGCATTCCGGCGGGGCGACGCCAGTTTTATAGCCATACCAGCACTCTTGGGTGAGCAGCTCGCCGCTAGTATCTTCATCAATCAGGCCATCACAATCATTATCGAGACCATCGCAAATTTCGGCACTTGGTTCCTGGGCATCGCAAGCCTGCCAGCCGCCGGCATCGCCGTCGCAAGTTTCAAGGCCGTAACAGGTGCCGATATTAGGGACATTTTTATAACAGCTGCGCACTGCCCCGCTGGAACCTGAGCTACAGGCACAGGTGCCGATTTCCGGCATACATTGGGAGCTTTCCACATTATTTATTTCATCATTAACTTGCTGGCAGATAAAGCCGGCCGGACAGTTATCGGCCTTATTAGGGTCGCAAGGGCCAAGGCAGACTTTGGCACCGTCCAGAGTGTGGCAAAGGGCGCCCACTTCCTGACAATCACTGTCTTCACCACAGCTCATGCAAGGGAGTTTGACTTTGGGCATGCAAATTTTGGGGCTTTGGCTGCTGCGCGGATCGGCAGCGGCGCAGATGAGCTTGGCCGGGCAATCGCCACTATTTGCACAAGTCATGGCGCATTGTCTGCTGCCTAAAATATCGAGGCAATAACCGGAGAGACATTCTGCATTATCTTGGCAGGATTTACCGGAGCCGAGAAGCGTTTTTTCCGGTTCATCAGCGCTATTCTGTACTTCCGGCGGCACATTGGAGCAGGAAAAAATCCAAAGGGAAACGAAGGCGCCTGCCAGACAGTTCGAAATGATTTTTTGCTGCTGCATGGTTTCTTTCCTCCGCTTTGCTCTGGCAGTAAGGCCAAGAGTGTGGTAATGATAACACAAAATGCCCTTTGCGGCAATTATTAGAGGTTTATCGTGGCAGAGCAAATCGAAGAAGGAAAAGCGGCCCCTATTGCCGCCGCCAAGAATGCAGCTATAAAGGCCGACCAGCTAAAGAGCAAATTGCAACCCATGATAGAAAAGTGGGCCAAAGGTGAGATAACCTTAAAAGATATTAAAGGTTATACTGATGAAGAGCTCTATGCCATCGCCTCTCAGGGTTATACCTTTTTTCTCCAAGGTAAAACCGAGCCGGCCAAAACCATTTTTGAGGGCCTTGTGGCTATAGATCCAACCAATGCCTATTATTACCGCGGCCTGGGCGTTATTTATTTGCAACTCAAAGATTTGGATAAAGCCTTAAAGCAGTTTAATTATGCTATTCGCCTCGCGCCTAATGATATGGTTTCTTACATCAACCGCGCCGAAATATATATTGCCATGAAGCAATTCCGGGCTGCCGAAGAAGATTTGGAAAGTGCCCTCGGCAAGGCCGGCAGTGCCGATAAAGCTCTGGTGGGTAAAGCAAACGCCATGCTCAAAATGCTGCCGGTGTGAGGCCTTTTCAGCACCCGGTAATCACTTTTTATATTTAGCTGTTAATTAGCGAAAAGATTAATCTTTAATGCAGCGGACTGAGTTACCATTATTAATATGATTGTGGGTTAAGGCAGTGCTATTAGCTTTAACATTTATATAATATGCTTCATCATCGTCATAGCCGGACATTGACCAGAAGTAAGCGGCTTCGCCAAAAACTTTGTATTCGCCGGCATAAACATTACCGGCCGGAAGTACTCTAAAGCCATAAGCATCTGTTCCATTATTCCAGTTGGTGGCTCTAAGGTTTTGTGCGCCGGTGCTATTGGCTCCGCCAACAGCCTTATGTAAAGCTGTGAAGTCATCTACTGTCGGCAAGCGCCATGGTGCAGGGCAAATTGTTTTGGCTGCCGCCCATTTGTAGAGGCAACCGTACGATTTTATATTATTGCTGTCATTATTGGGAGCAAAACAATCGCTGGTTTTGTAATCTACATTTTGGCCAAACCAGAATTTACCACCGATTTTATATACCGGATAAACTGTACCATTTCGGTTGTCTTTAAATTTGCAAATACCGGCATCATAACCATTATCTTTGATACAGCTATTGCAATTTGTGCCATCGCCATATTCGCAAGTGTCACAGTTTTTACCTTGCCAGCCGTTTTGGCATTGATTGCATTTTTCGCCGGTAAAATGCAGGGAGCTGTCACAAATGCAGCCTTCGCCATGAATTCCCTGGTTGCAGGTTCCATGGCCGTTACACTCACATGGCTTGCAAGAAGCGCCGTAATAGCCATTGGCGCAATCATTACATTTAGTACCTGACCAACCGGTATCGCATTCACATAAGCCGCTGGCATTGCAGGTTCCGTGGCCGTCGCAATAGCCGTTTTCGGTTTTTGGACATTCATTTTCGCAGTTTATGCCAAAGTAATTTTCTACACATTTGTCGCAATTCGGTGGATTGGTTTTGTGACCCGGACAGCCGGAACAGTCATCGCCGCTTATCGCATCATTGCAATCGCATACGCCGGTGCCGTTTGCGCCGTCATCACAAGTTCCGTTACCTGAGCAAATATTTTCGATTCCGCCGGGGCAAACATCGCGGCAACTATGCCCATAATAGCCCGGGAGACACTCTTTACACTCTTTTGCAGGATCAAAACCGGCGGCACAACCTGAGCAATCGGCGCCGCTAAAACCGCTTAAACATTCGCAGGTACCTTCACCCCAAGGCCCATCGCTGCAAACACCGTGGCCTGAGCAAGGTGAGCCACTCGAACTCAAACCAGGACAAGGAGTGCAGCTGGTCCCAAAATAACCTGGCAGACAAGTGCCGCAGTCCGGGCCGGTGAAACCGGCACCGCAACTCTGTGGTTTGGGCTCGTCATTATCTTGGTTTTGCCCGACTTTATTAACACAGCGATTATTTTTGCATTCTTGGTCGGCATTGCAGTCGTTATCTTTTTTGCATATAGCCCGGCATTTGCCGTTTTCGCAGGTAAGGCCTTCCAAACATTGGTCGAATTCATTGCAATTTTCATTAAGTTGGCGAGTGTAGGTAGTTTCCTGCTTGTCTCCACAGGATGAAAAGAGGAGAGCGGAAAAAACCAGCGATAATTTCAGATACTTTTTCATCATGAGGCTCCGTTTTGGTAAGGCGAACCGATTTTCGCGCTTAGGTCTTTTCAAGACCTAATATACAGGCTAGCCTGTAAAATTTTTGGCAAATTACGTTTGTTTAGAACTTAATGCAGCGGCTCGTTAGCGCCTAGTAGTATCAAAGACAATAGTCATGGGGTCTTGCCCCTTGGTGATGCGGATTTCCTGTTTCATGGGTTCCCGGCCGCGGCGGCGGATTTCCACTTTGTGCCACCCCGGAGCCAGGCCAATATCCATCTGCCCTTTAACAAAGCCTTTTTCCATGCCATCAACCATGAGCATACCGTTGGGAATGACCTTAATTGTGACCTTTTCTTCATCCGGAGCCAGTTCTATGGTTTTGGGAGCACTTTGCGGTGCTTTAGCCGCTGCCGGATCTTTAAGGCCCAAAATAGAGGGATTTTTAAAGAGATAAAAGCCGCCGCCGAGAAGGGCTAAAATAACAAAAATAACAATGAAAAAAGAGAGATAAGAGCCGGAATTTTCCTCGGGCTTATTTAGCTTTTCTTCCTCTTCCTTCTTTTTCTTCTCTTGAATATCTTTAACAGAGAGCCTCAAGTGGGCCGGTACGCTTTCGGCACTGGGGCCAACCATGGAATCCTCTTCGTCCATACCGGCCAGGCCGGCGGTGTCGTAGGCTTTTACGGTGCGGTCATCATCGAGCTCGCTTATGACATCGGCCGAAGAGGGCGGTGCCACTTCGCTACTGGGGACACCCAAAATATCAGCCAGGTATAGAGCCAGGTGGTGAGTTGGGTTAAGTATCTTTTTTTGTTGCAAAAAGCGGCGGCAGGCCTGGTTGATTTGCAAGGCTACCGGCCGGACATTTGTCTCTTTGCGCAGGCATTGGCGCGAGAGGCGGTCGAGAGCCGATGAGGCATTAGGAAAGGCCTCTTTGAGCGGTGTAAAGCGCACTTCGGCAATTTTTTGCATGGTTTCGATGGTGCTGGCTGCCAAAAATGGCGGCTTGCCGGCGGCACAGGTATAAATAAGAGTGCCCAGGGCAAAAATATCGGTATAAGGGCCGATGGGTTGCTCAAATATCTGCTCCGGGGCCATAAAATTAGGTGTGCCGCGCATTTGCGTGTGGGCCGAGCCCTGGGCCAGTGATTTGGCAATCCCAAAATCCATGAGCAGCACCCGCCCGGTGCGCTCGATCATAATATTTGAAGGTTTAATATCGCGGTGCACCATCATGTGCTCGTGCGCATGAGCGAGAGCCGAGGAGACGGCATAGAGCACCGACATAATGACTGTATCAGGCAAAGTTTTGGTCTTTTGCATGATTTGGGTGAGAGTCATGCCCTCAATGAGTTCCATAGCAATGTAAATGGGCTTTTCATTAGGGCCGGAGTAATCATAAATAGTAACAATATTAGGATGATGCAACTGGGCAATGGCCTGTGCTTCACGGTGAAGCATCGCCGCCGAATCGTCTTTTTGATCACTATTTGTGTGGATGACTTTTAAAGCTACATCGCGGGAGAGGCGGGTATCTTTGGCCCGGTAAACCATACCCATACCGCCTTTACCCAGTACCTCTTCTATTTGATAACGATTGCCAATTAATCCGCTCATGCAAAACCCCAAAGTTCAGCACTACTCTACATAGTATAGTTGAGTGACTTAGGCAACAGGACTTTTAAGGCCGAAAAAATGTTCCGGCCGGTGTTGGGAGCATTTTTTATACATTTTAGGATCTTAGCGTTTTGCGCTGGTTTTTGGCTCTGGGCCTGGCAATATCCCGGCTGATGGTGATCTCCGAAGAGGAGAGATAGTCGGCAGACGGCGGCGCTTCGTAATCCTCGGCCTCTTTCATGGTGAGCTGAAAATCGCGCAATACGCGCTCGGCACTCCAGCCGCGGACAGCGAGCCATTCATCGCTCTTTTGCCAGAGCCAGGCTGCTCCCGGCCGCTTATTGACATCGGGGCGCATGGCGGCGCTGACTATGCGCATGAGCTCGGCATCGGTACTTTCGCCGCACAGTTTACTTAGCGGCACATAGTCCAGGTAAGCAATGGCTTTCATTGTAGAAAGTGTGTCTTTGCGGTGAAAGGGCAATTTGCCGCTGGTTAAGAGATAGGTGAGGGTGCCGAGAGCAAAAATATCTACCTTTTCATTGGCCGGGAAGCCAACAACCTGTTCTGGGGCCAAAAATTCCGGTGTGCCGCTCAGGTGTGTAATGTGGCCAACCATGGTTTTGCCCAGAATTTCCGGCTTCTTATAAGCTTTGGCCAGGCCAAAATCGGTTAAGACCAGCCGCCCCTCGGCAGTTAACATGATATTGGCCGGTTTGATGTCGCGGTGGACAATCCCGGCCTTATGTGCCGCCATGAGCGCCGCGGCAAGCTCATGGATAACGGCCATAACAGCGGCGGCCGGAAAGCGCGGCATAGCCCGCAAGATGGTTTGTAAACTGTCACCGGCCACATATTCCATGACAATATAAGCCGGATGCTCCTCCGGCCCGCTGTAATCCAAGATAGTTATAATATTATGGTGAGTTAAAGCGGCTATGGCTCTGGCCTCGCGGTGAAAGAGAAAAATATCATCGCTATCTTCGTAATTTTTAATGAGTTTTATGGCAACAGGCCGTAAAAGGCGCTCATCGCGCGCTAAATAAACCGTGGCCATGCCGCCGCGCCCCAAAGGTTGTAAAACGGTATATCTACCACCAATTGCTTTTAGCATTTTGCACTCCAAAGCAGGAATTTTGCTGAGAAATATACCAGAGCTGTGAAAAAAGCAAGAGGGAATTGCTGCTGATTTTTTTCTAATATTTTTAAGCCGCTTGCTGGCTGTTTTAGCACTTTTAGCTGCTTCCCCGGCTATAAAAAGCAACTTGCCCCTCGTTTTTAAGTGGCAACTTTGCTATAAGGGGCTTTCTATGTTGCTGAGGAGGTTAAAATGGCAACTTATATATACACACTTCTTTTTATGGCCGCGCTGCTTAGTGCCGATGTGCCGGCCGCCAAGCCTGCTGCCAAACCGGCGGAAGAACTGGCTCTTAAAGTGGAAGCCACTTATGCCGCTTTTTCCGATGTGACCATTGATTTCAACCAGATTTATTTGCAAAAAGCCCGCGGTCGTTTGCAAGCGGAGAGCGGCAAGCTCTATGTGGCGCGGCCTAAAAAGCTGCGCTGGGATTATCTCTCCCCCAAGCAAAAGTTTTTTGTTTATGACGGCACGGCAGCTTATTTTTATGTGGTGGAAGATGCCCAGGTGATAAAAGATGCCCATTTTGAAAAGAGCAAATTGAGTTCGGCACTGGGTTTTTTGTGGGGCGAAGGTGCTCTTTTAGCCAATTTTAAGGCCGGCTCCTGCCAAAATAAAAAGCCGGAAATATGCCCTGCCGGGCGGCAGTGTTCCTGCCTGCTTTTAGAGCCCAAAGAGCCCATTCCGGAAGTAGAGCGCATGGAGCTCATGGTGGATAAAGAGAACTTTTTGGTGCACGGTGCTTTTTTAAACGACCCGCTGGGCAATGAAACCACCTATGTTTTTAGCGCATATAAGCTTAATTCCGGCCTAAATGACGCTTGGTTTAAATTTGTGCCCCCGGATGGCATAACCGTTTTAGAGCAGGGCCATTAATATGTCCCTGGTTGGTAAGAATTTTCGCACCTTAGCCACATATCAGGCCGGCAAACCGATAGAAGAAACAAAGCGCGAGCTGGGGATAAGCGATGTTATCAAGCTGGCCAGCAACGAAAATTGTTACGGGCCGGTGCCGGCGGTGCCGGAAGCGCTAAAAGATGCTCTTTCTGAGCTGGCCCTTTATCCCGATAGCCAGGCCGTTTTGCTTAAGCAAAAAATAGCTGAGTTATACAGCATTTACGGCCTTAAACCGGAGCATATAGTGGTGGGCAACGGCACCGATGAGCTTATTAATATGGCTATTCGCACCTTTCTTTTGCCCGGCGAAAATGCCGTTAGCCTCTGGCCCACTTTTCCGGCTTACTCGCTCAAATTAAAAGCGGCCGATCGCGAAGAAAAGCGCGTTTTTTTGCCTGATTCTCTAAAAGCTGCTGCCGAGGATATTTTAGGCGCGATTGATGAAAAGACCAAGCTGATTTTTCTGGCTAATCCCAATAATCCCAGTGGCCTTTATATGGGCAAAGATGAATTTGAAAAGCTGCTCAAAAATTTGCCCAGCGGCGTACTTGTCTTTTGCGATGAAGCTTATAGGGAATATTGCGCTGCTCCGGATTTTCCCGATACTCTCGCCTATTTAAAGGATTATCCACAGCTTTTGGTGAGCCGCACATTTTCCAAAATATATGGCCTCGCCGCTCTGCGCCTGGGGTATCTTTTGGGCCAAGCTACGCTCATTAATTATATGAATCGCTGCCGCGATCCTTTTAATGTCAATTCTCTGGCCCAGCTGGCCGGCCGCATTGCGCTTAGCGATCAGGAATATGTAAAAATCTGCCGCGAACTAAATAAAACCGAGCGTGAGTGGCTACTTGCCGAATATCAAAAAATGGGCCTTAAAACCTGGCCTTCGGAGACCAATTTTATTTTGGTGGATTTTGCCCGGCCGGTTAAGCCGCTCTTTGAAATACTGCTTAGAAAAGGCATTATTATCCGCCCGCTGGATGCCAGTGATTTGCCCACTTATGCCCGCATAACCATTGGCACGCACAGTCAAAATGAACGCCTCATGCGCGCCCTTAAGGAGATTTTAAATGGCTAGTAAAAAAAATGGGCCGACTATCGCTATCGACGGCCCGGCCGGTAGCGGCAAGAGCACAATATCCAAATTATTGGCCCGCCATTTTGGCTTTAAGCTGGTGGATACCGGGGCTATTTACCGCTCTTTGGCTCTTTGGGCTTTGCGTCGCGGCCTGGCCCCGCAGGAGAGTCCGGAACTTTTGGCTCTGGCTGAAAGCGCCAAGGTGGATTTTGCCTGGGACGGCGAGATTAATAGAGTTTTTTTGAATAAAGAAGATGTGAGCGCGGAAATTCGCACCGAGGAAATCTCGGCGGCCTCTTCTTGTTTTGCCGCTCTCCCTATGGTGCGCGGCGCTCTTTTGGCCCGCCAGCGCTCTTTGGCCGAAGAGGGCAGTGTGGTCCTTGAAGGGCGCGATATCGGTACAGTGGTTTATCCTGATGCCGAATTTAAATTCTTTTTGGAAGCTTCGCCTGAGGTGCGGGCCGAGCGGCGCATTAAAGAGCTAAAAGCCAAAGGTCTCCCGGCCGATAATGTCCTGGCCGATATTATAGCCCGTGACAAGCGCGATCGCGAGCGTGCCGTGGCCCCTTTAAAAGCGGCAGAAGATGCTATTATTATTGATACTTCGCACATGGATATAACGACAGTGCTTAATAAGATGATTGGCCACATTACCATTAATATGGGTGGCTGATGAAGCGGAATATTCTCTCTTTTTCTTGCTTTTTTTTGGGCTCTCTCTCCTTTCTTGCCGCTTGCGGAGGTAACAGCGAAGATGGCGGGGCCTATCTATTGTCCTGGCAATTTAAATATGGCAATTATTTAAATGATAATGAGGAATTAAAAGATAGAGACTGTGCCAACGAAAATCCTAACTGGCCGTCATCGCCTATAGATAAAGTGGTGGTAAATATTGCCGATCCTGAGGACCGCGCCGCGCCGTATAACGCTGCTTACAGCTGCGCCGAGGGTTTGGGGAAAAATATCGCTCTTTACGGCTTTGATAAGAGCTCCTTTATTGTGAGCATCGAAGCCCAAAGGGCCGATGGCCGCCCGCTCTACCGCTATGATAAGCATTTGCTGGATTTTAGCACGCCACTTAAAGAGCCGCTGAATTTGCATGCTGTCACTGGTAATCTCTCTTTTAGTTTGGCTTTCGGCTCGTCCAGCCGGCTGGATCCGCCGCCGGAGGTAACGGCTTTGGAACTTTTCCTCTACCGCCAGAATGATGCGGGCGGTTTTGCGGAAAAGCCCACTTATTTTAAGCGCTATACTCCTGATGAAGTGGCTTATGGCCTTAATATTATAGAACTTCCGGCTGATTCCCATAAGCCGCCGGCCGTGGTGTATTATCGCCTTTTAGCTAAAGCTTTAAGCCAAAACGGCCAGGTGCTCTACTGCGGAGCGGAAGAGCGCCCTGTGAAACCAGGCAGTGATAATTTGCGCAATAATCTGCTCTTAAATCCCGGTGAGTGTCCTTAATTTTAAGTTCTTCTTACAACTTTTGTCTCATAAAACGCTGGTATATTTAGCTCCTGGGTTTATATAATTACCACGCCCGTTTGGCGGGCCGACTAACTCATGGGGGAGCCAGATGAAAGCGCTAAAATTTTCACGGTTATTCCTGTTAATGGCGGTTTTGCTGCTGCCTCTTGCCGCTGCTTGCAGCGGCGAGAAGCGCCAGGAAGCGGAAATGCCGGACGGAAGAGGAGAGGATGAAACCCATAAGGAAGCTGAGGTTGAATACGCTGATACCGCCGGGACAAAAGTAATATTTAAAGCGGAGCGCGAGGATTTTTACGATTTTCCCTTCCCGGCCGACCATAGGCGCACTGAAGACGGCCATGTGGATTTAACCGATTTTCCGCCTATCGCCTCTTTGGTAAGTGATTATACCAATTTGATTGCTAATGAGGTGCAGGGCTTTTCCACTAATGGCGCTATTTATATGCACTTTGACGGCCCGCTTAATAACGCTTCTTTGCCCACGCCTGAGCAGAGCCAGGAGCCGGCCTCGGTTATCAGGTTACTTAATATCGACCCGGAGTCGGAAAATTACGGCGAACAAATTCCTCTGATGAGCACTATTTTTACTAATGAAAATGCTGCTTATATGCCGGCTAATCTTTTGGCCGCGATGCCTTATCCCGGTTTTCCGCTGGATGCCAAAACAACTTATGCTCTTATTGTGCTCAGGAGCTTTGGTGATGCCAAAGGGCAGGATTTGGGCGTGCCGGCTCTTTTAAAAAAGGCTCTTAATGGCGCCGCTTCCACTGACGCCAAAGAGCAAATTATAATAAAAACCATGGCTCCGCTTGCTAAATATATTAAAGATACTAAGGAGTTATTGACTGATGATATAGCTGCGGCCACAGTTTTTACTACTCAGGATCCCCGGCAGGAACTAATAGCCATACATAAATTTATCAATGAGCGGCCGGCGCCGGTTATTCAGGGTTACAAATTTCTGCGCAATAAAACTAATTATTACACAGTTGATGCCTATTATTATGCTCCCAATTATCAGCAAGGGACAAAACCTTATATGGCCAGCGGCGGCGGTTTTGCTTTTGACGAAAGCGGCCAGCCAGTTATCGCCGATGAGCATGAGTTTATGCTGGTGCGTTTTTCGGTGCCCAATGATGCCAGTAAAATGCCGGAAAAGGGCTGGCCGTTGGTGATGATTGCTCACGGTACCGGTGGTAGTTACAATAATTATGAATGGGACGGTGAGCTCACCAGGCCGCGCATTTTGGCTACTTACGGTATGGCCGCCATCGGCATCAGCCAGCCCTTGCACTATGAGCGCGGCTGTAAAGATGCCGATACCGACACCGATATCAGTAAATGTGCCCTGGATGATACCACTCTCGAGCTGGCCGCTTTCAATGTGCTGAATCCCTCTTCCGGGCGCACCAGTTTTAGGCAAAGTGCGGCCGATACCTTCCAACTGGTAAAAATGCTCATTGATAATCCGCCGGTTATTCCGGCCAGTATTGCGCCTAACGGAGTAGAAGCCCGCTTTGATACTTCTAACTTACTCTTTCATGGCCATAGTCACGGCGGCATTTCCGGAGCTATTGCTTTGGGTGTTGAGCACCGGGTTAAAGCGGCACTGCATAGCGGTGCCGGCGGCCTCTTAATCGGAACAATTGCCCATAGCCCCACTTATAAAGCACTAGCCGAATCTTTCATGTATTTGGAAGAGGGCGAAGAGCTCACTTTGTTGCACCCGGCTATGATGATTGTACAAACAGCGGCCGATGTTACCGATCCTATCAATTACGCCCCGTATTATCTTTTAAAGGCCGCGCCGGGGGAGGGGCTGAATACCCTCTTCACTATTGGCAAATATGACAGTGATACTCCCTACCAAACCAATAATTATTTAACTGTGGCCGCCGGCCTGCCGGTGGTAGGCCCGGAGCGCTGGGAGGTTATGGGGCGCAAATTAAAGAAGATGACTCCGGATACCGGCATGGTTAGCCAAAACTGTGAGACTCCGGATGGCCGGCTCTTTACTTGCGGCAGCCGCCAGTACGCCGAAGAAGATGACGAAAAAGGCTGCCAGTATGCCAGTAGTAGTATGCGCGAGGATATGTGCGGCCACTTTGTGGTTTTTGACAAGAGCGATGCCGCTCACATGTACGGTGAGTTTTTCTATAGTTACTTAAAAGATGGCAAGGCGATAATTAACCCTCTGTGGACAGAGGAAACCAGCCTGCTTAATGATGCGGCCAGCGAGTGATAAGCTGAACTTTATTCTTCTTCTTCGCTATAAGCTAATACTTTGAGATTATTTAAATCTATTTCCACAGAAAAGTCCGGCATTTCTTCTTGCTGAGCCACACCGGCGGCTGTAGAGAGTTTAAAGGAAGTATTATCGCCATGGTTGCTGATGGCCAAGCCGACGCCAAGGCTCAAAAGGCCAAAGATGGCAATGGCGGCAATCATGCGCAGGGGGCCGCCGGCCACTTTGTGCTCTTTCCTCTCTTCGACAAAGTTTAGAAAAGAGTAAGAAACTCTGGAAATATTTTTGCTTTTTTCTTCCACTAAATCAGAGCTTTTTAGCTCGATTTCATCAATATTATGGGCCAGTAAAAGGTGACTTTTTAAGCCGGATATAAGCGGTGAGGAACTCTTTAAATGGCTCACCAGCTCGCCGATATCGCGGCTTTTATTGATAGAAAGACCGCTTGCTTCCAAGGCTTTTTGCGAAAGAATGAGTTCGTCAATGAGCTCAACCTGCTCGGCGGAAAGCTCGGCGCCGTTATCTTTTAAAGCCGCTACGAGTTCTTTGCGCAAAGCGCCGTAATGCTCTATTGCCAGCTCCTGGTCGATTAAAAGCGCCAAAATATCCGGTTCGCAAAATTCTTTGAAAGAGCGCATAATATCAATAAAATCGCTCTCTTCCGGCAAAACGTGCAAGGCCATGAGCTCTTTATGAATATTTTTCATATTTACCAAAATATCCACCATATAGCCGCTGAGTTTATTCCCGCCGGAATGTTGCCCGAGTTCGGCGGCCAGTTCCTCTTTGGCACCGATATAAGCGCGAATAGCGGTATCGGCTTTGAGCCACAAACAGTAGCCGGCTTGCCACAGCTGATCGGGGAGGCCTAAAGAAGTTAAAAAGCTCATCAGCCCATGCGTGCGCACCAGGTGATTATATTCTAGGAGAACTATGTTAAGCGGCAATTTAGCCTGTTCCTCAGGCGAAAAACTCTCGGCAGTGAGTGATTTTTCGTTTTCCCACATTTTAAAGAGAAATTTGCTGACCTCTTTGCGCACACTGAGCTCATCAGCGGAAAAAGGCCCGAATTCATTCAAGGAAACTTGCTTATTATGAGTTTTAGTGTCCACCATCTTTCCCTCCGTAGGTAGGCTGGGGCTTATGTTAAAACCACTTTTTTAAAGTGACAAATTTTAGGCCGGGAGCCTAGGAATGGAGGAGGCAAAAAAAGGTGGCAGTTACAGCTTTTAATTCTGCTCTTCGAGAATAGAAGAACCATTGCCGGCCAGGCAAGCGAGACAATGGGCGCTTAAATTTATTTCTCTTTTATTCAGCACTTCATCATAAGAGAGAATGTGGCGCGGTACGGAGCCTGAAAGGCCGCGCTCCAAAATGGCGTTGGTTTCACAATCGTAAAAAATGCCGTTCCAGGTGAGGCAGAGGGAGTGGCGGCAGGGCAGTTTTTCCAGATTTTCCTCGTTTAGGGCATGGTAAAAACGCGACAATTTGGCCAAATAGGCCGCTTCATCACTGGGTTCGCCCATGCCCAGGCCGGGGCGGGTATTTAATACTTTTACTTTATTTACCGTAGCCGCCAGGCGCTCTTCCACCCAGGAAGCTATCTCTTCCGGCTTATATTTTTGCGGGTTTTCCGTCTCCTTGGGGTAAAAATAGACCAAAGTGATGGAGAGATCGGGCTCCAGGCCGTAGCCTAAGGAGTTTAAATGCTGCAAAGCGGCAATTGAGCGCTTCATGGCTTCGGTGCCGCCCCAACCGGCGGTGTCGTGCTCATCAAGCGCCGGAAGTCTGGCTACCACATGCACTTTATAGGAGGCCAGCATGGCCGGGATATCGGTATAGCCGGCGGCTTTTAAAATGGGCAGCTCGGTATAGAGGGAAATATCTATATTTCTCTTGGAAAGCATATCGAGCATGCTGTGAAAAAAAGAATTGAAAATAACATTTTCTCCAATGAGGAGAGCTTTATGAATAGGGTAACATTCCAGGAGCTTAACCGCCTGCATCATAATAGAAATGTCCATTATGTTACTGCTTCTTACGGCATCGGTTAAGGTGGGATTGGTCATGCTGCCCAAATGGCAGACCAGGGTTTCAATCTGTTTGGCGCAGACCGGTAGGGATATTCTCTCGGCCAGAGCCGAAAAGGCCGCGCTTTCGCTAGAAAAAGAGAGTTGTTCCATCTAAGACTCCGTAAAAGCCCCAAAAGGCTTCCCGCGAACTTTAGACATTTTGTTAAAAGAGTCAACCGGAATAAAAATAGCATCTCTTTTTTACAAATTAAAATTGTTGTGGCATAATACCCCCGGTTTGTTTTTCATGGGGTTGCCATATGGTGAAAAAAACAAAAAGCATGGTCAAAGAAGAAAAGCCCGCCGGGGCAGATGTCAACGCAAGAATCCTCTCTTTAAAGCCCGAACATCAGGAGCCGACAAAGCGCTTTGCTAAGGAACTCGAAGCGGTGGTTAAAGAGGGCCTCTTAAACCAAAAACAGGCAGATATTGTGCTTAACCACGTGCTGCGTTTAGGTGAGAGGGGGCGCAATCCGGCTAATACCGGCAATGTGCACGACCTTTTCTTTTACACACTGCGTGATACCAAAGATCCTTTGCGGGCTTTAGCTCAGCTTTTGGCTGATTCCATTAAAATCGTGCCCATGCCGGAAGATGCCGAGCTTATTCCGCCGCTTCGCGATGTGCGCGAGGGGGAAAATAACGGCAAAATTTATCACCATATCGGGGAGCTCTTTTTGAACCCCGGGCAAAAGATGCTTTGTTGCCATACCAATATTGCTTATAGCGATAGCGAACAGGCCGAGACGGCCAGGGCTATGATTAAAGCTACATTTCCCCGCGCTCGTATTGCCAAAAAAGAGCAGCTTTTCTGGCGCATGGTAGCTCAGTCGCAGCATATGCCCTCTTCATCTTTTGTCTTGGCTGCGGTGCGCGGCCTCTCTTTTGAAATCCGCGAAATATTTGAAAAAGCCGGTTACAGTGAAGCGGAGATCTCATCTGCTGAGAAATTCTTTGTAATTTCTTCGCACTTTAGCCCGGCTTGGCTGGGGCCCTTTGTCAATGCCTTGCCGCGCACCGATGCTGCTTATCTGGCCTGGCTCAAAGAGTATCAAGAAGCCAGGAGTGGCTTGCCGGAAGAGCTAAAATATCAGCTTATGACTGATACTTTGACCAATTTCTGCCCGGGCACTATGGCTTCCGGTAAATGGGTCGATTCCGTTGTGGCCTTTAGCGGCGTTAAAACCATGGAAGAATTGCCGGCGGCTATTGCTAAAGTTGTTAATCAGTATATGGCTGAATTTATTGATTTACAATGCGAGCCGGCCGAGCGTTTCATCACCACGGTGAAACCCCTAGTGGCTGATTTTGGCATTATTTTTGATAAAAAGAGATCTCTTTTTGCTGCCAGCGGCAAAGAGCCCAAGCGGGCTAAAGAGATGGCTATTCAGCTGGAACGGGCTCTTAATAAACAGGCGGCCAAAAAGTAGCCTTTAAGCGTTATAAGCGCATGGGGTCATTATGCAGGATCCGCTCTCTCCCAAAGTAAACGAACTTAAAGACAGAGACGAGATCAAACTGCGCAAAAATTACCAGCGTGGAAGTTCCGAGCTCATTCATGAAGCCGTTTCCCGCGCCGGCACTCCCTTCCTAAAGCCTTTTGAATATACTACCGGTTCGCTCACCACGCGCATTGCCCGCATCTTTAGCCAGTTTGGCTTTTTTGGCTTTGAATGGCTGGAGTCGCGCGATAAAATAAAAGCTAAGCCCAATAAGTTTACTCAGTATGGGGCAGCGCAGTTTAAGGGAGAATATAACCCCGAAGTAGTGGAAAAAATAGCTCAGTTAGTGGAAGAGCGCGATAAGCAAAAAGAAGAAGCCCCCAAAAAGAAGAAGCGCTTTTGGTTCTTCGGTTAATTATATTTTGGATAGATAATGAAAATTAAACGCATTTTAAAACGTGGCATTTTTACTGTTTTGGCCCTCGGTATCCTTGGGCTACTGGTAGTTTTAGGCATTGTTATTTACTATGCCCATGACTTGCCGGAGATGAAGACACTGGCCGATTATCACCCCAAAGAGGCTAGTTATGTTTATAGCCAAGATGGCGAAATCATGGCTGTTTTTGCCACAGAGCGGCGCACAGCTATTGATATCCGCGAATTGCCGCCCCATGTTATTAAAGCCTTTTTGGCCGCTGAGGATGCCAAATTTTATGAGCACGAAGGCCTTAATTATACGGCCATTATCAGAGCTTTTATCAAAAATATGCTTGGTTCCCACCAGGGCGCTTCCACCATCACCCAGCAGACGGTTAAAACCATGGTGGTGGGTCCGGAGCGCTCCATGCGCCGTAAAATCCGCGAAGCCATTCTCTCCAAACGGCTGGAAGATATGCTGGAAAAAGATGATATTTTGCACCTTTATTTAAACCAGATTTATTTTGGCAACGGCGCTTACGGCATTGAAGAGGCCAGCCGCCTTTATTTTAACTGCCAAGCCAAAGATTTAACCATTAAAGAGGCGGCTCTTCTCGCTTCTATCCCCAAACATCCTTCGCGCTATAATGTTTTATCCGATGCCGAAGCTACCGATAAGCGCCATAAATGGGTGCTAGGGCAGATGGCTGCCAACGGCTTTATTACCGCTAAAGAAGCCGAAGAGGCGGGGGCGGCCAAGATAAGCCACAAGGGGCTTTTAGCAGAGGGCAATTATCCCACTTTTAAAGAAGAAGTGCCCGGCGCTTATTATGTGGAAACGGCGCGCCGCCTGGTAGAAAGCAAGTTGGGGGCCGAAGCCCTTTATGAAGGCGGCTTAAAAATTTATACGGTGATGGATAGCGAATATCAGCGCTCGGCCGATGCCGCTTTTCGCGGGGGCTTGGAAAAATTTACCAAAACTCGTGGTTTTTCCGGCCCGCTCTGGCGTATTGAAGTAGATCAATATGAAAAAGGCCTGGCTAATTTGCATCAGGTTTATAATAATCATCTCATCCGCTGGAAAACCTTTTATTTACCGCCGCCGGAGCGCCTTAATAAGCCGGTGTGGGATTTAAGCGAACTTACGGCTGCCGATGTGGCTGTGCCGGCCAATATTTGGGCCAAAATGGGCCTAAGACCGCTGAGAGTTGGTAGCACTTATGCCGCTCTTATTACTACTGTTGATGCCAAAGCCAATAAAGCTTTGGTTGATTTAGGCGGCGCCACCGGCACCATTGCCATGAAGGGGCTCGAATGGGCCAAAAACGGCGCTAAAAGTATCGGCCAGATTCTCTCGCAAGGCGATGTGGTGCAGGTAAAAGTATTAAAGCATGAATTTCGCAAAGAAAAGCCGGAAGCTTTTAATTTAAAAGACTCTTTGGTGCCAACTACTGCCAAAGCGCTGAAAGAGGTGGAAATCTTGGAACTGGAACTGGTGCCCCGGCCCAAAGCCAACGGAGCGCTCATTTCCATGGAGCCGCAGCGCGGCTGGGTAAAAGCCATGGTCGGTGGCTATGCGGCTAGCGGTAGCGGCTTTAACCGGGCCACTCAGGCCAAGCGCCAGCCCGGATCTACCTTTAAACCCATTGTTTATACGGCAGCTTTAAGAGAGCGCCTCATTACTCCGGCCACTCTTTGCCCCGATACGCCGGTGGTCTTTCGTGATAAATACACCGGCAAAGACTGGCGCCCGGAGAATTTTGAAGATGGCAAATACGACGGCGATATTCGCTATCGGGTGGCTCTTGCCAAATCAAAGAATATCTGCTCGGTTAAACTCGTGGAGCAGGTGGGGCCGGAAAAGGTCATCGAGACAGCCGAACTTATGGGTATTACTTCAAAACTTCCTGAAAATCTCACTATTTCTCTCGGTACCGGTGAGATTGCTCCTCTGGAGCTGGTGACCGCCTATTCCACCATTGCCGCGCAGGGCAACCGCCCCAAGCCCATTTTTGTGCGCAAAGTGACAGATAAAGAGAGCAAAGTGCTCTTTGAAGAAGAAGTGGAGCTGGAGCCGGCTTTGGAGCCGGAAGTGGCCTATATCATCACTTCGATGATGCAGAGCGTAGTGGAAGAGGGCACAGCGCGGGCCGCCAAGGTATTGGAACGCGAGATAGCCGGCAAAACCGGTACCACCAATGGTTCGCGCAGTGTCTGGTTTGGCGGCTTTATTCCGGATCTCGCTACGGTTATCTATGTGGGCTATGATGATAATAAAACACTGGGGCGCGCGAGCGGCAGCAGTGTGCCGCTCCCCATTTGGATTGAATATATGAAGCCGCTTTTGCCCAAAATTCCGGCCAGTACTTTTGTGCGCCCGGAAACTATCGAAACCGCCCAAATTGACCCGGAAAGCGGCAAGCTGGCGGTGGCCGGCAACGAGCGCTGGATAGATGAAGTCTTTTTGCCCGGCACCGTGCCCACCGAATATGCCTCAGCCGGCACCGGCGATATTTATGCCGATGATGAGCCTTATGAAGAAGATGGCGCCGGCGGGAGTGGCAATGAACAAGCGCCATATATGTTGCCTGATGATGAATAGGTTGGCAGCTCCCACGCCACAGGCCACTTTCTAGCTCTGTTTCCCTGTTCCAGCACCCAAACGAGTAGCGAAAATTATAGTAGCGTGCTCTCTCCATTTTACAAATGGCGACGGGCCTCGCAAAATGACAAGACATAAGCAACTTACGAAAACAGGAAAAGGTGCCAATATTTTCTAAATTTTAGGTGGTCAAAACAAACTGGAATCAGCAGGCCGGAGCTTCAAAGGCTTTTAGTTAAAGTACATCGCCGAGAATGGGTTTTACTTGTTCTTCCCTATCCTTATCAAAAACAACAAAGTCTATAGGAACGATGGCATTGTTAGTACTGGTTATACAATCAGCGTTGGTGTATTTAAGAGCACCATTTTCTATAGCCAGTGTCCGTGTGTAAAAATTGATTATTGTTTGATTAGCGGATGCGCGTACAATACACGGAACACCACCTTTATCATATGGTGTTTTAAGATTGGTGATAACCATAAGATTATTGGCGCTTGTGAAGGTAAAACCGCTAACTTGGTAATGCCCTGCGTCAACTCTAGTTACCGTTAAAGTATTCCCCCACCCGGCTGAGTGTAGAAGTTTTGCTCCGTTAGTGCTGCTATAGGTAATTTGGCCCCAGAGAGCCGGGCTGGAAACATAGTTATATGACAGAACCATTCTTGGGACTTGTTCAAGTTTGTCAAACGTAATATCACTTAGTAGATTTGTATTAATACTATTGACAGGTTTCACTTCTCCATTTTGATCGACATAAACGGGAGTGGTATCTGAACCCACGGCTCCCGGTGTTGAACGGCCAATTTCATATTGCATATCAAGCACAATTGCTCCGGAAGGCTGTGAAGTGCTGGAATCATTTTTAGCGGTGAAGATGTAACCACCAAGATTGGTGGCCGAAATAGTAGCCAAAGAATATAATTGAAGATCTACCCAAAGATTAAAATCACCGTCGGCAATACGTTCAACGAGAAATTTTGGCTTATTGGTATAACTGCCACCACCTGATTGCGAATCGATAATTACATTGCCATATACTTGTTCATCACGGAATTTGATGTGGATTGTTCCGGAGGTATTATGATTATTTTGATCTCTTGATACATATTGCAAAACAACGCCGGCTAATATGCTAAATTGTGAACCGCTATTTTTAAAATTACCGAATTTACGATATTGCGGATCGCTACTGCCACCCCTGGATCTTGATACCAAAATAGATCTGGTAGCGGCGTCACGTATATCACTGGCAAGTAAAGTAGTATCAATGCCGGTGACAGCCACCGGTTTACCATCTTTAAAATAAACAGGTGTTGATTCAGAGCCATTTGAAGAAGTTAATTGTGTGGCGCTATTGGCTGAACCGACACTCAAATTGGCCATGGTAACAGGCTTAGGAACACCACCTTCAAAAAATACAGGTTGTGCGGAGCTACCGGCATTAGTATTTAATTTGTCGGCACTGGTGGCCGGGCCGCCTTTGGCATTTGATGCGGCATAGTTAAAATTAATCTCAGCATCACCTACGGCATTATTGGCAATATTATTTATGGCGCCAGTGCTGTCGGCACTATTAACCACGTTTTGGATGTTTTCAGAGAGGTGCTCTGTTCTGATGCAGCCCTCGCAAGTGAGCTCGCTCGCGGCATCAGCTGAAAGGGCATGGTCGGCCTCATTGGCTACGAGAGCAAAAGGCACGGAGCTCACCGGCAAATTGGGAGTGAGCGCTTCGCCGCTGATGATGATTTGCAGCTCCAAGTGGCCGGAAGCCGCCAGGAATTTCTCTTTATCGATATCTTTAATGGTAATGGCATAATAGCCATCTTGTACTTCGATATAATCGCGGAAAGAGGCAATAATTTCCGGCGTATCCTGCGAGACATCCAAGAGGCGGGCTTCAAAATCGACATGGGAGTCGTTTAAAAGCTCATCGCCGTCCCAGATAATGCCGTGATGAGTGAAAGTCATGGGCACGGAAGCGGCTCTTGCCGGTATGGCGCCAAGCAGAATAAGAGCCAGCGAAGTTAATAACATTTGCTGCGTTTTCATTTTTTACTCCTCTTTTTTCCAAGCGCCGCTATCAATACGCGCGCTATTTTGCTCGTTAGCTATTTGTCCCTGTACGGCGCCGCCCATGACGCGCACTTTAAAGCGGCTGCCTGTTACCAGGCCGGAGACGGGAGTCAAAAGGCCGCCCGGGCCCATTTTGGCCTCTTCGCGGCCGCTGGGCCCGATTGGGGTATCCGGCTTATCGGCGCAGATTTTTTTGTCGCAGATTAGCGCCGGGTCGCCGCAATCCTCATCGAGAGTGCACTCTTTTTGGCATATTTGCTCAATACAGGTAAGTCCGGCTTTACACTTTCCCTGAGCGGTGCAGGG